>NZ_JAPWGV010000002.1:0-391121 GCF_027213915.1 Sulfitobacter sp. G21635-S1
TGCTGCGCTCACATCAGGGCGCCAGCGGCAAAATCCGTCTCGCGCGGGTGGGCGACAATGAATGTCAACACGACCTAGCCTGCCCGCGCAACAAGACCACCATCGCGACAGCGGTTATTTGCAAAGAATAATACGCCCGCCGGGGTCAAAGCTCCTGACCCTTTTTGCGCAATTCCTCCAGCAGCCCGCGATAGATCTCGCTGCTGTCGCCGCCGCCGAATATTGCCGCCCCGCCGGAATAGGCGGTGCCATAGGTGCGCGCCACGGTGATCGTCTGGACCAGACCCGACAGGAACTGATCCTTTTCAAGCGGCGACAGCGGATGAATGAAGACCCCCCAGAGCCGCCCGTGCGCAACCGCATAGCGCGCATCAAGGGCCGCGTCGAAATTCGCCTGCATCAGGCGCAGCAGATCCGCCTGTGTCAGGCCTTCCACGCTGGCGATGGGCACCATGGCGCGCATCCGGTCGGCCCGCACGTCCGTGATCACGATCACCGGAATATCCTCAAGGGTGAATTCCATCGCAGGTCCCTGCACCCGCATGTCCGGGTCCAGCGCCCGGATGATCCCGGCCATCCGCGCCAATGTCATCGGCGCTTCGCCCTGCTGGCCCTGCGGGGCTTCGGGCAGATCAGGCGACGCGGTCTGCGCCAGCGCGGCACCGGAGGTGAGCAGGGTCAGAACAACAAGGCTTCGGGCAATGATGCGGAACATGGCAATCTCCTCTGCCCCATCCTGCGCCGGAACAGCGTGAAATACACGTCACCTCTGAGTGAGCCGCGCCGAAAGGCCTGTTCAGGCAGAGCCCGCCATCTTTGCCTTGATCAGGGAAACGGCAGCTTCGACCGCCACCGCGATCTCCATCTCCGATGTGTCGATCTGCACCGCATCCTTGGCCGGTTTCAGCGGCGCATCCGCGCGGCCCATGTCGCGCGCATCGCGGGCCTGAACATCGGCCAGGACCTCTTCGAAGGTGGTCTCGATCCCCTTGCCCTGCAGCTCGGCAAAGCGTCTGCGGGCACGGACATCCGCATGGGCGGTGACAAAGAGCTTCACCTGCGCATCCGGGCAGATCACTGTCCCGATGTCGCGCCCGTCCAGCACCGCGCCACCTGCGCGGGTGGCAAAACTGCGCTGGAAGTCGACCAGGGCGGCGCGCACTTCCGGCACCGCGGCGACCCGGCTTGCCGCCTGCGCAACCTCGGGCGACCGCAGGCGGTCGTCTTCCAGATCACCGGGCACAAGCGCCTCTGCCGCGGCCTGGGCGGCCTGTCCGTCCAGCACCTTTGCCCCCACCGCCCGGTAGAGCAGCCCCGTATCGAGATGGGCAAAACCGAAATGCCGCGCCACGGCCTTGGAAATCGTCCCCTTGCCCGAGGCTGCGGGCCCGTCGATGGCCACCGTGAAACCGCTCAGTCTCATCCGTTGCTCCGGCTGATCTGCGCGCCCAGACCCTGCATCAGCGGTTCGAAGATCGGGAAGGAGGTGGCGATCGGCCCTGCGTCATCCACCTGCACCGGGGATTGCGTTGCCATGCCGAGGATCAGGAAAGACATGGCGATCCGGTGATCGAGCTGGCTGGCGCAGACCGCCCCGCCCGGCACCTTGCCATGCCCCCGGCCCGTGACAATCCACCAGTCGGGCCCTTCCTCCACCTCGATGCCATTGGCGCGCAGACCCTTGGCCATGGCGTCGATCCGGTCGCTTTCCTTGACCCGCAATTCCTTGACCCCGCGCATTTCCGTGCGGCCTTCGGCAAAGGCCGCAACCACCGACAGCACGGGATATTCGTCGATCATGCTGGCCGCACGTTCGGGCGGCACCGCGATGCCTTTCAGATCGGGCGAGAAACGTGCCCGCAGGTCGGCCACCGGCTCTCCCCCCTCTTCGCGTTCGTTCTCATAGGTCAGATCGGCCCCCATCTCGCGCAGCGTGGCAAACAGTCCCGCCCGCGTCGGGTTCAGCCCGATCCCCGGCACCAGCACATCCGACCCCGGCACGATCAGCGCCGCACAGACCGGAAAGGCCGCCGAAGACGGATCGCGCGGCACCTCGATGTGCTGCGGCTTCAGCTCCGGCTGGCCAGTCAGGGTGATCACCCGGCCCTGCGCCGTCTCCTCCACCGTGACCTCGGCGCCAAAGCCTGCCAGCATCCGTTCGGTATGATCGCGGGTCGCCTCCGCCTCGATCACCACGGTCTGCCCCGGCGCGTTCAGCCCTGCCAGCAGCACCGCCGATTTCACCTGCGCCGAAGGCACCGGCACCTCGTAGCGCACCGGCACCGGTTCCACCGCGCCGACCAGCGTCATCGGCAGCCGCCCGCCCGAGCGCCCCACCGCCTGACAGCCGAACAATGCCAGCGGGTCGGTCACCCGCGCCATCGGGCGGCCGTTCAGACTGGCATCCCCGGTAAACGTCGCCACGATGGGCGAGGTCGCCATCGCCCCCATGATCAGCCGCACCCCGGTGCCGGAATTGCCGCAGTCGATGACATTCCCCGGCTCGGCAAAACCGCCCACACCAACACCATGCACCGACCATTTGCCGCCGCCCAGCTGCGTCACCTCGGCCCCGAAGGCCCGCATGGCGCGTGCCGTATCCAGCACATCCTGCCCTTCCAGCAGACCGGTGATCGTGGTCTCGCCCACCGCCATCGCCCCAAGGATCAGGGATCGATGCGAAATCGACTTGTCGCCGGGCACCTCCGCCGTGCCGGTCAGCGGCCCGCAGGCCTGCGAAGTCATCGGAATTGGGTCACCATGGGCTGACATCTGAAGGTCCTTACCTGTTTCCGGGCGGTTTTAACCCAGCCTCCCGGCAGCGTCCATGCCAGCCTGCCCCCTTCATTGTTCCAAAAATATACCAGAGCGCGAGACAGCGTCTCGCACCGATTTGGCAGCGCCAAATCAATGAAATCGCTTGCGGGCCGCAGGCCCGCGCAATCAGGTCCGGCGGAAGGTCAGGTAATGCGGCCTGCGGCCCTCGCGCAGGGCCTTCTGCTCGTACCGCGTGGACAGCCAGTCCTCCCAGGGCGCGCGCCAGTCTTCCGGACCCTCTGCCAGCCATTCAAAGCCGAATTTCGGCACTTCCTCCAGGGTCTGGCGCACATAATCCTCGATATCCGTCGCCACCCGGAAAATCGCCCCGGGCTTCAGCACCCGCGCCAGCGGCACCAGATGTTCTTCGGTCACAAAGCGGCGGCGGTGGTGGCGTGCCTTGGGCCAGGGGTCGGGATAGAGCAGAAACGCCCGCGCAACCGAGGCCTCAGGCAGCACATCGAAGAGATCGCGGGCGTCACCGGGATGTACCGCCAGGTTCGAAACCCCGGCGCGCCGGATCCTGCCCAGCAACATGGCAACCCCGTTGATATAGGGTTCGCAGCCGATGATCCCGACATCGGGGTTCGCCGCGGCCTGATGCACCAGATGTTCGCCGCCACCAAATCCGATCTCAAGCCAGACCGGCCTGTCGCCGAAGAGGCCCGGCAAATCCAGCGGTGCGCGCGCGGGGTTTTCCTCCCAGCTCACCGCACCGGGCGACAGCGCGCCCAGATCTTCATCCAGGTAGGCTTTCTGCGACTTTTTCAGGGCCTTGCCCTTGAGGCGGCCATAGAAATTCCTGCGGGGTCTGACGGGATCATTCATGCCCCGCGCTTTAGCGCCCTGCGGGGCCTGCTGCAAGCCGCCGTTGCACGGCGATCTCCCCGGCTCCCGCGGCTTTCAGGCTGCCCCGAAACGAAAAGCGGCCCCCGGGGGGGGCCGCCTGATCGGATGCGCGCCGCCCGGTTCCTCACAATGAACCCGGCGGCCTGTGGTCTGCGGCTCAGACAGCTGCCCTGAGCTTGTCTGCCAGATCGGTGCGTTCCCAGCTGAAGCCGCCATCGGCCTCCGGCGCACGACCGAAGTGGCCATAGGCAGAGGTACGGGCGTAGATCGGCTTGTTCAGCTCCAAATGCTGGCGAATGCCGCGGGGCGTCAGGCTCATCGCGTTGCGAATCGCCTTTTCAACCGCCGCATCCTCGACCTCGCCGGTGCCGTGGGTGTCGCAATAGATCGACAGCGGCTCGCTCACGCCGATGGCATAGGAAAGCTGGATGGTGCATTTGCTGGCCATGCCGGAGGCCACGACGTTCTTGGCCAGGTAGCGCGCCGCATAGGCGGCGGAACGGTCCACCTTGGTCGGATCCTTGCCCGAGAAGGCCCCGCCGCCGTGCGGCGCGGCACCGCCATAGGTGTCCACGATGATCTTGCGGCCGGTCAGGCCCGCATCCCCGTCGGGGCCGCCGATCACAAAGACACCGGTCGGATTGACGTGCCAGACGGTGTCGTCGGTCACCCAGCCCTTGGGCAGAACCTCAAGGATGTAGGGTTCCACGATGGCGCGGATGTCATCGCTCGACTGGCTTTCGGATTCGTGCTGGGTGGACAGAACGATGGAACTGACTCCAACCGGCTTGCCGCCTTCGTAACGCACGGAAAGCTGGCTCTTGGCGTCGGGGCGCAGGGTCGGCTCGGTGCCGTCCTTGCGCACCTCGGCCAGGCGACGCAGGATCGCATGGGCATAATGGATCGGTGCCGGCATCAGCTCGGGCGTCTCGTCGGTGGCGAAACCGAACATGATGCCCTGGTCGCCCGCACCCTCGTCCTTGTTCTCGGCCGCATTCACCCCCTGGGCGATATGCGCGGATTGTTCGTGCAGCAGATTGGTGATTTCGCAGGTCTCGTGGTGAAACTTGTCCTGCTCATAGCCGATGTCCTTGATACAGGCGCGTGCGATATCCTCGATCCGGCCCATGTATTCGCTCAGCTTTGCCTTGTCGGACAGCCCGACCTCACCGCCGATCACGACGCGGTTTGTCGTCGCAAAGGTCTCTGCCGCGACGCGGGCCTCGGGTTCTTCGCTGAGAAATGCGTCGAGAACCGCGTCGGAAATGCGGTCACAGACCTTGTCAGGGTGACCCTCGGAAACGGATTCCGAGGTGAAAATATAGTTCTGTCGGGACATGTCGTGCTCCAAATAAAAATCAAGACGCCACGTCAGGAAGCCGTTGTGGCGCGATTGGGTTGGCTTATCCGGCCTTCAAAGAGGCGTCAATCGCTTAGGGGATTCAACCTGAAATCGGCGTAAGAGTGATGCGCCAAACGCAAAATCATGCCCGGTTCCGACGCAATGCGCGCCCGCCGAGGAACGCCAGCGCGATGGTCACAAGCAGGGCAAGCGGCAGATCGCCGCTGCGCGCATAGGGTGTCACCGCCCCCGGCGTCGGCAGGGCCGCGTCGATGTAGCCGGCGGTGTTCAGCGGCAGGCTGGCGGTGATCCTGCCATGGGGGTCGATCATTGCGGAGATGCCGGTATTGGCCACGCGGGCGAGCGGCAGGCCCTGTTCGATGGCCCGCATCCGGGCCTGGGCCAGATGCTGGCGCGGGCCGGCACCGCGCCCGAACCAGGCGTCATTGGTGATCTGGATCAGGAAATCCGGCCGTTCCGGCGCGGCATTCACGTCATGGGCAAAGACGGCCTCGTAGCAGATCAGCGGCAGCGCATGACCCAGCGGCCCGAAATCCAGCAGCCGCGCCCCCGGCCCTGCCGAATAACCGTGGCCCTGGTTTGCCGCCAACCCGTAGATGCCGAAACGGGCCAGCAGATCGCCCAGCGGCATGTATTCCCCGAAGGGCACCAGGTGGTGTTTGTCATAGGTCTGTGTGACCGCGCCGCTTTGGTCCAGGGTGATCATCGCGTTGAAATACCGCAGCCCGTCGCTGCGCTGCACCCCCAGCGCCACCGGGGCATCGCCCCCGGCGCGGGCGATCTCCTCCAGGGCGGTCCCGGCCCATTCAAGGCTCCAGGGGATCGCGGTTTCCGACCAGAGCACGAGGTCGGGCGCGGTCTGCTGGGGCGGGGCGGCTGTGAAGGCAAGTTGCCGTTGAAAGAAGACAGGGATCTTTTCCGGGTCCCATTTCTCCTTTTGCGGCGCATTGGGCTGGACCAGCCGCACCGTATGGCCCGAGAGCGGGGCATCGCCACGCATCACCGGCAGCAGCAGCGCCAGCAGCGTGGCCAGCACCACCGTTTCGCGCAGGATGCGCCAGCGCAGGGCGCGCGGCGGGCCTGTCAGCGCGCTGGCCGCCCAGACCGCCACCGCGATCAGGATCGCGTTCAGCCCGTGCGGCCCGATCCAGGCCAGGGCCTGTCCCGCCATCACCCCCACGCCGGACTGCGCCGGGCTGGCCCAGGGGAAGCCGGTAAAGATATAGGCACGCAGCAGTTCCGCCGCAGTCCAGCAGGGGATCAGCGCCCAGGGGCCTGCCCGCGACAACCGGCGCGCCCCCCAGAATGCCACGCCCCAGAACAGCGCCATGCCCGCCGCCATGAAGACAAGCGCAAAGGGAGCCATCCAGCCGTGGCGCGCCACATCCACCATGAAGGGCGACACGATCCATTGCAGCGCATGCATGAAATAGCCCAGCCCGAAGGCCCAGCCGGTAACGCCTGCCTGACGGGCCGTGACGCGGCCCTGAAACAGCCAGACCGCGCCGATCATGCCCAAAAGCATCAGCGGCGGCAGATCATAGGGTTGCTGGCCGAATGCACCCCCTGCCCCGAACATTGCCGCCAGAAGATATGCCTGCCACGCCGTCAGGCGCTGGGTCATCCCGAGGCTCCGGTGGTGCGCACGCGCAGGCGTTTGATCCGGCGCGGATCGGCGTCGATCACCTCGAACTCCGGCCCGTCCGGGTGCAGCACAACCTCGCCCCGTGCAGGCACCCGCCCCGACAGCATGAAGACGAGACCGCCCAGCGTGTCGATCTCTTCCTTGTCCACATCGTCGTGGTCGGTCAGGGAATGTCCGATCTCGGCCTCGAAATCCTCAAGCGGGGTCTTGGCAAGGGCCAGATAGGTGCCCGATTTTTCCTTGGTCCAGTATTTGCCTTCGTCGACGTCGTGCTCGTCCTCGATCTCGCCGATGACCTGTTCGATCAGATCCTCGATGGTCACCAGACCGTCCACACCGCCGTATTCGTCGATCACCAGCGCCATGTGCCGGCGTTCCGCCTGCATCTTGGTCAGCAGGACACCGATGGTCATGCTGGGCGGCACGAACAGCAAGGGACGCACCATGGCGGCCAGATCGAAATCATGGGCTTCGCCGTTGAACCCGTATTGCAGTGCCAGGTCCTTGAGATGTGCCATGCCGACGGGGGTGTCGAGCGTGCCGTCATAGACCGGCAGCCGGGTCAGGCCGCTTTCCTTGAACACTTCCACCAGCTCATCCATCGTGGCGGTAACCGGCACCGCGATGATATCGGCTGTGGGGACAGACACGTCATCCACCCGCATCCGCCGCAGGTTCATCATGCCGCGCGCGCTGACACGGTCCACGGGGGGCAGCGTCAGTTCGCTTTCATCATCTGAATCGGAGGGGCTGAGCGCCCCGATCACACGAGAGAAAAAGCCGCCCTGTCGGGCATTGCTGTCGTCGATTTCGTCCAAATTGTCTTCGGCCAGCGCGCTACGCGCTGCACTAGAAGATCCGTCTGTATCGCCCATTGGGTCCTGTCTTAGTATGCGGGCAAATGCCCCTTCAGTTCCTATATGGGTCATTCAGACCCATTTTGCCAAGTATTTTGACTTCCAGCCCCTCCATGAGGGCCGCATCGGCGTCGGTTTCGTGATCATAGCCGAGCAGATGCAACACTCCGTGAACCACCAGATGCGTGACATGGTCGGAGACCGGCTTTCCGGCGGCATGCGCCTCGCGTGTGCAGGTGTCAAAACTGATCGCGATGTCGCCCAGTTCGCACAGCCCGTCAAGGCCGGGTTCCAGCGCCTGCGGATTGCCGCCGGGCTGGTCGGCCGCGCGCTCCTCCGCAGGCCAGCTCAGCACGTTTGTGGGGGTCGGCTTGGCGCGGAAATCCCCGTTCAGCACTGCGATACGCGCATCGTCACAGGCCAGCAGCGTGACTTCGCAATTGTCAGGCTCCAGCGCCAGTTCGGTCAGCGTGGCGCGGATTGCCGCTTCGGCAAGCCCCGCCAGCCCCAGTGCCTCCCAGCGCGGATCCTCGATCACGATCGACAGGTCATCCACGGCGCACCGCCCGGTGCCCGACAGTGCCGGTCAGGAAATTGCCCCGATCCCGTTGCATCACCCGGTGCCTGTATCCGCCTCGTAGGCTTCGATGATGGCGGCGACCAGCGGATGGCGCACCACGTCCTTCGAGGTGAAATAGTTGAAGCTGATCTTGGGAATGGTCTTGAGCAGCCGTTCCGCATCCGCCAGCCCCGAGGCGACACCGCGCGGCAGGTCGATCTGGGTGCGGTCGCCGGTGATCACCATGCGCGACCCTTCGCCGAGGCGTGTCAGGAACATCTTCATCTGCATCGAGGTGGCGTTCTGCGCCTCGTCCAGCACCACAAAGGCATTCGACAGCGTCCGCCCGCGCATGAAGGCCAGCGGCGCGATCTCGATCCGCTTTTCCTCCAGCAGTTTGGCCAGCTGCTTGCCCGGCAGGAAATCGTTCAGCGCGTCATAAAGCGGCTGCATGTAGGGGTCGACCTTGTCCTTCATGTCGCCGGGCAGATAGCCCAGTTTCTCGCCGGCCTCTACCGCCGGGCGCGACAGGATGATGCGGTCCACATGTCCGCCGATGAACATGCTGACGCCCACCGCGACGGCCAGGTAGGTCTTGCCGGTGCCTGCCGGACCGATGCCAAAGGCCAGTTCATTGTCGAACAGAGATTTGACATAGGCCTTCTGCGCCGCCGTGCGCGGCTCGACCCGTTTCTTGCGGGTCTGGATCTCGACCGTTTCGCCGATCTGCATTTCGATCTGGTCACCCTGCCGCACCCCGGTGCCCGCATCGGACCCGCCCATGCGCAGCGCGCTGTCGATGTCCGCAGGTTCCACCGAACGCCCGCCTTCGAGCCGGGCATAAAGCGCGTTCAGCAGGCTGGCGGCGCGGTCGGCCGCATCGGCCTCCCCCAGCACGCTCAGGTGATTGCCCCGGCGGACGATCTGCACCTCCAGCGCCTTTTCGATGGCAGCAAGATGCGCGTCATAGGCACCGCAGAGGTCGATCAGCAGGCGGTTGTCGGGAAATTCAAGCACACGGTCCACCGGGATATCCGGCGCTGTGGTCAGGTCGCTTGGGGTCAAGGGATGCTCCTTGGTTGGGTCATGAAGCTGAACTTAGGGGAGTCGTTTAATGCAAGCATAGAAAAAGGGCCGGCGTGTGCAACACGCCGGCCCCGATATTGCGACAATTGAGGTCAAATCAGTTCGGGTCCCAGATTTTGGAGCCACCTTTGAAGTCACCCACGGTATGGTTGGGCGGTGCGACGCCGGAACAGACCGGCTTGCCATATTTGTCCAGACGCTGTGACAGGTATCCTTCGACACCATCGTCGATGATCCAGTGGTCACATCCGTTCGGGTCGACCCAGATGCCTGCCTGAAGCTGGCTCAGGTGTTTCTTGTCGATGCCCCGGTCCACGGATTTATCCGACGGATAGCCGCGGCCCAGGCCACCTTCGTAATCGGCGCAGGCTGACAGGCCAAAGGCACAGGCGGTCACCATAATAATTTTAGTTTTGATCACGTGACTGTCCCCTTAGCGAATGCAGATGATTTCGACGCGGCGGTTCTTGGCCATGCCTGCGGCGGTGTTGTTGGGTGCCGCAGGCAGACGCTCGCCATAGCCGCGCACATCCGCAATCCGTGCCCCGGCCTGGGATGCGATTGCAGCAACCGCATTGGCACGGTTGTAGCTCAGACGCATGTTATAGGCATCCGAAGCGCGGCTGTCGGTATGTCCGGTGATGATATAGCTGACGGCACCGGTGGTCTGGAAGAAGTTCAGCAACCGTGCGCGGCCCGCGCTGTGAATGCGATAGCTGTCTGTGGCAAAGAACTGGTCAGTCTCCATCACGCCGCAGACGTTGCCCCGGTGGCAGACCGGAATACCCTGACGGCTGACATGCGGCGACATGTACCCTTCGGCACCGTCATCCATCACCCAATGTTCACAGCCATCGGGATCAACCCAGATGGTCGGGACATAAACCCCTTTGTCGCGTCCCGATTGCGACCGTGTCTGCGCGTCGGCAGCTGACGCTTGCAAGGCGATTGCCGCCACCAGCGACAGGCTCGCCACGGTGCGGATCGCTTTGGAGATAATATTCACCACAGCATTTTCCTTTTTATTCCCCCACGATAGGGCCGTCCGTCCCAGGTTCGGAACAGCCCCGCATATTCGGCAAGGTTAGGTAAATTTTGCCAAGCTGTGAAGCATGTATCACAGATTTCCGCCCTGTTTGTGCCGCGCAATCAATGAAATAGCGGTTTTCTTTCACGAATGACTTGAATTGCGCGGGTTAAACTAGCTTTGCGGTGCCGGATCGGTGACAGAATGGCGCAATCGCAAGACAGCCTTGCCGCAAAACGAATCTCGCCAGTGCAATGTGCCGCCTTGGCGCGATTCACCCTGTCCGGCAGCGTCGGCGTGGTCGGTGCTATTTCGTGTTTCTCCGGGCAGATTTAGGGCAAAGTGGTGACGTGCAATTTCCCGATAAATACAAGTTGGAGTAGTGCCCCCACACTATTGATCACGACCCCGGCACAATACCCGTAGTCACATCAGGATTGTCCACTTTGCGCCCGATTTCCTTGAAGAATTAGCTTGAAATGCCCCAGTTCTGCCTTAATCGTTGTTCCATTCCGTTCATGTCGCGACGGCCAGGCTGCTAACTGGCGTCATCACATTCGACCAAAACGGGCTGCAATGCCGAGCGTATCGGCCTTAACACCGGGGTGTGGGAAATGATCAAGAAAATTGTACTGGCCGCCGCCGTGGCCGCCATGGCCGTACCGGCCGCTGCGGACCACAAGAGACACACGACCTACAGCTATCACTACGGCGATTACGGGCCATCCGGCAACCGCATCGTGGTCAGCTGCTGGCGCGGCCCCTGGCAAGAGGTGATCTGGGACCGCCCGAACGCCGTCTTCGTCGATACGCTGGTCTCTGTCGGCTACGATTATTCGACAGCCGATGCCATCGCCACGCGGATCTGCCGCGACCCGAACCTTGTGGGGCGCCCCGGTGCGCTGAAAGCCACGATGGAGCGGATCTGGGCCGATCCCGGTTCGCACCGCCGCCACAATTACTGAAAATTGAACCCGGGGCCTGACCTTCGGGTCAGGCTCTACGGGCTCAGATCTGGACGCCGCCGAGCGAATTCGTCTTGGCGTCCAGCACCCTGACGCGCGCAATCTCGCCCACCCCGGCAGAGCCATCCTGAACATGGACGGAATGCAGGTATTGCGATTTGCCGATCATCTGGCCGGGGTTGCGCCCCGGTTTCTCGATCAGCACATCCAGCTCGCGCCCGACCATGCTTTCCTGAATGTCACGCTGATGCGTGGTGATCAGCGCCTGCAGCCGTTGCAGCCTTTCGTCCGCCACCGCCGGGTCCACGCCCGGACGCTCTGCCGCCGGGGTGCCGGGGCGCGACGAATATTTGAATGAATAGGCATAGCCGTAGCGGACCTGCCGGACCAGCTCCATCGTCGCCTCGAAATCGGCGTCGGTTTCTTCGGGGAAGCCCACGATGAAATCGCCTGACAGCACAATGTCGGGCCGCGCTTCGCGGATGCGTTCGATCAGCCGCAGATAGCTTTCCGCCGTGTGGCTGCGGTTCATCCGTTTGAGGATGCGGTCACTGCCCGATTGCACCGGCAGATGCAGATAGGGCATCAGCTTGTCCACTTCACCATGCGCCGCGATCAGGTCGTCGCCCATGTCGTTGGGATGGCTGGTGGTGTAGCGGATACGTTCCAGCCCGTCGATGCAGGCCAGTTCTCGGATCAGCCCCGCCAGGGTCATGCCGCCGTGGTAGGCGTTCACATTCTGGCCCAGCAGGGTCACCTCGCGCACGCCCCGCTCCACCAGGTCGCGGGCCTCTTCCAGCACCCGGGTCGCGGGGCGCGAGACTTCGGCGCCGCGGGTATAGGGCACCACGCAGAAGGCGCAGAACTTGTCACAGCCTTCCTGCACCGTCAGGAAAGCCGCCGGTGCGCGCCGCGCCTTGGGGCGGCCCTTCAGGTGGTCGAATTTGTCCTCCGCCGGGAAATCGGTGTCGAGCGCCGGTTTGCCCGCGCGCACCCGCGCCTCCATCTCGGGCAGGCGGTGATAGGTCTGCGGGCCGACAACCAGGTCAACGGCCGGCTGGCGGCGCATGATCTCTTCGCCCTCGGCCTGGGCGACACAGCCCGCCACGCCGATCTTCAGATCCGGGTTCAGATCCTTCAGCGGCTTCAGGCGCCCCAGTTCCGAATAGACCTTTTCCGCTGCCTTTTCACGGATGTGGCAAGTGTTCAGCAGGATCATATCCGCATCTTCGGGCGTCTTCGTCTCCACATAGCCCTGCCCGCCCAGCGCCTCGGCCATGCGTTCGCTGTCATAGACATTCATCTGACAGCCGTAGGTCTTGATAAAGAGCTTCTTGGTCATCGGTCCGGTCCTGATGCGGGGGAGATTGCCGTCTAACAGGGCGCGGCAAGGCTTGCAATGCACCGGGAATTAACCGATTCTGCCGCATAAAACCATCCAGAGCGCAGATATGCAGTACCCCGGCCTGACCGCCATGATCAAAGACAATACCGCGAAACTGGCCAAGGGGCCGGTGGCGCTGATCATGGTCGAAGACGATGTGGAGGTGGCCACGACCCTGCGCCACCACCAGCAGGCCGGGTTTCCCAGCGTCGTCGCCCTGATGCCCGAGAGCTTCGATCTGCCCCGCGACCTGCAGGACACCGTGCTGCGGGTGGATTACAACATGAGCCTGGAAGGCGCGATGGAAACCGCCGTGAACACCGTCATCGACGCGGTGCCGGGCCAATGGCTGTATTATTGTTTCAACGCCGAATACCTGTTCCACCCCTTTTGCGAGACCCGCAATGTGATCGAGATGCTGGCGTTCCACAGCGAGGAACGCCGCGATGCGATGCTGACCTATGTCGTCGATCTATATGCCGAAGACCTGAAGCAATACCCGGACGCCGTATCGCTGGATCAGGCGCATATGGACCGCTCGGGCTATTACGCCCTGGCCCGCCCGGATGAGGACAACCACGGCCACCCCAAGGAACGGCAGCTTGATTTCTTTGGCGGTCTGCGCTGGCGCTATGAGGAACATGTGCCCGCCGTGCGCCGCAAGATCGACCGCATCGCGCTGTTCCGGGCCAAAAAGGGGCTGCGCCTGCGCTGGGACCACACTTTCAACGATGAAGAATACAATACCTATGCCTGCCCCTGGCATCACAACATCACGGCGGCCATCTGTTCGTTCCGCACTGCCAAGGCACTGAAAAGCAATCCCGGCAGCAAGTTCGAGATCGAGACCTTCAAATGGCACAACTCGGCCCCGTTCGAATGGCACTCGCGTCAGCTGCTTGACCTGGGTCTGATGGAACCGGGGCAGTGGTTCTGAGGAGATGCGATGTGTTTCCGGCAAGCATCGTGGCATGAAAATTTCGCCACAAGCGTCGCAAAGCTGACCTTGACCGCGACTTGGAGCAAGGGCCGCTGAGCGGACATTGCTGCCGTTCGCAACGAAAAGCCAAGCCGCGCATTGACGGGCCGTGGTGCGGCGATCCGACCGTCGTGACTGGCACTTTATGGCAGCCAAGCACTTCCAAGCTATCCGTGGAACATGACAGCAGCCAAATCGCCGTGCCAGGGGACGGCCCGTCATGTCGGAGACATGCCTCTGGCATGATGCGCGGCGGCCTGCGGCCTTGATTCCGCGCGAGGGCCTAGAAGAAAGGGCTCAAACCCGCAATTTGCCGCATCGCTCACGAAAATCAGCACCGCGCATCACGGTCAAATTCCTGACCGGATCAGAGTGCCAGAACAAACCTTTGTCACGCCCCCCAAAGCACCGGGAACCAGTCTTCGCGCAGTTTTTGCCCCGGCACCATGTCATGCCCTGGAAACGGCGGCGAAGTCGGGCCGGGCCGTTCCACATAGCGCGCATCGTCTCCCACCAGCCGCAGCGAAAACGCCCGCCTGCGCGCCGCGCTGGTGTTGCCCCGCGCCCCATGCAAGATGCCATAATTGAAGGCCACGGCATCGCCCGGCGCCATCTCCCATTCGCGGATATCCATGCCTTCGGCATCAGGGTCCGGCACGGGCATATAGGGTTCGGGGTCAAAAAACGCATCCCCCTTGACCCAGCGGGTCGGCAGCACCGGCTTTTCCCACAGGTGCGACCCTGCGACGCAGCGCAGCGATGCCTCGCGCACCGGATCAAGCGGTGACCAGAAGCTGACCGTCTGCTGCCCTTCGACAAAGTAATACGGCCCGTCCTGATGCCAGGGCGTGGCCATGGAGGTGCCGGGTTCCTTGACCAGAACATGATCGTGGAACACCTGCGCCGTGGCGCTTTGCATCAGCTCCGCCGCCACCCGGGCCGCGTCGGAGCCGCGGATCACATCCTCGAATTCGGGAATGCGCTGCCAGTTGCAATAATCGTCAAAGAAACGCCCGGTCTCGCCCGGTTTGTCATTGTTCGACGCATAGGGTCCGGGCTCGGCCATATTGCGTTCGACGCCGGCGCGCAGGGTGTCCACATGATCTGCAAACAACCCCTTGATCAGCACGACACCGTCGCGCTGATAGGTCTCGATCAGATCTTCGGAAAGCAGCGGATGGGTCATGGCCAGATAACCCTGAACGCGGTCAGGCCTTGCGCCGCAGGCGGATCACCACATCGACGGAGGCAATCTCGGCCCCTTCGGGGGCATCCGGCAGGTTCGAGATGATCAGCTGATCCGAGGGCGCGTCGGTCAGCTTGCCATCATCTTCCCAGTAGAAATGCGGGTGGTCATGGGTGTTGGTGTCGAAATAGCTTTTGGACCCGTCAACGGTGACTTCCTGCAAAAGCCCCGCTTCGCAAAAGGCGCGCAGCGTATTGTAGACAGTGGCAAGCGATACCGCATCGCCCTGCCCCTTGGCCGCCTCGAACAGGCTTTCGGCGGTGACATGGCGGTGCTTGCCGTCCCCCACCAGCAGACGCGCAAGTATGGCACGCTGACGCGTCGGGCGCACGCCCGCCTGCTCCAGCCATCTTGTTCCATTGTCCTGATGTGTCTGCGCCATCCCGGCCCCAATTGTCTGTTCCTCCTTCTGTACTAAGCACTTCGGGCGGGATTTTCAATTGATATTCGGAAATCGGGCAATAGGCTCGGGACCCTTGCGGCGCGCAATATCGCAATGCTAGACGGGACAGACTGGAATGACCCGAGCAGGAGAGCCGCCGCATGGCCGACTACCCCACGAGTTTCGACAAGGACGCACTGCTGAAATGCGCCGCCGGAGAATTGTTCGGCCCCGGCAATGCGCAATTGCCCGCGCCGCCGATGCTGATGATGGACCGGATTACCGATGTTTCCGGCGATGGCGGTGCCCATGGCAAGGGCCATATCACGGCCGAATTCGACATCACCCCGGATCTTTGGTTCTTCGAGTGCCATTTTCCCGGCAACCCGATCATGCCGGGCTGTCTGGGCCTTGACGGCCTGTGGCAGCTGACCGGCTTCAACCTGGGCTGGCGCGGCTGGCAGGGGCGCGGCTATGCGCTGGGTGTGGGTGAGGTCAAGCTCAAGGGCATGGTGCGCCCCGACCGCAAGATGCTGACCTACAAGATCGACTTCACCAAAGCGATCCAGACCCGCCGCCTGACCATGGGCGTGGCCGACGGCATCGTCGAGGCCGACGGCGAAGTGATCTATGAAGTCAAGGACATGAAGGTCGCGCTGAGCGAAAGCTGAGCCGCGCCGCCGCCCTGCCCCCTGCCGCCTGTGCGGCGGGGATGACAGGAAATACCGGCACGCGGCAAAGGGCCAGGGAAGGCGCCGGGCGCGCGCCCGCGATCACATCCGGCCCGCCCAATCCGGTTGCGTGTCACGACAGACCTGTCCTAAACAGAACAAAGACCATCAAAGGAGTGCGCCCATGCGCCGCGTCGTCGTCACAGGTTTGGGGATCGTCTCATCCATCGGAAACAACGCCGAAGAAGTGCTTGCCGCTCTCAAGGCGGGCACATCGGGGATCGTTGCAAGCGAGGAAATGGCCGAACACGGCTTTCGCAGCCGCATCGCCGGGACGCTCAAGATCGACGTGACCGACCACATCGACAAACGCACCCTGCGCTTCATGGGGCCGGGTGCGGCCTATGCCCATATCGCCATGGGCCAGGCGATTGCCGACGCGGGCCTGGATGAAGCCACCATCAGCAACCCCCGCACCGGTCTGATCGCGGGCTCCGGCGGGCCCTCGACCTCGGCCATGCTCACCGCGCACAACGTGGTCCGGGATACCGGCGCGACCAAGCGCATCGGCCCGTTTGCCGTGCCCAAATGCATGTCCTCGACGATCAGCGCGAACCTCAGCACCGCCTACAAGATCAAGGGCATCAACTATTCCATCACCTCGGCCTGTTCCACCTCGCTGCATTGCATCGGATCGGCGGCAGAGCAGATCATGATGGGCAAACAGGACGTGATGTTCGCCGGTGGCGGCGAAGAGCTGGACTGGACCCTGTCCTGCCTGTTTGACGCCATGGGCGCCATGAGCAGCAAGTACAACGACACGCCCGAAAAGGCCTCCCGCGCCTTTGACGCCAACCGCGACGGTTTCGTGATCACCGGCGGCGGCGGCATCGTGGTGCTGGAAGACCTGGAGCACGCGAAAGCCCGCGGCGCGAAGATCTACGCCGAGGTCACCGGCTTTGCCGCCACCTCGGACGGGCATGACATGGTCGCGCCCTCCGGCGAAGGCGGCCAGCGCGCCATGGAACTGGCGCTGGCCACCCTGCCCGAAGGCCGCAAGGTCAGCTATATCAATGCCCATGGCACCTCGACCCCCGTCGGCGATGTGGGCGAGATCGAAGCCGTGCGCCGCGTCTTTGGCCAGGGCAAGACCCCGCCGGTCAGCTCCACCAAGTCGATGACCGGCCACGGACAAGGCTCTGCCGGCGCGATGGAGGCGATCTTCTGCCTGCTGATGCTGGAACATGATTTCATCACCCCGTCGATCAACGTCGAATCGCTGGACCCCGCGCTGGACCCTGCCGAAATCGCGACCAGGCGGGTGGATAATGCAGGTCTGGATTCGGTCATGACCAACTCCTTCGGGTTTGGCGGCACCAACGGGTCGATGATCCTGTCGAAGTTTCAGGGATAGGACCGGATCATGTCGGATATGCTCAAGGGAAAACGCGGCCTCATCATGGGGGTCGCCAACGAACGCTCCATCGCATGGGGCATCGCAAAGGCGATGGCAGAGGCAGGCGCGGAACTGGCCTTCACCTATCAGGGCGAAGCCTTTGGCAGCCGGCTGAAGCCGCTTGCGGAAAGCATCGGCGCGGATTTCATGGTTGATGTGGATGTCACCGACGACGCCTCGCTCGACCGCGCATTCGACAATCTGGAGGCGCGCTGGCCGACCATCGACTTTGTGGTCCATGCGATTGCCTTTTCAGACAAATCCGAACTGACAGGCCGGTTCCTGAACACCAGCCGCGCCAATTTCAAGCATTCGCTCGACATTTCCGCCTATAGCCTCATCGAGGTGGCCCGCCGCGCCCATCCGCTGATGGTCGAGAAGGGCGGCACCCTGCTGACCCTGACCTACCAGGGATCGAACAAGGTGGTGCCGAACTACAACGTCATGGGGGTGGCAAAGGCCGCGCTGGAAAGCGCGACGCGCTATCTCGCCAATGATCTGGGCCCCGATGGCATCCGGGTGAACGCCATCTCGCCCGGCCCGATGAAAACATTGGCCGGTGCCGCGATCGGCGGGGCGCGCAAGACCTACAAGCACACCGACATGAACGCGCCTCTGCGCGCCAATGCGACGCTGGAGGCCGTGGGCGGCACGGCGGTCTACCTGGCCTCCGATGCGGGCGCCTGCACCACCGGTGAGATCATCCATGTCGATGGCGGCTTTCACGTTCTGGGAATGCCACAGGCCGAGAACCTCTGAACCCGGGCGCGCACCACGGAAGGGTCGCGCTGAAACCAAAGCGGTGCGAGAACCGGGCCTGAGACGTATTGATTGACGGAAACATAGCCCGCTTACCAGACTTTCACGCGCCTCGCGCCGAAGGTCCGGTTTGAGCCCGATCTGCGCTCTCAAAGTGACGACCTATTGCCAAAGCAAAGCTTTGGCAGCGCCCGAACCGCCCCCCGTCGCGCCAAGGTCCGGTTTGGACCCGAACTGCATGGCGCAATATGTGGATCCCCTGAAGTTCTGGCCGTCGAAAGAGGCAAGGCGTGGCCTTATCCAGACCTCCCCCCCCGCCTCAGCGCAGCACCGGTGTCTGCCAGAGCCAGATCTTCATGCCACCATGGGCCACCGGCGCGCCCTGCGGCTGCCAGGGCAGCCCTGTCGCCTTGGCCAGCGGCGGCTCGCTGGTGACCAGCCCGACACGCCAGCCCCTGAACCGGCTCAGCAGCGTCTGACCCAAAGTCCCGTAAAGCGGATAGAGCAGTTTCTTGTTGCCGATCCGCGCGCCATAGGGCGGGTTCACGATCACAAGGCCGGGGGGGCCCTCGGGCGGCATCACCTCGCCCGCCCCATGGCAGGCAAAGCTGATCCACTCCGCCACGCCTGCGCGCGCGGCATTGGCGCTGCTCATCCTTATGGCCCCCGCATCGCGGTCCGATCCGAAGAAGCGGTTTTCGGGCGGCGTGCCCGGCGCAGTGCTGCGCATTTCTTCCCAGCGCGCCGGATCGAAACTGGCAAGGTTCTCAAAGGTGAAGCTGCGGCTGCGCCCCGGGTTCAGACCCGCCGCGATCTCCGCCGCCTCGATCAGAAAGGTGCCGGAGCCGCACATCGGGTCCAGCACCGGCCCGGTGCCGTCATAGCCGCATTGCCGCAGGAAAAGCGCGGCCAGGTTCTCGCGCATCGGGGCCTTGCCCACCGCTTCCTTGTGGCCGCGCTTGTGCAAGGCCTCGCCGCTGGTGTCGAGGCTGATGGTCACCGTGTTGTCGTGGATCCGCACCTTGATGACCAGCTCGGCCTCTGCCGAGACCGTGATGCCGTGGCTTTCGCGCAGCGCCGTCTCGATCCGCTGGGTCGCGGCGCCCGCGTGATAGATTTTCGAGGCCTTGCAGGTCACCTGTACCTTCACCGGCACATCCGCACGCAGCACCTCGCCCCAGGGGAACTTGCGCGCGCGTTTGTCCAGCTGCGCCAGGTGAAAGGCCATGAACTGCCCGATGCGCACCAGCACCCGCGTGGCCCCGCGCAATTCAAGGTTCGCGCGCCAGACCTCGGGCCAGCCGCCGCTGACCGTCACGCCGCCCGGACCGGGTGCGGGCGCGGCAAAGCCTTTCTCGACGACTTCCTCAAGCAGGACGGTCTCCAGCCCCGGGGCGCAGACAAGGAAGATTTCAAAGGTGCTATCGCTGTTCATGCCCCTCCATAGGCCCAAGGACCGACATCTGCGAGGGGGGATCGGACTTTTCGAAAAGTCCGGCCCGGAAAATTCGAATTTTCCGTCCGCGTCAGAAATCAAAGGCGCGCCCTGTTTTTGCCGAATTCGGCTCGTAGAGGGCGGGCATGGACTTCTTCGAGACATACCGCCACGAGGTGCTGCAATCGCGCCGGGACCGGTCGCGCCGCGCGCTGTTCTGGTCCCGCATCCTGGGGATCGTGCTGATGCTGACCATCGCCGCCATCCTGCGGGCCGAGCCGGACCTGCGCCGGGCGCTGACCACTGCGGGCAGCGATGCGATCCTGGCCATGATGGGGCGCGATGCCGCGGCCACGCCGCAGGCCAGCCCGGCCGTGCTGCCGCAGGGCGCAGAGAACAACGCGGTTCAGGTCAGCACCCGCCCCCGCGACCGGGTCAAGGTGAACCGGCCCACCGCCGGCGCAACAGGCTCCGCGCTGGATCCGGCGGCAATGGCGAATGAAACAGGGGCGCAGCTTCAGACCCTGAAACCGCGCCCCTGAATTCCGGTTGCGGGGTCCGGCCCCGCCTGCAAGCCTCAGCCGATGCTGACAACTTCGATGTCGAACTGCAGGTCCTTGCCTGCCAGCGGGTGGTTGGCATCCAGCGTCACGGTTGCTTCGTCCACATCCACCACGGTCACCGGCAGGGCCTGCCCGTCCGGGGTCTGCATCTGCAACTGCGTGCCGATTTCAAGCGGGATGTCCGCCGGGATACCCTCGCGCGGGACAGCCTGGCGCATTTCGGGGTTCACCGCGCCATAGGCTTCGGTGCTGGGCACTTTGACCACTTTCTTTTCGCCCACGGCCATGCCCGGCAGGGCACCGTCGAGGCCCGGAATGATCTGGCCGGAGCCGACTTCGAATTCCAGCGGGTCGCGCCCTTCGGAACTGTCGAATGTGGTGCCGTCCAGCAGCGTGCCGGTGTAGTGAATAGCAACTTTATCGCCTGATTTAACCTCAGTCATGAAGATCTCCAATCTGTTCGGGAATGTATAAAAGGCCGCGTATCTGCGCGGGTGCTTCGGATTCGCGCTACCCTTTCAAAGCATGGCACGGGTGTAAACCCCCCGCGCCCGGGGCGCGCAAAGCGCCATTTCGGGTCTTTCAAGCCCGGACGCACCGTGACAATCTGCCCCCAAGCAAGGAGACCGCGCATGCCCATCACCACCTGCGTTTTCGACGCCTATGGCACGCTGTTCGATGTCGCCGCCGCCGCGCGTCAGGCCGCATCGGAACCGGCATTTACCGCGATTCGGGACGACTGGCCGGTGCTGGCAGAGCATTGGCGCAGCAAGCAATTGCAATATTCCTGGCTGCGCGCCGTCACCGGGGCGCATGAGGATTTCTGGATTGTCACCCAGAACGGATTGGACTGGGCGCTGGAAAAAACCGGCCACGCGGGCGATCCCGCCCTGCGCGAAAGGCTGCTGGCGCTTTACTGGGAATTGCAGGCCTATCCGGAAGTCCCTGCGATGCTTGCCGCATTGAAACAGGGCGGGATGAACACCGCGATCCTCTCCAACGGATCCCCCGCGATGCTGCAGGGCGCGGTCGACAGCGCCGGGATCGGCGATCTGCTGGATGTCTCGCTCTCGGTGGAAAGTGTCGGCATCTTCAAGCCCGACGCCTCGGTCTATGATCTGGTGGGCAAACATTTCGGTTGCGCGCGCGACGAGGTACTGTTTGTTTCCTCCAACGGCTGGGACGCGGCGGCGGCAACCGGCTATGGCTTTGTCACCGCCTGGGTCAACCGTGGCGGAGAGCCGCTGGACCGCCTGCCCTGGACCCCTGTGCACCGGCTGCAAGACCTGACCGGCATCCCGGCACTGGCGGGCCTGTGATGGGGAAATTCACCACGTCCGACGGGTTGTCCCTGCATTACACCGACGAAGGCGAGGGCCTGCCGATCCTCTGCCTTGCGGGGCTCACCCGTACCGGTGCCGATTTCGACTATGTCGCCCCGCATCTGGCGGGCAACCGGCTGATCCGGCTGGATTATCGCGGGCGCGGGCAATCCGGTTTCGATCCCGACTGGCGGAATTACACCCTGCCCGTCGAATGCCGCGACGTGCTGGAACTGCTGGCGCATCTGGGTCTCGACAAGGTGGCGATCCTGGGCACCTCGCGCGGCGGGCTGAATGCCATGGGGCTGGCAGCGGGGGCAAAGGACCGCCTGCTGGGCGTGGCGCTGAACGATGTGGGCCCCTTCATCGACCCGGCGGGGCTGGATTTCATCATGGGTTACATCGGGCGCAACCCGGCGGCAAAAACCCATGCGGAAGCCGCCGCCGCCATGGCCCGCGCCTTTCCCGAATTCGAAGGCGTGCCCGAAAGCCGCTGGCTGGAAGAGGCGCAAAAACACTATGTGCAGGACGCCGAAGGGCTGAAGATCACCTATGATCCGCAGATGCGCAAAGCGGTTGAGGCGGCGATGGGCCAGCCCGCGCCCGACCTCTGGCCCTTCTTCGATGCCATGGCGGGCCTGCCGCTGGCATGCATCCGGGGTGCCGCGTCAAACCTGCTGAGCGCCGAGACCCTGGCCGAAATGCAAAAACGCCGTCCCGACATGATCACCGCCGTGGTGCCGGGGCGCGGCCATGTTCCCTTTCTGGATGAACCGGAGGCGATTGCCGCCCTGAAAGAATGGATAGGAAAACTGTCATGAACATCGAGATGATCCGCGCCGCTGCCCAGCGCCTGGAGGGTCAGGCGCGGCGCACCCCGCTGCTGTCATCGCCCTTTCTGGACGAGATCGCGGGCCGCCGTCTCTGGGTGAAGCCGGAATGCCTGCAGCACACCGGCAGCTTCAAGTTTCGCGGCGCCTACAACGCGCTGGCGGCGATGGATGCGCAGGTGCGCAAGCGCGGGGTGATCGCCTTTTCCTCGGGCAACCACGCGCAGGGTGTGGCGCTGGCCGCGCGGATGCATGGCGTGCCCGCCGTCATCATCATGCCCGCCGACAGCCCCGCGCTGAAACTGGCGAACACCGCCGCCCTGGGGGCCGAGGTCATCACCTATGACCGCGCCACCGAAGACCGCGACGAGATCGGCGAAAGGCTCAGCGCGGAGCGTGGTCTGACGCTGGTCAAACCCTTCGACGAACCGCAGGTGATCGCGGGGCAAGGCACCTGCGGGCTTGAGATTGCACAGCAGGCGGCGGAACAGGGGATCGAGACCGCCGATGTCATTGTCTGTTGCGGCGGCGGCGGCCTGACCAGCGGCATCGCACTGGCGCTGGAGGCCGAAGCGCCGGGGCTGCGGGTGCGCCCGGCAGAACCTGCGGGGTTTGACGATGTGTCGCGGTCACTCGTCTCCGGGCGGATCGAGCGCAACGCGCAGGGTTCGGGCAACATCTGTGACGCGATCCTCACGCCGCAGCCGGGCAATATCACCTTCCCTATTCTCAGCCGCCTCTGCGGTCCCGGCCTTGTGGTGACCGAGGAGGAGGCGCTGGCGGCGATGGGTCAGGCCTTCAACCGGCTCAAGCTGGTGGCGGAACCCGGTGCTGCGGTGGCACTGGCTGCCGCGCTCTACCGCGCAGATCAGATCGCGGGGGAGGACGTGATTGTCACCATTTCCGGCGGCAATGTGGACCCCGCCATGTTTGCCCGGGCGCTCGCCACCCTATGACCGCTTTCACGATCGCCAGTTTCAACGTCAAGAACCTGATCGGGCCGGACAAGGAATATTACCGGTTCCAGTCCTACACGCCCGAGGAATACGCCTGGAAAGAGGATTGGCTGGCCGACCAGATCGCCACGCTGAATGCCGATGTGATCGGCTTTCAGGAAATTTTTGAAGAGGACCCCCTGCGCGCCACCATCACCCGCGCCGACCGTTATGGCATGGACAGCAATGCTGCCAGCCTGCCGGGCGCGGACAAGCGCTATCGCCACCGGGCGATTTTCGACCGGCTGGCCTACCGCGATTACGGCAATGCCGCGCTGGCCTTTGCGCCCAATGTGCATGACGGGGCGCCGGGCCAGCGCCGCCCCGGTGTGGCGGTGTTGTCGCGCCTGGGGTTTGCCGAAGAGCCGCAGATCATTCAGGTGCTGGACCGGCCCTTGCAGATCCCCTTTCAGACCTTCGGCGGCGACGAGGGCGGCCAATTCACCATCCACAAGCTGAGCCGCCCCATCCTGAAGGTACAAGTGCCGGTGGCAGGGCGGGTCATCACCGTTTTCAACTGCCACCTGAAATCGAAACTGGGCGAATACATCCGCCCGGAGGAGGCCGAATTCGCGCCGGAGGCCGACCTGACGCAGTATGATCCCATTGGCCGCGCGCTGGGTGCGGCCCGTGCCGCGATGCGCCGCATGGCCGAGGCCTGGGTGCTGCGCGGCGCCATCGTTCAGGAGCTGCGCGCAGGCAACCCGGTGATCGTGCTGGGGGATTTCAACGATGGCGAACATGCCGTCAGCACCGAGATCATCACCGGCGAAGTCCCCTTCAGGAACTATGCCTGGATGCTGCGCCATGATGCACAGCATCGCGGCGACCGTTATACCGAAGCCGAAAGCGCTCAGATCACTGAAGACATCGAAGCGCTGCGGCTGCATCCGGCGGAAAAGCTCTTTGTGCGCAAATCCCTGCGCGACATGGTCTATACGGCGGCCTTCGGCGGCAACTACGAGAGTATTGACCAAATCATGCTGTCGCGGCATTTCCTGCCGGACTGGAAGGGGCATATCGGCGAAATGACCTATTTCAGCGTGTTGAACGACCACCTGACCGATGGCAGCCACCCCGAGGCGCCCTATAACAAGCTGGCCTCGGATCATGGGCAGATCATGGCCACCATAGAACTGAACGGAGACCCTTGATGAAGATTTTCGATACCGGCGACGTGCGCCTGCATTACCGTGTGGACGGCCCCGAAGACGGCGCGCCGGTGGTCTTTGCCAATTCGCTGGGCACCGACATGCGGCTTTGGGATCCGGTTCTGCCGATGCTGCCTGAAGGGCTGCGGATCATCCGCTATGACAAGCGCGGGCATGGGCTGTCTTCCTGCCCGCCTGCGCCCTATTCGATGGGCGCGCTGATCACGGATGTCGAACGGCTGCTGGATTTCCTCGGCGTCCGGCAATGCGTCTTTGTGGGCCTCTCCATCGGCGGCATGATCGGCCAGGGGCTGGCGACCAAGCGGCTGGACCTGGTCCGCGCCATGGTGCTGAGCAACACCGCCGCCAAGATCGGCAACCCGGATATGTGGGCCGAACGCATCGCCACCGTGGAGAAAGACGGCATCGAAAGCCTGGCCGATGCGGTGATGGAACGCTGGTTCGCCGCCGATTTCCGCGCCCGGCCGGAACTAGAACTCTGGCGCAACATGCTGGTGCGCGGCGAGGATGCCGGATACGCGGGCTGTTGCGCCGCGATTTCCGGCACCGATTTCTACACGCCCACCGCCTCCCTGCGCCTGCCGCTGCTGGGCATCGCAGGCTCCGAGGACGGCTCCACCCCGCCCGATCTGGTGCGCGAAACCATTGACCTTGTCCCCGGCTCGAAATTCCACCTGATCCGCAAGGCAGGCCACCTGCCCTGCGTGGAACAGCCCCGGGAATATGCCGGCGTGCTCAGTGATTTTCTGAAAGGGGTCGGACATGTCTGACACATCCACTCTGCCGGAGGGCCAGTTCTGATGGCGGCCTCGGTTTTCGATTCACCGCTTTTCGCGCAATTGTTCAACCCCGGCGAGACCGGTCGGCTGTTCACCGACAGCGCGGCGCTGCGCGCGATGCTGCTGGTCGAAGGGGCGCTGGCCAAGGTTCAGGGCGCGCAGGGTGTGATCCCCGAAATCTCCGCCGCCGCAATCCACCGCGCATCGCTGGAAATTGCCGTGGATCCGGGGGCGCTGGGGGCCAGCACCGGGCAGAACGGCGTGCCGGTGCCGGGCCTCGTGGCGGCCTTCAGGGCCGAGATGAACGCACCGGAACATGCGCAATACGTCCATTGGGGGGCCACCAGTCAGGACATCGTCGATACCGGGCTGATGCTGCGCCTGCGGCAGGCCCTGGCGCTGGCCGAAGCGGACCTGCGCCATATCCTCAAGGCGCTGGGGCAGAAAGCGGCGGAACATGCGCATCAGCCGATGCCCGCCCGCACCTATGGCCAATACGCCACGCCCACCACATGGGGCGCCGTGCTGGCCCAGTTCGGAACGCCGCTGCTGGACGCGCTGGCCGGGCTGGATCACCTGTGCAAGACCTCGCTCTGGGTGTCGCTCTCCGGCGCCTCCGGCACCGCCTCGGCACTGGGCCATGACGCAGCGGCGACTCGCGCCGGTCTGGCAAAGGCCCTGGGCCTGCATGACCCGCAGCGGTCCTGGCACACCGACCGCACGCCGATCCTGCGCATCGCGGACTGGCAGGGTCAGGTCATGGCAGCGCTTGCGCATATGGGCCAGACCCTGATCGCCTTGTCGGGCAGCGACACGCAGGAAATCTCGCTCGGCTCCGGCGGGGCCTCCTCGACCATGCCGCAAAAGCAGAACCCGGTGGCCCCCTCGGCCATGGTGGCGCTGGGGCATCAGTTCACCGGCCTGCGCAGCAGCCTGCAATCCGCCGCCGCCCACCAGCACCAACGTGACGGCGCCGCATGGTTCGCCGAATGGATGGCGGTGCCGCAGCTGTCGCTGTCGCTGGCCGCTGCCCTCGGACATGCCAGGGAATTGGCCGACGGATTTGTCCCCCGCCCGGTCCGGATGCAATCCAACCTTGAAAGCGGGCTGGGCCTGATCCACGCCGAGGCCCTCAGCTTTGCCCTGGCCGAGATCATGCCGCGCCCCGAGGCACAGAAGGTCACCAAGGCGCTTTGCCTCGACGCGCTGGACAAACGCACCTCGCTGGAAACACTGGCGCTCGCCGATTACCCCCAGCTTGACCGCGCGGTCTTTGCCCCCGGCTCCGGCACCGGCGACGCCAGCAGGCAGGCGGAACGCTTTGCCGCACGGACCCAGTCGCTCTGACGCGGATGCGGCCCGCCGTCGTCTTCATCATGCTGACCGTGATGATCGATGCCATCGGCATCGGTCTGATGGTCCCGGTGATGCCGGATCTGATCCGCGAAGTACGCGGCGGCACATTGGGCGAAGCGGCGCTTTGGGGCGGCCTGCTGGCCACCAGCTTTGCGGTGATGCAGTTTCTCTGCGGCCCCGCGCTAGGCAGCCTTTCCGACCGCTTTGGCCGGCGGCCCGTCCTGCTGATATCGCTTCTGGTCATGGCAGCCGATTACGTGGTCATGGCGCTGGCGGGCAGCATCTGGCTGCTGCTGGCAGGCCGGATCGTCGGTGGCATCACCGCCGCCACCCAGAGCACCGCAACCGCCTATATGGCCGATGTTTCCGCCCCCGGCGAGCGCACCCGCAACTTTGGCCTGATCGGGGCCAGCTTTGGCGCGGGATTTGTGCTGGGGCCGCTGATCGGCGGCGTGCTGGCCGAATACGGCACCCGCGCGCCGTTCTGGGCCGCGGCGGGGCTTGCCAGCGGCAATGTCCTGCTGGGCTGGGTGGTGCTGCGTGAAACCGTCCGCCCGGAGAACCGCCGTGCCTTCGACTGGCGGCGCGCGAACCCTCTGGGCGTGGTGCGCCAGCTGGGCCACCTGCCCGGCCTGCGGCAATTGCTGCTGGTCTATTTCCTCTATCACGTGGCCTTTGCGGTCTATCCTTCGGTCTGGTCCTACTTTGGCCAGGAGCGTTTCGGCTGGACACCCGCCGTCATCGGCCTGTCACTGGGTGTCTTCGGCGCGGTAATGGCGCTGGTGCAGGGCGGCGCGATCCGGCTGGCGCTGCACTGGTTCGGGGAGCGCGGCACCGTCGTGCTGGGTCAGGTCTTTGCCATTGCCGCCTATGGCACGCTGGGGATCATCTCTTCCGGGCCGCTGGCATTGGCCCTGACACCGCTGGCGGCACTTGCCGGGGTGATCCCGCCTGCCCTGCAGGGCATCATGTCACAACGGGTCGCCGCCAATGCCCAGGGCGAATTGCAGGGCGCGCTGACCTCTGCCGCCTCGCTGGCGATGATCCTCTCTCCCCTGGCCATGACCTGGACCTTTGCCACTTTCGCCCAGCGCGACACTGCGCATTATCTGCCCGGCGCGCCCTTCCTGGTGGCCATGTGCCTCTCTGTTACGGCACTCTTGCTGTTCATCCGTCCCGCTGTGCGAACCGACGCAACGTAAAGCGACACTCCCCGCCGCTTCCACGGTTGCGCCGCACCGCAGTTCCGGGTCAGGCTGCCGCCCAGAGACCACGCCACTTGCCCCGGAAAGGATTTTACCCGTGCAAATGATCAAAGCCGCCGTCGCCCATGAATTCGGTGCTCCCCTCGTGATCGAAGAGGTGCAGCTGCGCGCGCCCGAGGGCAGCGAAGTCGAAGTGACGCTGGATGCGGTCGCGATCTGCCACTCCGACATTTCCTATGCCGAAGGGGCCTGGGGCGGCACATTGCCTGCGGTCTATGGCCACGAGGCGGCGGGCCGCGTATCGGCGGTTGGGGCCAATGTGCGGGGTCTCGAGGCGGGCGACAGTGTTGTCGTCACCCTGATCCGCGCCTGCGGCGCCTGCCCCAGCTGCGCCAGCGGCAGCCCGACGGTCTGCGAAACCCCCTATGACGGCGACAAGGGCCCGCTGAAGACGGCAGACGGCGGCACGCTGCATCAGGCCATGGCCTCGGGCGCATTTGCCGAAAAGGTCGTGGTCGAACAATCCCAGGTGGTCAAGGTCAGCCCTGACATCCCCAAGGAAGCCGCCGCCCTGATCGCCTGCGGCGTGATCACCGGGGTTGGTGCCGTGGTCAATGCGGCAGGTCTGCGCGCCGGTCAGGACGTTGTGGTGATCGGTGCAGGCGGCGTGGGGCTGAACGCCATCCAGGGCGCACGCATCGCAGGCGCGCGGCGCATCGTCGCCGTGGACATGAGCGAAGAGAAACTGGCCGTGGCAAAGGAATTCGGTGCCACCGACGGCGTGCTGGCCAGCGGGCCCAAGCCCTGGCGCGCGGCGCAAAAGGCGATGGGCCGCGGCGCTGACGCGGTCATCGTCACCGTGGGCGCGATCCCTGCCTATGACGCGGCACCGCGTTATCTGGCGGGCGGTGGCAAGGTGATCATGGTGGGCATGCCCCATTCCGGCGCAATGTCCTCTTACGAACCGGTGACCATGGCCTTCATGGGACAGGGCATGGTCGGCTCCAAGATGGGCGATGTGGTAATCCAGCGCGACATCCCCTGGATGGTGGACCTCTACCTTCAGGGGCGTCTGAAACTGGACGAGCTGATCTCCGGGCGCTGGTCGCTGGAGCAGATCAACGAGGCGATTGCCGATACCAAGGGTGGTGCCGCGCGGCGGAACGTGATCCTGTTCGACAGGTAACGCCCGGGTGGCCTGCCCCCCGGGGTACTTCGGACATAAAGAAGGATTGAAGGCATGAAGCTGGCCGATCTGGACATCATCGTGACCGCGCCCCCGGCCCCGGGCTGGGGGGGGCGCTACTGGATCCTGGTGAAGGTGACGACGGATACCGGCATCACCGGCTGGGGCGAATGCTATGCCGCCTCTGTCGGCCCGGAGGCCATGCGCGCGGTGATCAAGGATGTCTTCGAGCATCACATGGCCGGGGAGAACCCCGAAAACATCGAGCTGATGTTCCGGCGGGTCTATTCCAGCGGTTTCACCCAGCGGCCCGACCTGACGGTCATGGGGGCCTTTTCGGGGCTGGAGATTGCCTGCTGGGACATCCTGGGCAAGGACCGCGACCGCCCGGTGCATGCGCTGATCGGCGGGCGGATGAACGACAGGGTCCGCGCCTATACCTATCTCTACCCCCTGCCCCAGCACAGCCTGGCCGATTTCTGGACCTCACCCGGGATGGCGGCCGAAGCCGCCGCCGATTGTGTCGCGCGCGGCTATACGGCGGTGAAGTTCGACCCCGCCGGGCCCTATACCCTGCGCGGCGGCCATATGCCCGCGATGAGCGACATCAGCCAGTCCGTCGCATTCTGCGCCGCGATCCGCGCGGCAGTGGGCGACAAGGCGGATCTGCTTTTCGGCACCCATGGCCAGTTCACCACCGCAGGCGCGATCCGGCTGGGCCAGGCCATCGCGCCCTATTCCCCGCTCTGGTACGAAGAACCGGTGCCGCCCGACAATGTCGCTCAGATGGCGCAGGTGGCCGGTGCCGTGGGCATCCCCATCGCCACGGGCGAAAGGCTGACGACAAAGGCCGAATTCGCGCCCGTCCTGCGGGCCGGGGCGGCGGCGATCCTGCAACCGGCACTGGGCCGGTCCGGCGGCATCTGGGAGACCAGGAAAATCGCCGCCATGGCAGAGGTCTATAACGCCCAGATGGCACCGCATCTCTATGCAGGGCCGGTGGAATGGGCGGCCAACATCCAGTTCGCCGTCTCCATCCCCAACCTGCTGATGGCCGAAACCATCGAAACCCCGTTTCATGACGCGTTGATCAAGGGCAGCATCCGGGTGGAAGACGGCTTTATCCCCGCGCCCACCGCCGCCGGCCTCGGCATCGAGGTGGACGAGGAACTGGCCCGCGCCCATCCCTATACCGGCACCGGCCTGCATCTGGAAATGCAGGAAGCGCCCTGCGACTATGTGAATGGCAATAATTTCGAAGGGGGCGCACCCGCCCCGCGCGACCAAAGCGTCTGACGAATTACCTGAAGCATCAGAGATCACGTGACGCGTTGAAATCTATGATTTCAGGCAGCGTCAGGTGATTGTGGTTTTTCGCATGACGCAACAGGATCAGAGTTCCGCTTCCGGCCCGGTTGGCTGCAATGCGCCGACAGCCGCGAAATGCGCATGCCTGAGCGCCTCGGTATCACCGGCAGAGCTGCGCGGCGCGACCTGGCTCAGCACCTGAACCAGCACACCATTCAGCGCGGCATAGCTGTGCAACACGGTTGTCGCCTTCTTCGGACCCGCAAGGCGATAGGTCAAAGTGCCAAAAGGCGCGCCATTGATCGACCGGCTGTCCAGATCGACAAATTCGAAGTCCTGCCCGACCGCCCCGGCGCGCGCATTGATCATCTCGATGATCCGCGCCTCGATCGCCTGCTGGGTGGCGGCAATCGTGCCGTCCTTTTCGGCCAGAACCTTGGAAATGAAGCCATCAGGATGCAGCCAATAGCTGATCCCCATGCTCTGCCCCTTGTCGATGCGCATGAAATCTTCGCCCGCGCAGAAGTTCAGCCCCGGCCCGGCGCGGCTGCATGCCGGATGGCCATCAGCCGCCAGGACCGGCTGGACACAAACGGAAAGAAGACAGGCGGCAAAAAAATTTCGAAACATGGGAACTCCTGTTGCGCTTTGCGCGTTAAAGCTAACCCGCGAGCGTTTTCAAAAGCAAAACACGACTGCAATATTCCGTTCACAATCCGGTTTGATGCCCAAATATGGTGCAAAAATGCCCCGGCGGCACTCTCCGTTGTTGTGATTCCTCAACAAAACAGCGCCCGGCGGGGCCGGAGGCTGCGCCATGCCAGCGGGCATGGGGTCATTCTCTTTTTGGCAGGAAATATCCGGAGGGGGAGTTTGAGGGGGAGGAACGCCCCCTCAATCCGGTGCTTTGCAGCGTCCCGCCTTTGACCTGATACACTCCGTATCGCCGATGTCCCGAGAGCGCGAAGCGCGGCAGGATATCGGCGATTCAAATTTAAGGCGGGGCGCTTTAAAAGAACGCCTGCAAGCCGGTCTGCGCACGGCCCAGGATCAGGGCATGCACGTCATGGGTGCCTTCGTAGGTGTTCACGGTCTCCAGGTTCATCATGTGACGGATCACCTGGAATTCGCCGGAAATGCCGTTGCCGCCGTGCATGTCACGAGCGTGGCGCGCGACATCCAGCGCCTTGCCGCAGTTGTTGCGCTTGACGATGGAGACCATCTCGGGCGCCGCATTGGCCTGATCCATCAGACGGCCCACCTGCAGCGAGCCTTGCAGGCCCAGCGAGATTTCGGTCATCATGTCGGCCAGTTTCTTCTGGAACAATTGCGTCTGCGCCAGGGGCTTGCCGAACTGCTTGCGGTCCAGCCCGTATTGGCGTGCCGCGTGCCAGCAGAATTCCGCCGCCCCCATGGCACCCCAGGAAATGCCGTAACGCGCACGGTTCAGGCAGCCGAACGGCCCCTTGAGCCCCTGCACATGCGGCAGCAGCGCCTCTTCGCTCACTTCCACACCGTCCATGACAATCTCACCGGTGATCGAGGCGCGCAGCGACAGTTTGTTGCCGACCTTGGGCGCGCTCAGCCCCTTCATGCCCTTCTCAAGCACGAAGCCGCGGATCTTGCCGTCGTGTTCATCGGATTTCGCCCAGACAACAAAGACATCGGCGATGGGCGCGTTGGAGATCCACATCTTGGAGCCGGTCAGCTTGTAGCCGGTGGCGGTCTTGACCGCGCGGGTCTTCATCCCGGCGGGGTCGGAACCGGCATCGGGCTCGGTCAGGCCGAAACAGCCGATCCATTCGCCGGTGCAGAGCTTGGGCAGGTACTTCTTGCGCTGCGCCTCTGACCCATAGGCATAGATCGGATACATCACCAGGCTGGATTGCACGGACATCATCGACCGATAGCCGGAATCCACCCGTTCCACCTCACGCGCGACCAGCCCGTAAGAGACATAGCCGCTGCCCAAGCCGCCGTATTCCTCGGGGATGGTGATGCCCAGCAGGCCCATCTCACCCATTTCGCGGAAGATTTCCGGATCGGTTTCCTCGTTGGCAAAGGCGTCGATGACGCGGGGCTGCAGTTTTTCCTGGGCATAGGCATGCGCGGAATCGCGGATCATCCGCTCGTCTTCGGTCAGCTGGCTGTCCAGACGGAACGGGTCGGTCCAGTCAAAGGTGCCCAGATCGGGGGCATCCTTGGCGCGCAGGATTGGGGCTTCGGCGTTCATGGCAGTTCCTCCATTGGGGGGTGCGGTTGCGCGCAGTATTGCAAAAACGGCCCTGAATGACTATCGCTGCTTTGTCCTGCATATATGAGAAAAAGTCATAGATGATCGCCCCCCGCCGCTTCCTGCCGTCGATCTCTGCCCTGCTTGCCTTCGAGGCGGTGGCGCGGCTGGGCGCGGCCACCCGCGCGGCAGAGGAACTGTCGCTGACGCAATCCGCGATCAGCCGGCAGCTCAAGACGCTGGAAGCGCAACTTGGCGTCGAACTGCTGACCCGGCAGGGCCGGCAGCTTGTCCTGACCGAAGCCGGACAAACCTATGTCCGCCACGTCCGTGACATCCTGCACCGTCTGGCGCAGGCCAGCGTGGCGGCGCGGACCAACCCCCTGGGCGGCGCGCTGAACCTGTCGATCCTGCCCGCATTCGGGATGCATTGGCTGGCCCCCCGCCTGCGCGATTTCGCCCGCAGCCATCCGGAAGTCACCGTGAACCTCTCCACCCGGCTGAAACCCTATGCGATCGAGGACAGCACCTTTGACGCCGCGATCCATTTCGGGCGCGAGGACTGGCCCGGCGTCAGCTACCTGCCGCTGATGCCCGAAACCGTGGTGCCCGTCTGCGCCCCCGACCTGATGCAGGCGCCGGTGCATGACGCGGCAGAGATGCTGAACCACCCCCTGCTGCATCTGGAAACGCGACCAAAAGGCTGGGCGCGCTGGCTGGCCGCCCTGGGCGTTGAAGCGGAGCCGCCCGCGGGCATGGTTTTTGATCAGTTTTCCACCATGGCGCAGGCGGCGATCCATGGGCTGGGCGTGGCGCTGCTGCCAACCTTCTTTGCCGATCCCTATCTGCGCGACGGGCAGTTGATCCTGGCCTCCGACCAGACCACCCAGAGCATCGGCAGCTACTATCTGGTCTGGCCCCGGGACCGCGACACCGGCGCGGCACTTGGCTCCTTCATCACCTGGCTCGCGGCCCAGGCCGGACAGGCCGAGGAATGAAGCGCTCCGCCTTTACCTGAAACCTTCGTCATCCCCGCTTGAAATCATGGATTTCAGGCGACCTCGGGTCATTCAGACCGAAGCCCAAACCATTGGCTTTACGCATTACGCATTACACTTTCGACTTTTGCCGCCTGCTCCCTGCTCCCCTCACTTGCAGACATGTCATGCAAGACCTGTCATTTTTGACATGTCTTACATGACATGTCGTCGGTTGCGGAACGGCGCGCAGAGGCGTTTTTCGTAACGTTGAAATCCCTGATTTCAGGCAAGGTTGCGTGAGTCAGGCTTTGCGCGGGACGGTTTGGGAGCAGGACGCCGGTCAGGAACTTATCGCGCCCTGCCTTGAACCTGCATCGCCAATACCCTGCCACGCTACGCGCTCTCCGGACAGTGGCGATGTGATCTGCCCCGGGTCAAAGGCGGGACGCTGCAACAGGGGCACAAAGCGGCAATTCGCCAAATTTATGCCGCATTTACCTTCTAAGCAAATTTATCCGTAACCGGGTGGGGCCGTTACAAGGAGCACTTCGATGCTTACATCATTCTGCAAAGGCGCCTGCGCAATTGCCGCTGCCAGCACGCTTTGGGCCGGTGCGGCCCAGGCCGACAACCAATCCGTGCTGATCGTGGAAGGGTCCTATTTCCCTTCGACCATCTACGCAAAGCCCGGTGACAATGTCATTTTCACCAACCAGAGCGGCCAGGTTCAGCACCTCTCCGGCCCCGAGGATACATGGACATCCGGCCCGATCGAAGTGGATGCGACCTATCGCCTGAACCTGACCCATGCGACCCCCCTGACCTTCACCAACGGTGAAGACGGCGAAGGCCTGATGGAAGGCGAGATTTCATATGATCCCGCCCCGCTGAACGACTGAGATCAAAGACGACCCCGCAAAGGGCCGCGTGACAGTGACGCGGCCCTTTTCTGCGTTCAGATTTCTTCGATCAGTTCCGGCCCTTCGGCGCGATTGGAATTGACGGCACGGTCCACCCGATGCCAGGTCAGCAGATCATCGGCTGCGGGCACCATCAGGGTTGCCGCCCCCTTGCCCGCCTCGCCAAGCCAGAGCGGCCAGTCCGCCGCCTCGATGATGACCGGCATGCGGTGATGGATCGCCCGCATCGGATCATTTGCGGCGCAGGTCACCACCGCACATGTCCGCAGCCCCTCATCAGTCTCCGCGCGCCAGTCCTGCCAGATCGCGGCCAGGGCCAGGGGCGCCCCGTCGCGCCGGGTGATGTACCAGGGGTCACGCCCCCCTTCCGCATCCTTGGTCCATTCATAGAACCCTGACGCCACGACAAGCCCCCGCCGTTCCCGCGCCGCCGCGCCAAAGGCAGGCTTTTCGGCAATCGTCTCGGCCCGGGCGTTGATCAGCAAGGGACCATCGCCCGGTTTCTTGTACCATCGGGGGATGAACCCCCAGCGCATCGCGCCCAGCCTTCGCGGCCCACCGCCACTGCCAGTGACAATATGGACCTGGTTCGTCGGGCAGACATTATACTGCGGCACCTTCGGCAGGTTGTTGGCCGGCGTCGCCGCAAAGAGCCGCACCATGGCATCATGGGGCAAGGTCACTGCAATCCGTCCGCACATCTGCTGTCCTTTCCGGCCGTCACCGGCCTTGAGCCTGTCCTGCGCCCCGAAAACCTGCAAAAGCGGCGGTGCCCGGATAATCGCAGACCCCACCTGTAAAAGGCGGCGCATATCTGGCAAGCTTCGGGCAATTGGCCATAGGATATCAAGTGATGATCAGACAATTCCTGCCCGTCAGCGCGCTTCTGCTTGGCTCCGCCTTCCTGCTCTTTGCAGGCGGAATCAACGGGTTGATCCTGCCCGTGCGCGGCACGATCGAAGGGTTCTCGGCCATTTCGCTGGGGCTGTTGGGCACCGGCTGGGCCGTGGGATATGTGTCGGGCTGCATCATGACGCCGCCGCTGGTGGCGCGGGTGGGCCACATCCGGGCCTTTGGCGCGATGGCCGCGATTGCGGCGATTTCCATGCTGGCCAGCGCCATCCAGATCACCCCCTGGGCCTGGATCGTGCTGCGCGGCGTCTGCGGTTTCTGCTTCGCCGGGGCGGCGATGATCGTGGAAAGCTGGCTGAGCGAGCAATCCACCCCGGACACCCGTGGCCGCATTTTCGGGGTCTACACAATGGTCAACCTCGCGGCGAGCACGGCAGGATCACTGATGCTGACGGTGGGGGACCCCTCGGGCTTCCTGTTCTTTGCCCTGGCGGCGATCTTCTATTGCATGGCGCTGGTGCCGACCGCGCTCAGCTCCTCCTCCTCCCCCGCGCCGCTGGTCACCGTAAAGCTCAACCTCGCGGCGCTGTGGCGCAATTCGCCCGTCGCGGTCTTTGCGGTCTTCTGGGTTGGTGTCTCCAACGCCGCCTTTGGCACGCTGGCGGCGGTCTATGCGCAGAACGTGGGGCTGGTCCTGGCGGCGGTGTCCTTTTTCATCTCGATCCCGATCCTCGCGGGGGCCATCATCCAGATGCCCGTGGGGCTGATGTCCGACAGGATGGACCGCCGCAAGGTGCTGGTCGGCGTGGCGGCGCTGGCGCTGGTGGCCGACCTTGGGTTTATCCTGCTGGCCCCGCAGGGGCGGATGATGAACCTGACATTGGCCGCGCTGCTGGGCGGCTCGATCTATGCGATGTATCCGGTGATCGTGGCCCATGCCAATGACCACGCCGAACCCGGCACGGCGATCCAGATCTCGGGCGGGCTGCTGCTGACCTTCGGCATCGGCTCGATCATCGGGCCGACGGTGGCGGGCCTTGCCATGGCCGAGATCGGGATCCGCGCGCTGTTCATGACCACGGCGGTCTCGCACGGGGTAGTGATCCTTTACACGCTCTGGCGGATCTCCAAGCGCGAGGCGGTGGCCGATGCGGAGAAGTCCAGCTTTCAGCCCCTCAACGCGGGCCGCACCTCTGCCCTGCAGACGGCCGAGGCCGCGCAGCAGCCGTCGGAACCGGCACAGGCCGCGCGCTGACCCCGCCGTCCGGGCGGTGACGATTTTTTTGAAAAAATCGGCCCGGACTTTTCGAAAAGTCCGGCGCCCGGAGGCAAAGGAAAAGGCGCGGCCGGGACCGGTCGCGCCTTTCCGTACTCAGGGCTTATGCCTTACTTTACCGTTATGCGCCCGTCGGTATAGGGCTTGTAGGGCGCATTCGCCGCCAGGTAGTCGGCGGTCACATCGGCCAGATCGGGGCCGAAGTCATAGGCGTTCATTGCCGACTTGAACATGTCATAGCCGTCGCCACCGTTGCGCACATAGTTGTTGGAGACCACGCCATAGGTCTTGCCCATGTCCAGCGGTTCCCCCCCGACCATCACGTCGCTGACCCGGCTGCCCGGTTCGGCACTGGCATCAAAGGCAAAGGTGATGCCCGCAACCTGCGGGAAACGGCCCGCGCCTTCCTCGACCTGGCTGACACCGTTTTCCAGCGCCGCCTTCAGGGTTTCACCACTCACCTGGAAGGTGGACAGGGTGTTCTGGAACGGCAGGACCGTCAGCACCTCGCCCATGGTCACATCGCCCGCGTCGATGGAGGCACGGATGCCGCCGCCGTTCTGGATCGCCACGTCAATGCCCTGATCGGCCACCCGCGCCAGCATGGCGTCGGCAATCAGGTTGCCCATGGTGCATTCCTGGGACCGGCAGACCTCGCGGTCGCCGCCGATGGCTTCATCCGTATGGGCAACGACCTTGCTGCGGATCTCCTCCAGCGGTGCCGCCGCTTCGCTGATGCGCGCGACAGTGCCCTCGTCCTCGGTCACCGCGGCATCCATGATCAGCGGCTCGCCGCTGGCCTCGGTCACATTGCCTTCATCGTCGAAAGTCACGTTCAGCTCGCCCAGGAACTTGCCATAGGCATAGGCCTGCACAATGGCGGTATTGCCCACCATGGTCGGATATGGCCCCTCGGCACGGTCATTGGTGTTGCTCAGCAGCGTGTTGGAATGGCCGCCTACAATCACGTCCACGCCGGTGGTTTCAGCGGCAACGCGCTGGTCCACGCCGTAGCCGGAGTGCGACAGCACGATGATCTTGTTCACGCCCTCGGCGGTCAGCTTGTCCACCTCGCCCTGCACCGCAGCAACGGGGTCGGAAAAGGTGATGTTCTCACCGGGGCTTGCCAGCTCATCCGTATCTTCCGGCGTCAGCCCGATCAGGCCCAGCTTTTCACCGCCCCTTTCGATGATGGTGGATTTCGGCAGCTTGCCCGCAAGCAGCGGCTCCGCCGAGACATCGGCGTTGGACATCAGGATCGGAAAGTCGATCGTGTCCATGAAGCCTTTCAGAACCTCGGGCCCGTCGTCGAATTCGTGGTTGCCCACCGTCATCGCGTCATAGCCCATCTTGTTCATCATCTCGGCCGCCAGCGCGCCCTTGTAATAGGTATAGAACAGCGTCCCCTGAAACTGGTCGCCGCCATCCACCAGGATCGAGTTGTTGGACCGCGCACGGGCCTCGGTGATCGCTGTCATCAGCCGGGCGGAACCGCCAAAGCAGTCGCCTGCGGTATTGTCTTCGGCACCACAGGGACCGTCATATTTGCTGATCGGCTCGAACCGCGCGTGAAAGTCATTGGTGTGAAGAATGGTAAGCTGATAGTCGGCGGCAGCCGCACCGGCCGTCAGGCCCAGCGCTGCAACGCTTGTCAAGAATCGTTTCATTGCTTTTCCCCAGTTGGAACAGATGGCAGCATGGTGGCCTGCGCCCTTGCGACTGTCAAAGCGCTTGTGCGCGGCATGCCGTTGGGTCAAGCGACGCCGGCGGCAATGCCCTGCTCTGTTCCCGATGAAGCGCGGGCATTGGGGTCCGGACCGCGTATTTTTGGCAAAAAGAAGAGAAAACCGGACTTCTTTAAGCCCCAAATACTCAAATCCGACGGCAGGAGCACATCCAGGTGGTTGCGAGGGTCCGACCCGCCTTGACCCGCGTTGACTGCCGGGGCATGACTGCCTCATGTTGATTTTCAAGATATTTCTGGCCGACCAATGGACCACATTGCGCCAGGCCGGCAGCACCGATGGGGCGCCCATCGACATCGCCGATGGCTATGTGCATTTCTCGACCGCCGCACAGGTCGAAGAGACGGCAGCGAAGTATTTCGCCGGGGCCGAAGGGCTGATGCTGGTCGCGGTGGACGCGACAGCTGCAGGTGAGGCGCTGAAATGGGAACCCTCGCGCGGCGGGGCGCTGTTTCCGCATCTCTACCGCCGCATGACCATGGAAGATGTGGTCTGGGCGCAGCCGCTGCCGATCCTTGACGGGCGCCACCAGTTCCCCGCAGGTCTGGAGGAGGCCGGCCAATGAGCGATTTCATCGACCCGGACCGCGCCCAGTTCGACGCCTTCAAGGCGCTGGACCGCGATGCGCCGCTCAACATGCTCAACCTCGTGGCCTTCAACGATCTGGCGAATTACCCCGGCGATCACGAGCTGGCCCGGGACGGGCTGACCGGGGCGCAGGCCTATGCGCTTTACGGCAGGCATTCGGCCCCGGTTCTGGCGCGCGTGGGGGGCAGCATCCTGTGGCGGGGCCAGTTCGACATGACCCTCATCGGCCCCCAGGATGAGAACTGGGATGCGATGTTCATCGCGGCCTACCCCAATGCCCATGCCTTTCTGGCGATGGTCTCGGACCCCGAATATCAGCGCGCGGTCATCCACCGGCAGGCCGCTGTCCGCAGTTCGCGGCTGATCCGCAGCACCCCGCTTGCCACCCGGGATGGCTTTGCATGATGTCGCTGATCGAGCGTCTGGGGCTCGGCGCGCTGCATCGGCTTGACCCGGAAGTGGCCCATGGGCTTGCCCTGCGGGCGCTGCGCTGCAACCTGGCCCCCAGCCCCGGCCCGGTCACCACGCCACGGCTGCAAACCACCCTTGCCGACATGTACCTGCCCAACCCTGTCGGGCTGGCGGCAGGATTCGACAAGAACGGCACCGCCGTCGCCCCGCTGTCACGCGCCGGGTTCGGCTTTATCGAAATCGGGGCCGCCACCCCCCTGCCGCAGCCGGGCAACCCGCGCCCCCGCCTGTTCCGGCTGAGCGAAGACGCCGCTGCCATCAACCGCTTCGGCTTCAACAACGAAGGCGCCGATGCCATCTGTGGCAGGCTTGCGCGGCGCGGCGCTGGCATTCCGGTTGGCCTGAACCTCGGCGCGAACAAGACCAGCACGGACCGCGCGGATGATTTTGCCCGGGTCATGATCGCGGCCCGCAACCATGTCGATTTTGCCACCGTAAACGTCTCCTCTCCCAATACCGAAAAGCTGCGCGACCTGCAGGGCAAGGCCGCGCTTGCGGCCCTTCTGGACGGGGTGATGGAGGTGCGCGGCGCGACGCCTGTCTTCCTCAAGATCGCGCCGGACCTGTCGGAGGCGGAAATCGCCGATGTGGCCGAGGTGGCAAATGCCGCGGGCATCTCGGCGATCATCGCAACCAACACCACATTGGGCCGCGACGGGTTGCGCTCGGCCCATGCGCAGCAGGCGGGCGGCCTGTCTGGCGCGCCGCTGTTCGAAAAATCGACCCGGGTGCTGGCCCGGCTCTCCACCCTCACCGATATCCCCCTGATCGGGGTCGGCGGTGTCGGCTCGGCCGAACAGGCCTATGCCAAGATCTGTGCAGGTGCCAGCGCGGTGCAGCTTTACACCGCCCTGGTCTACGGCGGCATTGGCCTGGTCGGCGAAATCGCCCGCGGCCTTGACGCCCTGCTGGCCCGGGACGGGTTTGACCAGGTGGCCGATGCCGTCGGCAGTCGCAGAGGAGACTGGCTATGATCACCATCTGGCACAACCCGCGCTGCTCCAAATCCCGCCAGACCCTGGCGCTGATCGAGCAGAGCGGCACCGAGGTCACCATCCGCCGCTACCTTGATGACGCACCGACCGAGGCCGAGATCGACGCGGCCCGCAGGGCGCTGGGGCTGTCCTCCCTGCGCGACATGCTGCGCAAGGGAGAGAAGGCCTGCAAGGAGCTTGGCCTGAACAGCGAGACGCCGGAAACGGCGCTGCTGTCGGCCATGGCGCAGAACCCGGTCCTGATCGAGCGGCCCATCGTATTTTCAGGCAACCGTGCGGTGATCGGTCGCCCGCCCGAGGCCGTGCAGGACCTGCTCTGACGCGCGCTGCGGAATTTTGCAAAATTCCGGCGGCGATTTTTTCAAAAATCGCCTACAGCGTCCCGCCTTTTACCTGATACACGCCATATCGCCGATGTCCCGAGAGCGCGCAGCGCGGCAGGGTATCGGCGATACAAATTCAAGGCGGGGCGCTCTAAGCCGCCGCCCGTTCAAGCGCGGGATAGCGCAGCCCAAGGGTCACGGCCCGCGCCACGAAGGCAATCAGCATCGCTGCCCAGAGACCATGATTGCCGATGGCGGGCAGCAGCAGGGTCACCGCCCCCACGTAGATGCCGAAACTGATCGCCATCATGTTGCGCATGTCCCGCGACCGCGTGGCCCCGATAAAGACCCCGTCCAGCATGAAGGCCCCGCAGGCGATCAGGGGCAGGACAACGACATAGGGCAAAAAGACCCGCGCCATCTGCTGCACCTCCGGTGCCTTGACCATCAGGTCGATGATCTGCGGCCCGGCCAGCGCAAAAACCACCATGACCAGCGCCGAAGTGGCAAAGGCCCAGCCCATGCTCAGCATCGCGCTGCGGCGCAGGACAGCGCGCTGCCGCGCGCCCATGGCCTTGCCCACCAAAGCCTCCGCCGAAAAGGCGAAACCGTCCAGCCCGTAGGAGGTGATCATCAGGAAATGCAGCAGCACCTGATTGGCCGCCAGCGTCACATCACCCAACCCGGCCCCAAGAAACATGAAAGAGACAAACATCGCCTCCAGCAGCAGCGACCGGATCAGGATATCGGTGTTCAACCGCACCATCTGAACCCATTTCAACCGGTTGAAAACCTGCAGCCAGTTGCGCCAGCCCGGCCCCCGGAAGGCCGCGCGGCAGAACCACAGGCCAAGCATCGCCCCGGTCCATTCCGCGATGAAAGTGGCAAGGGCCACGCCCTGCACACCCCATTCCAGCCCCAGCACGAACCACAGGTCCAGACCGATGTTCAGCCCGTTCATCACCAACTGGATCACCAGCACCGCCCGGGTGCGCTCCTGTGCGATCAGCCATCCGGTGATGGCATAAAGCGCGATGGCCGCCGGGGCCGACCAGATGCGGATGGCCATATAGGACCGCGCGAGGCCCTCGACCTCCTCGGTGCCCGGAGAGACCAGGAAGGCCGCCCAGAACAGCGGCAACTGCAGAGCCACCACAACCAGACCGGCCCCGAGGCCCACCAGCAACCCGCGCGTCAGCAGGGCGGCCACCTCGGCCTCGTCACCGTTGCCGGTTGCCTGCGCGGTCAATCCGGTGGTCCCCATGCGCAGGAACCCGAAGACCCAGTAAAAGGCGGAAAGGATAATCGCGCCCAGCCCCACCGCCCCCACCGGCGCGGCCAGCCCGATCTGTCCCACCACCCCGGTATCCACCGCCCCCAGCAGGGGCACGGTGGCATTGGAGATGACGATGGGCAGCGCGATGTTCAGCACGCGCCGATGTGTGACCACATCGCGGGGCGCCAGCGCACCTGCCTTGATCGCGCGCACCTCGCCGTCGGAAATCGGATCTGTCACGTCACCCCTTGCGCTGCGGCATCACGAAATGGCCTGTCGCCTGGGCGAACATCCGTTCCCGGTTGTCCTGCCAGCCTTCGACGTGGACACTGGCATAGCGCCGCCCCGAGCGGTTGATCCGGGCGCGGGCATAGGCGTCGCGCGGCAGGCCGGAGCGCAGGTAGTCGACGGTGAAATCAATGGTCTTGGGCAGGCGCGGCAGATGCACATGGCTCAGGTCGCTGACATCCAGCGCGCCGCTTTCCATATCCTCCCAGATAAAGGCCCAGCTCAGCGTGATGATCGCCGTGACCTCCAGAAACGCCGCTGTGGCACCGCCATGCAGCGCGGGCAGGATCGGATTGCCGATCAGATCGTCCTTGTAGGGCATGATCCCCGTCAGCTCATCGCCCCGGCGTTCAAAGGTGATGCCCATGAACTGCACATAGGGCACCCCCTCGACCAGGGCGCGCAAGACGGCATCGCGGCGCTGTTTGACGATCTGAACCGGTTCAGGTCCGGGACGCCGGGTCATTTGCGCCCCTCCACCGTGAAGGTCCCTGTGGCCATGGCCACGGGCGTCGCGCGGTCCTCGTCATGGGCGGTGGCCCGCACAAAGGCCACGGAGCGGGTGACATGGTAACAGGTGGCTTCGGTGGTGATCGTCTGCCCGGGCGTGGCGGCCCGCAGGTATTCGATGCGCAGATCAATGGTTGCGGTGCCCGCCGGATTGCTGGGATGGCTCATCACCGCAGCGCCGCAGGCCGTATCCATCAGCGCCGACACGGCGCCGCCGTGCACAACGCCTGTCTTGGGGTCACCGATCAGCCTCTCGGCATAGGGCATGGAGATGATCGCGGTTCCCATTTCCAGAGATTGCAACTCCATCCCGAGCGCGCGCGCATGCGGCAGGGCGCGGATGAACTGGTTGGCTTGTTTCAATTTGTCCGTCATCGGCCCCTCTTTCGGGCACCGTTATCGGCTGGTGACACGCAAAGGACAAGACCACCTGTTGCGCTTGGCACGGCATCATCCTAGCTTGCGCTGCGGGAGATTGATGATGGCCGAAGAAAGACTGACCTTCAAACAGATGTGTGCACGGTTCGACGTCACACCACGCACGCTGCGTTACTATGAATACATCGAACTGCTGCAGCCGGAACGCGAAGGGCGGTCACGCTTTTACAGCCCCAGGGAATGCGCGCGGATGAAACTGATCCTGCGCGGCCGCAAGTTCGGTTTTTCCCTAGAGGGCATCCGGCAGTGGCTGCTGATCTACGAAAAGGAAGGAACCGAGGCGCAGATGCGCGCTTGGGTGACGGCCTCGGAGCGGCAGCTCAAGGAACTGGCAGAGCAGCGCGCGCAACTGGATGAGGCCATGGCCGAATTGCAGCGCCTGCACGATGACACCGTCGGAGAGCTGGAAAAGAGAAGCGCTTAGGGTGAGGATCCATTAATCAAAGGTTTTCGACCCCTTGATCCGCGGCTCAGTCCCCGTCGGATCAGGTTTTGACCCCTTCATCCTGCAGGCGGTCGGCGGGCGCGATGACTTTTGCGATTCGGTCCATCTCTGCGGCGATCACGATCAATTCCGACACCAGCCCGCTGGAATGCGATGACGCCAGGTCGTAAGCAGCGTCTTCTACCAGCTTGGCCGCTTCCAACAGACGTTCACGGGGATCACATGTGGGAAGGGATTTCGCGGAATCGTTCATTTAGGAGCCTTTCGCAGTGCATGCTGCATGTGCAGCATAGCGCATGGACGGGTCAGATAGCCGTGGCAAACGCGCGGGTCACGTCACGCGAATGCGCTACACGATATCAAGTTCTTTAATTTGCAAAAGTCCCGACCCGAGCCCTTTGATGGCTGCGGTCGTGCGATCGTTAACATCCAATTTGTCAAATAGTCTGCGGCCTATGGTGTCAACCGTATGCCTTGAAATGCCCAGAATTTCGGCAATCACGCTGTTGCTTTTGCCCCGTGCCATCCAGCGCAGTATTTCCAGCTCCCGGGGGGAAAGATCGATGTTGCGCAGCGTGTCCTCTATCAATTCGCAGAACCGGAGATGTGCGATCTGTGCCACGCATTGCATCTCGAAGGTGTTTTCGGGCCGGACCGTGACAACCGATTTTCCAAACCCGAGTCCGAAATACGCGTTGCGCCCCTTCGGGCCAAACACCGGAAGCGCGATCCCGTCGCCAAAGTCGGATGCCTTCCGCCGGCGTATGAAATCTGCTTCCTGCTCGGTCAGATTGGCGAGTTTCTCGATCTCGGACCACAGGAAAGGCCGGGACAATCTGGCCGCAAGTCCGGGTATCGGGTCGATGACCTGCAGATTCGAGTCGATGTATTCGCAGATCCATTCTTCGGGGAATCCATCCTCGACAAAGCCCGTTCGCCCCCCCGGAAGGTCCTCGGCGTTGTCCAGATGATAGCTGACCATCTCTATGCCACAATTGTGGAAAAACGCGACAATGGTCCGCCAGAGACACGCGGCATCCGATGCAGCCGCGCAGTCCTTTACGAAACTCCTGACCGTTGTCTGGGACATAGATCCTCGCGATCCTTGCGCTATTCTACAAGATTTTGCGACATAAGTAGATTGAAAACTGTCGTCAAACCCCAATTTAACAGGGGCAAAGACAGTTGCCCGGCATTGCAGCGGCTTGCCGCCTGTCCGGAAACGAAAGTGACGTGACGTATGACTTACGTAAACGTCAACCTCTGTTGTAAGAGACTTTCTGTATCCCCAGATCAAAATCAACGTGATGGTTTTCTGATGAGAGCAGAGATGATGACAACAGATACGCTGACCATTCGCCAGATGTGCGACACCTATGATGTCACCCCGCGCACTCTGCGTTTTTACGAGGCCAAGGAACTGCTTTTCCCGATCCGGGAGGGCCAGAAGCGCCTGTTCACCAAGCGGGACCGCGCGCGGCTGAAGCTGATCCTGCGCGGCAAGCGCTTTGGCTTCTCGCTGGAGGAAATCCGCCAGTTGCTGGACCTCTATCACATGGGCGACCAGCAGCAGACCCAGATCGCGCGGACCTATGAGATCGCGCGTGCCCGGCTTGCTGACATGGAAGCGCAGCGCGATGAGCTGAACGAGGCCATCGACGACCTGAAAGATCAGTTGAAATGGGGGGAAAAGATGATTGCCTCCATGACCCAATCCCGCAAGGCCGCCGAATAGGCGCCCTGCCCCACCGACACGCGTTTTAGGGAGAACCCCATGCCAAGCTACACCCCCCCCGTCAAAGACCTGCAATTCGTCCTGCATGATGTGCTGAACGTGACCGGCAGCAGCATCCCCGGCTATGATGAGCTGGAAGCCGATTTCACCTCTGCCATCCTCGAAGAAGCGGGCAAGCTGACCTCCGGCGTTCTGGCCCCGCTGAACGTGGTGGGCGACAAGGAAGGCTGCCGGCTGGAAAACGGCGTCGTCTATACGCCCAAGGGCTTCAAGGAAGCCTTCGAGCAGGTCAAGGAAGGCGGCTGGCCGGGTCTGGACATGCCGGAACAATACGGCGGGCAGAACATGCCCTATGTCGTGGGCACCGCAGTGGGCGAGATGTTCTCCTCTGCGAACCAGGCTTTCACCATGTATCAGGGTCTGACCCATGGTGCCGCCTCTGCCATCCTGGCGCATGGCACGGACGCGCAGAAAGACACCTATCTGCCGAAAATGGTCGCCTGCGACTGGACCGGCACGATGAACCTGACCGAACCGCATTGCGGCACCGACCTGGGCCTGATGCGCACCAAGGCGGCCCCGCAGGACGATGGCTCCTACAAGATCACCGGCCAGAAGATCTTCATCTCTTCCGGTGAACACGACATGGCCGAGAACATCATCCACCTGGTGCTGGCCAAGATCGAAGGCGGCCCGGAGGGGATCAAGGGCGTGTCGCTTTTCATCGTGCCGAAATTCATGGTGAACGAGGACGGTTCTCTGGGTGAGCGCAACGGCGTCGCCGTCGGCTCCATCGAGGAAAAGATGGGCATCCACGGCAATTCCACCTGCGTGATGAACTATGACGGCGCCACCGGTTTCCTGCTGGGCGAGGAACACAAGGGCATGCGCGCCATGTTCACCATGATGAACGAGGCCCGTGTGGGCGTGGGCATGCAGGGGCTGGCACAGGCCGAGGTTGCCTATCAGAACGCGCTGGAATACGCCAAGGACCGCCTGCAGGGCCGCGCGGTGACAGGTGCGCAAGCCCCCGACAAACCCGCCGATCCGCTGATCGTGCATCCCGACATCCGCCGCAGCCTGATGGATCAGAAAAGCTTTGCCGAGGGCGCGCGCGCCTTCATCCTCTGGGGCGCCACCATGATCGACGCGGCGCACCGCGCGGGCGACAAGGACGCGGACGGCCTCGTCTCGCTGCTGACGCCGGTGATCAAGGGCTTCCTGACCGATCAGGGTTACGACATGACCGTGAAGGCCCAGCAGGTCTATGGCGGGCATGGCTATATCGAGGAATGGGGCATGTCGCAGTTCACCCGCGATGCCCGGATCGCGATGATCTATGAGGGGGCCAACGGCGTGCAGGCGCTGGACCTCGTGGGCCGCAAGCTGGCGCAGGACGGTGGCAAGCACGTCATGGCCTTCTTCGACATGGTGAAAGGTTTCATCAAGGAGAACGCCGGTCAGGACGCGGAATATGATGCGGGTTTCCTCGATCCGCTCAAGGCGGCCAGCAAGGACCTGCAACAGGCGGGCATGTACTTCATGCAGAACGGCATGAAGAACCCCAACAACGCGCTCGCCGGCTCCAATGACTTCATGCACATGTTCGGGCATGTCTGCCTCGGGCTGATGTGGGCGAAAATGGGCTTGGCAGCCAAGAAGGCGCTTGCGGAGGGCAAGGGTGACGCTTCATTCTACGAGACGAAACTGGCCACCGGGCGCTACTACATGGCGCGGCAACTGCCTGCCACGGCGCTGCACCTGACCCGCATCCAGTCCGGCGCGGATACGGTGATGGCACTGGAGGCCGCGAACTTCTGAACCCCGGTTTCGCCGCGAAACCTTGATTATTAACAAGAGGTTAAGATGCCGAAACGCTTCCGCCTGACCCGCCGCTTTCCCGTCGCCATGACGGAGGACGGGTACAGGCGGCTGAAGAAATTCAGCAGCGAGGCGGGGCTTGACGAGGGCGAGGCGCTTTCATTCCTGTTCGAGAACTTCGGCAGCGTAATCAACGAGGAAAACCTGATCGCGCGGCTGAGGCTCTTCAACGCCGAACTCGACGACCGCAAGCGCTGAGCCGACAAGACAGACCTGGGGAGGGATCATGAACGACATGAGCACGACATCATCCAACTGGATGACGGACGAACACAGGATGATCGCGGATATGGCCGCGTCCTTCATCACCACCGAATGGGCCCCGAAGTTCGAGAAGTGGCGCAAGCAGGGCGAGATGGACCGCGAGACCTGGGCGCAGGCAGGCGAACTGGGCCTGCTCTGCCCCTCCATCCCCGAGGAATACGGCGGCGCGGGGGGCGACTTCGGCCATGAGGCGGCGATCCTGATCGAAAGCGCCCGGGCCAATCTGGCCAGCTGGGGCAATGGCATCCACTCAGGCATCGTGGCGCATTACATCCTGGCCTATGGCACCGAAGAACAAAAGAAACGCTGGCTGCCCAAAATGGTTTCGGGCGAGATGGTGGGCGCGCTGGCAATGACCGAACCCTCCGCCGGGTCCGACGTGCAGCGGATCAAGACCAAGGCGATCCGCGACGGCAACGCCTATCGGCTGTCGGGGCAAAAAACCTTCATCACCAATGGTCAGCATGCCAATCTGATCATCGTCGCGGCCAAGACGGACCCGAAGGAAGGTTCCAAAGGGGTCTCGCTGGTGGTGCTTGAAACCGAGGGCGCAGCGGGGTTCCAGCGCGGCCGCAACCTGGAAAAGATCGGCAAACATGCCTCGGATACCTCGGAGCTCTTCTTCGACAACGTGGAAATCCCACCCGAAAACATCCTGGGCCAGGAAGAGGGCAAGGGCTTTTACCAGATGATGCAGCAGCTTCCGCAGGAACGGCTGATCATCGGCTGCGAGGCTGTGGGCTCGATGGAGGGGGCCGTCGATCTGACGATCAGATATTGCAAGGAGCGCGAAGCCTTTGGCGGGCCGCTGACCCAGTTCCAGAACACCCGGTTCAAACTGGCGGAATGCAAGACCAAGGCCGCCGTGGGGCGAGCCTTTCTTGACACCTGCATCGCGGAGCACCTGCGCGGTGAGCTGACCGTGGACCGCGCCGCGATGGCGAAATACTGGCTGACCGACACCCAGGGCGAGGTGCTGGACGAATGCCTGCAACTGCATGGCGGCTACGGCTTCATGCAGGAATACGCGATTGGCGAAATGTGGACCGACGCCCGCATCCAGCGCATCTATGGCGGCACCAACGAAATCATGAAGGAGCTGATCGCGCGGGCGCTCTGACGCACGGGCACCTGCTCTTTTTGGTCATAAATATTCCCACGGGGGTCCGGGGGTGTGAAACCCCCGGTCCGGCCCCGGAAACAGGAGAGACAGCAGATGACGATCAAACTCCATTGCTTTGGCGAATCGGGCCACAGCTACAAGGCCGCGCTGGCGCTGGAACTGTCCGGCCTCGACTGGGAACCGGTCAAGGTGGACTTCTTTGGCGGCCAGGGCCGCTCGCCCGAATTCCGCAATGATCTCAACATCATGGGTGAGGCGCCGGTGATGATCGACGGCGATGTCCGGCTGACCCAATCCGGCGTGATCCAGGATTACATCTCCGAGAAAACCGGCAAGTTCGGTGGCCGCGACGCGGCAGAACGGCGCGAGATCCTGCGCTGGGTGCTGTGGGACAACCACAAGCTCAGCTCGCAGGCCGGGATGACCCGGTTCCTGATGAACTTCCTGCCCGAGGACAAGCGCCCGGCAGAAGTCATCGGTTTCATGCTTGGCCGTCTCAAGGCTGCTTATGCGGTGCTTGACGCACATCTGGCGGGCCGCGACTGGATCGTGGGCGACGGCGTGACCAATGCCGACCTGACCTGCTGCGGCTACCTCTATTACCCCGAGCCCTTCGGCTTTGACCGCTCTGCCTGGCCCAACATCGACGCGTGGCTGACGCGTCTGTCCGAACAACCGGGCTGGAAAGCCCCCTACGACCTGATGCCCGGCAGCCCCGCTGACCGCGCCTGAGAAAGGAAGATACCACCATGACCGAAGCCTATATCTATGACGCCCTGCGCACCCCCCGTGGCAAGGGCCGCAAGGACGGCGCGCTGCACGAGGTCACGGCGCTGCGCCTGTCCTCCCAGACGCTGAACGCCGTCAAGGAGCGCAACAACCTCGATGGCCATGCCGTGGAGGACGTGATCTGGGGCAATGTGACCCAGGTGATGGAACAGGGCGGCTGTCTGGCACGCACTGCCGTGCTGGCATCCGACCTGGATGAGCGTATTCCCGGCCTCGCCATCAACCGGTTCTGCGCCAGCGGGATGGAGGCGGTGAACCTGGCCGCCAACCAGATCAGGGGCGGTGCCGGCATGGGCTATATCGCGGGCGGTGTCGAAATGATGGGCCGTGTGGCGATGGGCAGCGACGGGGCGGCGATTGCCGTCGATCCTTCCATCGCGATGGAGGGTTATTTTGTCCCGCAGGGCATTTCCGCCGACATCATCGCAACCGAATACGGGTTTTCGCGCGATGACGCAGACCAGCTGGCGATTGCCAGCCAGCAGCGCGCGGCAAAGGCCTGGAAAGAGGGGCGTTTCGACAATTCCGTCATCACCATCCGCGACCAGAACGGGCTGACCATCCTGGACCGCGACGAATACATGCGCCCGGAAACCGACATGCAGAGCCTCGGCAGCCTGAACCCCGCTTTCCAGGCCATGGGCGAGGTCATGCCCGGTTTCGACAAGGTCGCGATGCTGAAATATCCGCATCTGGAAAAGATCAACCACATCCACCATGCCGGGAACTCTTCGGGCATCGTGGACGGTGCGGCGGCCGTGCTGATCGGCAACAAGAAATTCGGCGAGAAATACGGGCTGAAGCCCCGCGCCCGCATCCGTGCCACCGCCAAGATCGGCACCGACCCCACCATCATGCTGACCGGCCCGGTTCCGGTGACCGAAAAGATCCTCAAGGACAATGGCATGACCATCGGCGACATCGACCTTTTCGAGGTGAACGAAGCCTTCGCCTCGGTCGTGCTGCGCTTCATGCAGGCCTTTGACGTGGATCACGACAAGGTCAACGTGAACGGCGGCGCCATCGCCATGGGTCACCCGCTGGGGGCCACCGGCGCGATGATCATCGGCACTCTGCTGGACGAGTTGGAGCGCAGCGACAAGCAGGTGGGTCTGGCCACGCTCTGCATTGCCTCCGGCATGGGCGCCGCCACCATCATCGAGCGGGTGTGACATGATCCTGCGCGCAGGCAGCGTTCCCGGGACCGAAGCCCAGTCGAGCTATCCCGACCCCTTCAACCTGGGGCGGGGGTTCCTCAGCTATCTCAACTTCGGCGATGCCGGCGGGCTGACCCAGTTCGGCGTCGCGCTGGAGACCCTGCTTCCGGGCAAGCAATCCTCGCAGATGCACTGGCACGAGAAGGAAGACGAATTCCTGTACCTGCTGTCCGGTGCGCTGACCGTGGTCGAGGACGGCAAGGAAACCGCGCTGCAACCGGGCGACGCCTGCTGCTGGAAGGCGGGCGACCGCACCGCGCATTGCCTGCGCAACCACAGCGATGAACCCGCAACCTATCTGATTGTCGGCACCCGTGCCGAAGACGACATCTGCCATTATCCCGATCTGGACCTGCTGGCGACGCCACAGGGTTTCACCCATCTCGATGGCACCCCATACCCCAAAAAGGGAGAGACCAAATGACCGATTTCACCATGAAGACTGACGCCGACGGCGTCGCCATCATCACCTGGGACGTGCCCGGCAAATCCATGAACGTGATGTCCATCGACGGGCTGAGCGAGTTGGACGCGCTGATCGACACCGCCCTGGCCGACGACGCCGTGAAGGGCATCGTGATCACCTCCGGCAAGGAAGGCTCCTTTGCTGGCGGCATGGACCTGAACCTGCTGGCCAAGATGAAGCAGGACGCGGGCGATGACCCGGCCAGGGGCCTGTTCGAGGGCACGATGAAAATGCATGCCCTGCTGCGCAAGATCGAGCGCGCGGGCATGGACCCCAAGAAATTGACGGGGGGCAAACCCATCGCCGCCGCCCTGCCCGGCACGGCTGCGGGCATCGGGCTGGAGCTGCCGCTGGCCACCCACCGCATCTTTGCCGCCAACAACCCCAAGGCGCGCATCGGCCTGCCGGAAATCATGGTCGGCATCTTCCCCGGTGCCGGCGGCACCACCCGTGTCTCGCGCAAGCTGGGCGCGATGGCCGCCTCCCCCTTCCTGCTGGAAGGCAAGATGGTCGCCCCCGAGGCTGCCGTGAAGGCGGGCCTGATCGACGAGGTCGCCGATGACCCGGTGGCTGCGGCCAGGGAATGGGTGCTGAATGCCAAGGACGCCGATCTGGTCAAGCCCTGGGATGCCAAGGGGTACAAGATGCCCGGCGGCGCGCCCTATCACCCGGCGGGTTTCATGACTTTCGTGGGCGCTTCCGCGATGGTCAATGCCAATACCAAGGGCGTCTATCCCGCCGCCAAGGCGCTGCTGTCGGCGGTTTACGAGGGCGCGCTGGTCGATTTCGATACCGCGCTGAAGATCGAGGCGCGCTGGTTCACTTCCGTTCTGATGAACCCTTCGTCCTCGGCGATGATCCGGTCGCTGTTCCTGAACAAGGAAGCGCTGGAGAAAGGTGCTGTGCGCCCCGAAGGCGTTGCGGACCAGCGGGTGAAGAAGCTGGGCGTGCTGGGTGCGGGCATGATGGGTGCGGGCATCGCGCTGGTCTCTGCCCAGGCGGGGATCGAGGTGGTGCTGATCGACCGCGATCAGGAAGCCGCCGACAAGGGCAAGGGATATGCCGCCGCCTATTTCGACAAGGGCATCGCGCGCCGCAAATCCACGCCGGAGAAGAAGGAAGCCGCCCTTGGCCTGATCACCGCCACACCGGATCTGGAGCAGCTCAAGGGTTGTGACCTGATCATCGAAGCGGTGTTCGAGGACCCATCGGTGAAGGCCGAAATGACCCGGAAGGTCGAGGCCGTGATCCCGGAGGATTGCATCTTTGCCTCCAACACCTCGACCCTGCCGATCACCGGGCTGGCCCAGGCATCGAGCCGTCCTGAGCAGTTCATCGGCATCCACTTCTTCAGCCCCGTGGAACGCATGGCGCTGGTGGAGATCATCAAGGGCGAGAAGACCGGCGACCGTGCGGTGGCCAAATCGCTCGACTATGTGCGCCAGATCCGCAAGACGCCGATCGTGGTCAACGACGCGCGGTTCTTCTATGCCAACCGCTGCATCATCCCCTATGGCGGCGAGGCGAACCGCATGATCACCGAGGGCGTGGCCCCCGTGCTGATCGACAACGCCGCGCAATTGCTGGGCTTCCCCGTGGGGCCGGTGCAGCTGGGCGATGAAACTTCCGTCGATCTGGCGACCAAGATCATGCGCGCCACCAAGGCGGCCATGGGCAACGAATACCCCGCCTCCGAGGCCGACGACCTGATCGTCTGGATGGAAGACCTGGGCCGTCTGGGCCGCAAGGCCAAGGCGGGCTATTTCGACTATGACGAAAAGGGCAAGCGCCTGGGCTATTGGAAGGGCATCCACGACAAATACCCGCTGGCCGAGGAACAGCCTGACTTGCAGGAAATCCAGGACCGGCTGATGTTCGTGCAGGTGCTGGAAGCCGTGCGCGCGCTGGAGGAAGGCGTGCTGATGGACATCCGCGAGGGTGACGTGGGCGCGATCCTGGGCTGGGGCTTTGCCCCCTGGTCGGGCGGGCCTTTCTCTTGGCTGGACATGATCGGCACACCCTATGCGGCGGAACGCTGCGACCAGCTGGAGGCCAAATTCGGCCCCCGCTTCAAATGCCCCGACCTGCTGCGCGAGATGGCCGAGAAGAACCAGACCTTCTATGGCCGCTTCGGGCCAAAGGCTGAGGCGGCGGCCTGACCGCCCTTCGTATCTGATCGGAAAGGGGCGCTTCGGCGCCCTTTTTCATGCCCTGCCAAAAGGCTGCGACGATGGATCGCGTGGCGTCCGGCCGCTTTATCCTAGTTTTTTCCTCGGATACTATTTCCTTATCAATTCGCTCGGGTATAAAAGGGGCCAGCCAGCCCTTACCAACCTGCCGTCAACAGGTGGACGGCAGACCCAGATACCAAAAGGACATTCCGATGAAACGTTCCACACTTCTTTCCACCGTTGCTTTGCTGATCTGCGCCACTCCGGTCCTGGCTGTCGAGAAGGCCGAGGTGATCGAGACCTATGCCGATATCGCAGCGGCGAAATACGCGGACAGTTTGACCACCGCCCAGCGCCTGCAGGAGGCTGTTGCCAGCTTTCTGGACGCCCCCTCGGCGATGGGCCTGACCCGGGCGCGGCAGGCCTGGCTGGCGGCGCGGGTGCCCTATCAGCAATCCGAGGTCTACCGTTTCGGCAATGCCATCGTCGACGACTGGGAAGGCAAGGTGAATGCCTGGCCGCTGGATGAAGGGCTGATTGATTATGTCGATGCCAGCTATGGCGGGCCATCGGACGAAAACGGGCTGGCCGCGCTGAACGTCATCGCGAACCCGACCTTCACCCTGTCCGGGACCGAGGTGGATGCCAGCACCATCACCCCCGAACTGCTGGGCGAAACCCTGCACGAGGCCGACGGGATCGAGGCCAATGTGGCCACCGGCTACCACGCCATCGAATTCCTGCTTTGGGGTCAGGACCTGAACGGCCATGACGCGGGTGCCGGCAACCGCCCCTGGACCGATTATGCGATGGGCGAAGACTGCACCAATGGCAATTGCGACCGCCGCGCCGAATATCTGGTTGCCGCCACCGATCTGCTGGTCTCGGATCTGGAGTGGATGGCCGCACAATGGGCCGATGGCGGCGCCGCCAGAACCGCGCTGCTGGAAGACGAGAACGCAGGGCTTGCCGCGATGCTGACCGGCATGGGCTCGCTGTCTTATGGCGAGCAGGCGGGCGAGCGGATGCGCCTTGGCCTGATGCTGAACGACCCCGAAGAAGAGCATGACTGTTTTTCCGACAACACCCACAACAGCCATTACTACGACGGGCTTGGCGTGCAGAGCACCTATCTGGGTGAATATGTCAGTGTTGACGGCACGCTGGTTTCCGGCCCCTCGCTCTCCGATCTGGTCGCAGAGACCGACCCGGCGCTGGACACAGAAATGCGCGAAAAGCTGAGCTCAACGATGCTGGCGCTGGGGCGGATCAAGACCGCGGCCGAAGCCGGTTTTGCCTATGACCAGATGCTGGAGCGCGGCAATGCAGGCGGCGAGGCGCTGATCATGGGCGGGGTCAACGGGCTGATCGACCAGACCCGCACGATCGAACGTGTGGTCAAGGTTCTGGGGCTCGATCAGGTCGCCTTTGAAGGTTCCGACAGTCTGGACAATCCCAACGCCGTCTTCCAATAAGCAAACCGGATCAGCCAGCCTTACTGCCAGCCAGGTCTCAAATTCTCACAGGACAATAACAATGAAGAAACAGACACACCTTGCGGGGCTTTGCGGCCTCGCGGTGCTTTGTGGCCATGCGGCACAGGCTCAGGACGCAGGTTTCACCTGGGAAGCCGAAATCGAAATCGGCGTTGACAGCACGGTCAGCTCGGATGATCCGACGGCGGAATTCAGCGATCTCTACCTCAGCATCGAGGCCGCGTTCGAGGCGGCGATCACCGACCGCATCACCGCCTTTGGCGGGCTGACGCTGGAATCCGTCACAGACCCCACCGACGACCGCAGCTTCGATGACCTGGGGCTTTACGTCAATGAACTGGGCCTGCGCTTTGGCTTTGGTGAAACGCTGGTCTCCGTCGGCAAGCTGAGCCCGGTTTTCGGTGTGGCCTGGGACGATGCACCGGGATATTACGGCACCTCGCTCTCGGGCGATTACGAGCTGGCCGAGATGATCGGCCTGACCGTCGATACGCCCCTTGGCGCGGATGGCACCCTGTCCCTTGCGGTGTTTTATGCCGACAACAGTGTTCTGAGCGACAGCATCGGCAACCGGCGCGGGCGCAATTCGGTGGCGGCGGGCGGCGTCGGCAACACCGGCAAGCTGAACAACATCGCCCTGCAATTCAGCCGGGAATTTGGCGCCACCACCGCATGGGTCGGCGCACGCCACCTGGCAGCGGGCACGGGTGATGTCTCGGATGAAAACGGCGTTGTGGCCGGGCTGGCTCATGATTTCGGAAATGGCTGGGACATGATCGGCGAAATGGCCCATTTCAGCGGCGCGGGCGGCACGGCTGCGGATGCAACCTACAGCACCCTCGGCGCGACTTATGTGCTGGACCAATGGTCATTCTCGGGCACGGGGACGGTGGTGAACACCAGCGGCGCAGGCCGTGACAAGATGCTCGCCCTTGGGATAGACCGGCAGATAACCGACAACAGCGAGATCAACTTTGGCCTGGCCCGCTTTGACGTGGGCGGTGTAAAATCGACAGCGGTCGGCCTGGCGGCTGTCGTATCGTTCTAAGAAGGAGCCGTCATGACAGCCAGCCAAAAGCCTGCCGCCACGGCGCGATGGGACCGGCCCGCCAGCATGTCACACCGGAAAGGTAAAATCTCCTGCGCCCTGGTGCCGCTGATCCTGGTGATGGGATCGGCGGCGCTGGCGCAGGAGGCGCCGGTGCTGGATGACAACCATCTGAATGTGATCCCCCGCACCGCCGCGGAGGCCGCGCGCATCGCGGCGGTGCTGGCGCCGCCCGCCGATTTCACATCCCCCGAACAATTCGAACAGCTTTCTGCCGGGGCCGCCACTGTGCGGGCGCGCAAGTCGGCGGATGCCTTTTCCCAGCCCTCCGGCAACATCAGTTTCGAGGATGAGCTGACCTTCAAGGTGGGCAACGGGCTGTTCCGCAAGCTCTGGGTCTCTGCCCCCTCCTCCACGCTGGCCTCTGACGGGCTGGGGCCGCTTTACAACGCGCGGTCCTGCCAGCGCTGCCACATCAAGGACGGGCGTGGCCATCCGCCCGAGGCGCAGGACGACAATGCGATCTCCATGTTCCTGCGGGTGTCGATCCCCGGAGACGAAAGCGACGCCATCGACGAGATCGAAGGCTATATCGCCAGCCGCCCCGACCCCACCTATGGCACGCAGTTGCAGGACTTTGCCGTACAGGGGCATGCCGCTGAATACCGCCTTGATATCACGTACAAAGAGGAACCTGTCACCCTGGCCGACGGGACCGAGGTATCGCTCAGGCATCCCACCTACGGGGCGGCCGATCTGGGCTATGGCCCGCTGCATCCCGACGCCATGCTGAGCCCGCGCGTCGCGCCGCAGATGATCGGCATGGGCCTGCTCGAAGCGATCCCCGCCGCCGATATCCTTGCCCTGGCGGACCCGGATGACGAGGACGGCGACGGCATTTCGGGCCGGGCCAATATCGTCTGGTCCAAGGCGCTGGACCGGCCCATGCTGGGGCGCTTCGGCCTGAAGGCGGGCAACCCTTCGGTGCTGGAACAATCGGCCGGGGCCTTTGCCGGGGACATCGGCATATCGAACCCCCTGTTCACGGCGGGTTCTGGTGAATGCACCGATCTGCAGGCCGATTGCCTGGCCGCGATCCATGGTGACGGCGATGCGCGCGACACCGAGATCGACGCCGAGGGGCTGGATCTGGTAACCTTCTACAGCCGCAACCTGGGCGTGCCGGAGCGCCGCAACCCGGGCGATCCGCAGGTGTTGCAGGGCAAGAAGGTGTTTTATCAGACCGGCTGCACCTCCTGCCACCAGCCCAAGTTCGTGACCAACCGGCTCGAAGATCAGCCGGAACAGAGTTTTCAGCTGATCTGGCCCTATACCGACCTGTTGCTGCATGACATGGGCCCCGGTCTGGCGGACAACCGCCCCGAGGCGCGGGCCAGCGGAACGGAGTGGCGGACGCCGCCGCTTTGGGGTATCGGTCTGACGGAACAGGTCAGTGGCCACAGCTATTTCCTGCACGACGGGCGGGCCCGGTCCCTGCTGGAGGCGATCCTTTGGCATGGCGGCGAGGCGCAGGCCCAGCGCGATGCGGTCATCGACCTGCCGACTGCCGAGCGCGAGGCGCTGATCACCTATCTGGAGAGCCTATGACCAGATTTTTCCTGAACCTGCTTGTTGCATTGATGCCCTTTGCCGCTGCGGCACAGGATGCCACGGCCAAGATCACCGATGTGGTCACGCATCACATCCTGCCGCGGTTTGACGCGCTGTCAGAGAATGCCGGGCGGCTGGCCGAGGTGGCCGGGAACGACTGCGCGCCCACTTCGCGGGAACTGCGCGACGCTTACGGCGTGGCGTTTGACAGCTGGGTCAGCGCCAGCCACCTGCGTTTCGGCCCGACCGAAGTTGGCGACCGGGCCTTTGCGCTGGCCTTCTGGCCCGACAGCCGGGGCGCGACCCCGCGTGCGCTGGCCGGTCTGATGGCAGAACGCGATGCGATCATCGACAGCGCCGAGGGCTTTGCACAGGTTTCCATCGCGGCACGGGGGTTCTACGGGCTGGAATACCTGCTTTATGATCCGGAGCTGACCGGTGCTGCCGATCCCGCCTACCTGTGCGGCCTGATCCGCGCGGTCACCGCCGATATCGCCGCAACGGCCGGGACCATCCGCGCGGAATGGCACGAGAGCTATGCGCCCGGGATGCTGAACCCCGGCCCGAATGGCACCTACCGCAGCGAAGACGAGGTGTTGCAGCAGCTTTTCACCGCGCTGACCACGGGGCTTGAGTTCACCGCAGAGACGCGTCTGGGCCGCCCCCTGGGCACCTTTGACCGCCCCCGGCCCAGGCGGGCGGAGGCCTGGCGTTCTGATCGGTCGGCGCGCCATGTGGCGCTGAGCCTGACCGCCCTGCGCGATCTGGCGGAGCGTCTGGCCGCCGGTCACCCGCAGGTCGCTTCCGGGCTGGATCACGCCTTTGCCAAGGCCGTTGCTCATCTGGAGACTTTGGACGATCCGGTCTTTGCCGGGGTGGCCCAGCCGCAACGCCGGTTGAAGGTGGAAGTGCTCCAGCAGGATGTCGAAGCCATCCGCGCCCTCGCCCGCAGCGCACTGGGGCCGACGCTGGGCGTGGCCGCGGGCTTCAACTCGCTGGATGGCGACTGAGATGTCGGGGACCCCGCAGCGCGGACGCCGCCGGTTTCTGGGCGGGCTGATTGCCGCCGGGGTGCTGCCTGTCCCCAGCTGGGCCGATGCGGGATCCCCCGCCTATCTGGCCGCAGGCGCGCGGGCGGACGGGACCTATCTGCTCTGCGGTATCGCGGCGGACCTGTCGGTGCTGTTCGAAATTCCCCTGCCTGCCCGTGGCCATGCCGCCGCCGCCCATCCGACGCGACCGCAGGCGGTGGCCTTTGCCCGCAGGCCCGGCACCTTCGCGGTGGTGATCGACTGTGCGACAGGGCGGCAACAGGCCCGGCTGACCTGCCCCGAAGGGCGGCATTTCTACGGCCATGGGGTGTTTTCGGCGGGGGGCGAATGGCTGTTCACCACCGAGAATGACTTTGAGGCCGGTGCAGGGCGCATCGGCATCTGGGACGTTGCCGCAGGCTACAGGCGCCGGGGCGAGATCAGCAGCGGCGGGATCGGCCCGCATGACATCAAGCGGCTGCCGAGGACGGATATTCTGGTGGTGGCGAATGGTGGCATCGACACCCACCCCGACACCGGAAGGACCAAGCTGAACATCCCCACGATGGCCCCGAACCTGAGCTATATCGACCAGGGCAAGATCGTCGAGCAGGCCGCCCTGCCCCATGCCCAGCACAAGAATTCGATTCGGCATCTTGCGGTTGGCCCGGGCGGCGATGTCGCCTTTGGCATGCAATGGCAGGGCGAAGAGCCGGTGGAAGCGCTGGTGGGCAGGCACCGGAGAGGCGGGCAGATTGCCCTCTTCGACGCCCCGCCCGAGGCGGTGCGCGAGATGGAGGGCTATATCGGCAGTATCGCCATTTCGCCGGACGGGGCTCAGGTTGCCGTCACCTCGCCCCGTGGCAACCGGGTGCAGATCTTTGACACGGGCACCATGGCCCTGTCGCAGGTCATCTCCCTGAACGACGTCTGTGGCGTGGCCCCGGCGGAGGGTGGTTTTACCGTGACCACAGGTGCCGGAGAGCTGCGGTGCCTGCGCGGGTCGGGCGAGGCCAGGGCAAAAGCCGATCTGATGTGGGACAATCACCTGATCCCGGTCTAGAGCCTGTGACGAAACACCCGAAAAACCATGTGCCACTTAGCCCGTTGAAGTCTCTGATTTCAGGCAGCGTTACGTGAGTAAGGTTTTCGCATCGCGCCGTGAGACATCACGCGAAACGCCTTGGCGCATCATTCCGCAAGGGACGACATGTCATACATGACATGTCAAAAATGACAGGTCTTGTATGACATGTCTGCAATTGCTTGGCGCAGAGAGCAGGGAGCAGACGGCAAATGTGGAAAGCGCAAAGCGCATAGCCTGTGGTTTCAACGATGGCCTGAGTGACCTGAGGTTCAGGCACCGGCCAAAATTTGGGTTGCCCGGAGCCATCCTTGCCTCCCGGAATATGCCCGCCCCCGTGACATGCAAAAGGGGCCGCGGCTCTCACCTCGCGGCCCCTTTGCTGACATGGGGATGTCTGCTTGTCTCTCCGTGGCCCCCTCCAGATGGGCCGCGCCGGTCAGATCAACAGGGTGCGGCAGCCCTGGCGCCACGACCGCCTGTGGCCAGCATCCGGTCTTCCATGGTCAGGCACCCGGCCAGAAACGCCGCATCGCTCAGCCCCAGAACGTCATAGACGGGGGCGGTGCCGTCCAGCAGATTGTCCAGCACCATCCGCGCCACCGGGCAATGGATCAAGGCGCCGCCCTCGGCATAGATGACCTGTTCATCGGCAAAGGAGATCACCACCAGCTCCACCATTTCCTGCGGTGCCGCACGGTGGATGCCGCGCACCCCTACCAGCGCCTGCGCCGGGACAAGGGCAAAGGGATCGCCATAGATATCGGCGGCCGCATCGCTTTCCACCAGCACCCCCTGATCGGCCAGCAGGGTCAGTTCGGCACGGTTGTCCAGCGCACCGGCAGGCACGATGACCGGCCAGAGGGCCGGGTTCGTATCGGGGGCGTCGATCCACATCATGACGCGGCGCAGTTCGGTGATCTGCTGCATGCCGTGGTCAAAGGTCAGGACGGAATCGCCAACCGCCAGCGCTTCGACAGCGCGCCAGCCCAGGTTTGACGCCACCCGCGTGCCCGCCATCAGACCGTTTGTCAGTGTCGCAAGACCGCCGTCATAGGCGCCCGTCATCTCGGGCGTTCGGCGGTTCATCTCTTTTGTCTTCCATCCAAACATTTCATCCATCCCCATGGTGACGCGCCGTGGCAGGGCGCTGGTGCAGTTGATGGCACCAAGTGGGGTGATTCCCTTGTCCGGTACGGGACCGGAAAGCGGCGGAAATCTGGCATTGTCCCCGGTTCCGGCGACAATACCGTTGATTTCGGGGGAATTGAGTGGCGCAAAGATGGCAATCCTGCGGAATAGGTGACCACCGCCAGCGCGGTTCAGGGAAACCGATAGCCGAAGCGCGCGATGTCCCCGGCGCAGCAGCGCGCGACGATCTCGCGCAGGTCCGGGGTGTAGAGGCTTTGACAGGTTTCCGTCCGCGCGGATGTGTTGACATGCGGCAGCTCCAGCCGAAAGCCCAGATGATCCCAGAGCGGTGCTGCATCCGCCTCCAGATGCTCCAGCCGGATATAGGCGCTGCAGCGTTCCACGCCGGTCACATCGCGCATGTAACGAGTGGCGGGCCAGTCCTGCAGGCTGGACTGCAGTGCCGCATCGGAGAGGAAACCTGCGAAATCCGTCGATTTTGCCAGATGCACGGCGGGGTGGTCGAATGCCTGTTCGCGCAGCCAGTGGTAATAGCTGACCACGCGGTCCCAGGGGTTGCGCACCAGGGTAAAAGTGAACATTTCCGCGATCTCCCCGGGGGTGATCAGCCCGTCGATATCCGCAAGCGTGCTGTGTTTCCACAAACGGCCCGCCGCCTGCACCCCTTTCAGACGCCGCCGCCGCTTTGCCGCCTTGGGCGTGTCGCCCAGCATGATGTCGTCTTTCATCGCCCGCGCCTCCAGCGCCAGCGCCATGGAGGTGCCGCCCGTCTTGGGGCTGTGGACAAAGATATAGGACCGTCCCCGGCTGATGATCACGGGGCTTCACCCGCAGGCGCGCGCCCCGCCGGTACCGGCGTGTCGGAGCGCAGCGCGATGATGCTGCCCGCACAGGCAATCAGCGCCATGCCCGCCAGCGCCAGCGGCGGCACCGCCTGACCCCAGAGCATCCAGGCCCAGAAACTGGCAAAGACCAGCAGCGAATATTCAAAGACCGCGACATGGCTTGCCTCGCCGATCAGGTAACCGCGCACGATCAGCGCAATGCCGATCAGCGAGCCGACCGCCTGCACCGCGAACCAGAACAGCATCGGTGCGTCCAGCGGCCCCCAGGACCGCAGGACAAAACCCGCATGCCCCTCGGGTGCGCCGGTGCCGGGGATGAGCGACATGCCGATCAGGCCGAATATCCCCAGGACACCAAAGAAGCCGGCGCTGAGCGTCAGGGTGCTTTCGCCTTCGCACCAGGCGCGGGTGGCCACGGCGCCCACGGCATAAAGCAAGCCCGCAAGGATCGGCGCGAAGGCCACCCAGTCGAGCGCCGAAGGATCGGGGCGGATCACCAGAAGCGCCCCGGCAAAGCCGATGCCCACGGCGCACCAGCGGTAAGGGCCGACCTGCTTGCCCTGGAACAGGACCGAGATCAGCACCACAAAGAGCGGCGAGGTGAACAACCCGGCCACCACCACCCCGATGGGCAGCACCGACAGGCAGCCGAAGTAGATCAGCATTGCGCCGCCCTGAAACAGGCTGCGCCCGAGCACCGCCCAGGGCCGTTTCGGCCGCAGGCTGCCAAAGCCCAGGGCAACCACCGCCCCAAGTATGGCAACCGCCATCAGCGACCGGACAAAGTGGAACTGCCAGAGCGAGCCGCGCTCGGAGATAAAGGGGACGAAATTATCCGTCAGACCCAATGTCGCCATGCCGCCCAAGACCGAAACTGCCGCCAAACCCGGCCTGATGCTCTGATTGCTCACCCGATACCCCTTTTTTTCACCTTTCCAAAGTCGCCCTCGCACCGCAATACTCAATCCGCCGAAGCGTAGCAGCAGGGAGGATGCAAATGGGTTGGATGCAGGACGAAACGGGGCTTGAAAAATGCCCTGCCAATTATGTGCCGTTGACCCCCCTGTCGCATCTGCAGCGCGCGGCCGATGTTTTTGCCAGCCGCCTGGCCGTGGTCTATGGCGATCACCGTGTGACCTATGCGCAGTATCACGCGCGCTGCTCGCGTCTGGCCTCGGCCCTTGTCGCGCGCGGCATCCGTCCCGGTGACGTGGTGGCAACACTGCTGCCCAATACCCCGGCACAGGCAGAAGCGCATTTCGGCGTGCCCGCCTGCGGCGCGGTGTTGAACACGATCAACACGCGGCTGGATCTGGGCACGGTGAGCTATATCCTGGCCCATGGCGGCGCAAAGCTGGCGCTGGTGGATACGGAATTCGTGCCGCTGGTGGAGGCCGCGCGGGAACAATTGCCGCAGAGCGACCTGCAGATCATCGAAGTGACCGATGTGGCGGCGGGCCCCGCGACCGGGCGGCATCCGGTTTATGAGGATTTCCTGGCCCAGGACGATGCGGATTTCGCCTGGCAGATGCCGCAGGATGAATGGGAAAGCCTGGCGCTGAACTATACCTCCGGCACCACCGGGCGGCCCAAGGGGGTCGTCTATCATCACCGCGGCGCCTATCTGATGACCATGGGCACGGTGATTTCCTGGCGCATGGTGCTGCATCCGATCTACATGCAGATCGTTCCGCTGTTTCACTGCAACGGCTGGAACCACACCTGGATGATGCCCCTGATCGGCGGCACGCTGGTCTGCAGCCGCGACATCACCGCCAAGGCCATTTATGACGCCATCGCGGATGAGGGCGTGACCCATTTTGGCGGCGCGCCCATCGTGTTGAACATGATCGTCAATGCAAAAGCCGAAGACCGCCGCGACTTTGACCACGAGGTCGAGGTCTTTACCGCCGGTGCGCCGCCCGCCCCCGCGACCCTGTCCAAGATCGAGAAGCTGGGCTTCAATGTCACCCAGGTTTACGGGCTGACCGAAACCTATGGCCATGTGACCGAATGCCTGTGGCGGGCCGAGGATTGGGACACGCTGGATCAATCCGCCCGTGCCGCGATCAAGGCCCGGCAGGGGGTCGCCATGCCGATGATGGAGCATATCACGGTGATGGACCCGCAGATGGCCCAGATCCCGAGGGATGGCAGCACCCAGGGCGAGATCATGATCCGGGGCAATTCGGTGATGAAGGGATATCTGAAGAACCCGCAGGCCACGAAAGAGGCGCTGGCCGGCGGCTATTTCCACTCCGGTGACCTGGCTGTGCAACATGATGACGGCTACATCCAGATTGCGGACCGCGCCAAGGACATCATCATCTCGGGCGGCGAGAACATTTCGAGCGTCGAGGTCGAAGGCGTGTTGATGGGCCACCCGGACGTGAACCTTGCCGCCGTGGTGGCACAGCCGCATGAGAAATGGGGCGAGGTGCCTTGCGCCTTTGTGGAACTGAAACCGGGTGCGGTGGAAGATGCCGAGGCGCTGATCGCCTATGCCCGCGAGACGCTGGCCGGGTTCAAGACGCCAAAGCGGGTGGTCTTTCAGGAGCTGCCAAAGACATCGACCGGCAAGATTCAGAAGTTTGAACTGCGCAAGGCCGCAGCCGCGCTTTGACGCGCTCTCGGCCGGCTGCTGCGGTTGCCTGCATGATGACAACCGGGGGGTGCGCCGGAACGGCAATGCCGCTGGGCCATTGCCGCCGCCACCTTCGGTGTTAAACTAGGCAAAAAACAAGAGGCAGACCCGCACCCCCATGACCGCGCTCACCAAATATGCCCGGCTCGAGGCAACCGCGCTGTGGCGCGCCACGCCCGAGGCGCAGCGTCAGGAGGTGATCGTGTCGGTTGGCGATGCGACGCTGGTGATCTCCAACCTGAACGACCGGCCCCTGACCCATTGGTCGCTTGCCGCGGTGGAACGGGCCAACCCGAACGAAACCCCGGCGATCTATCACCCGGATGGCGACCCCGGTGAAACGGTGGAGATCGCGGAAAACGAAACCGAGATGATCGAGGCGATCGAGACCCTGCGCCGTGCGATCACCCGCGCGCGCCCCAGGCCGGGGCGGCTGCGGCTGGTGGGCATGGTTGTTTCCTTTGTCGTGGTTGCCGCACTTGTCCTGTTCTGGCTGCCCGGTGCCATGCAGGATCACACCCTGCGCGTCGTGCCGGGCGTGAAACGCACGCAGATCGGGCTTGCCCTGCTCAGCCGGATCGAACGTGTCTCCGGCCCCGCCTGTGCAGAGACCGCAGGGCGCGCCGCGCTTTCGCTTCTGGCAAACCGGCTGTCGGCGGGGAAACTGGCGGTCCTGCCGGATATGACCCGCGAGAGCCTGCATCTGCCCGGTGGCTTGATCCTGCTGGACCGCTCGGTGATCGAGGATTTCGAAGAACCCGATGTTGCCGCCGGTTTTGTCATCACGGAAATGGCCCGTCGGGCGGACAGTGACCCGCTGCGCGATCTGCTGCGGGCGGTGGGCCTGCGGGATAATTTTCGCCTGCTGACCACCGGCGACGTCGCCCCGCAGGCGCTGGACCGCTATGCCGAACAGCTGCTGGCCACCTCACCGGCGGCGGTGGACCTTACGGCTCAGCTGGACCTCTTTGCCAAAGCCAAGGTGCGCAGCACCCCCTATGCCTATGCCCGCGACATCAGCGGTGAAACCACCCTGCCCCTGATCGAGGGCGACCCGATGGCAGGCAAGCTGACCGCCCCGCTGATGTCCGACGCCAACTGGCTGCGCCTGCAAAGCATCTGCGGCGGCTGAGGCCGGGCCTTCTCCTTTACCGGACCTGATGGGCAAAGACGGATTTCCGCCCCGCCGCCGGACGGTCTTTGGGCAAAGAAATGGCCAGCCGGATATTCTCCGACTGGCCAGGGCAAGCTGCTGAAAGGTTGAAACGCGTTAGTTACGCGCGAAGGCGTCGCTGTAACCGGCCCCCTTCAGGCGGCGCATCGCATTCTGGATCGCCTGTGCCGAATGGAACGGTCCGGCCTGCACGGTCAAATAGGTCTTGCCGTTCCTGCTGTGTTTACCGATGCGGGCCGCCATGCCCATGCGGGCGATGTTCTGCGCCGCTCTCTGGGCATTGGCAGGGTTGCCAAAGGTCCCGATCTGCACAAAGTGCTTGTCGGCCAGGGCCCGTGCGGGGGTTGCGGCGGCGGCCTGCGGCTGCGCCGCCTTGGGCGCGGAGCGCGAGGAATAGACAGGCTGGCGCTTTGCCGGGGTCCGCGCGCTTGCCGGATGATTGCGGATGATCCGCTTGGTCAGCTGGCCGTTGCGCTGCACGATGGTCACTTCACCCAGTTCCCGGCGCTGCGTCACGATATCGAGATAGGGATAGACCAGTGGCACGGAGGCTGTCAGATCGCGCCCGGTGGCCTGGTTGATCAGGCGGCGCGGGACGGTCTGTGTCCAGATCAGCAACATGTCGCTGCGTCCGGCAAGGCTCTGCTCTGTCCGGCGCGGGTTCAAACGGCCATCTTCCCAGACGGTCTTGTAGCCCGGGGGCACGCGCACGTTGTCATAGGTGTTGAGGCGGTTCTGCGCCACATGTTTGGGCACGATGCGTGTATGCGCCGTGACCTCGGACGCGGTGACAGCATAGCTCCGCGTCCCGCCGGCCGCATATCCCGGTGCGATGATCGGTTCCGCCTGGGGTCCGCAACGGACCGGGGTGCTGGCAGAGCCGCGCAGGTATTGCTGGGACAGGGGCGATGCCCCCCGGCAGGCCGTGGCGACCTCTGCGCTGCGCCGCAGCTGGGGCGCGGGTGCGGGTGCGGGAACCGGGGCGGCGATGATGACCGGCGCAGGATTGATCCGGGGCTGTGGCTTGGGCGCCGGAGCGGTCTGGCGGACAACAACGGGGGCCGCCTGACGTTTGCGCTTGGGCGCTGCCACCTTGCGCGGTTTCGGGGCCGGTGCCGCCGCTGCGGGTGCATTGTTGAGGGTGATCTGAACAGGCGCTTCCGCCGGTTGGGCCGGTGCTGCCGCCGCCGATGCGACCTGCCCCGACAGGCTGGGCTTGAACCCGCAGATCGTCTTGCGGGAGCGGGTTACGCGTGGAATCCAGGACACATTGCCATCAATCCCGGCACGGATGAAGACGCAGCCCTGGCTGTCAACATATTGCTTGCCCTTGTAGGAGTCAGGCGGAAACTCCGCCGGTTGCTGTTCCTGAATCTGCGCATCGACCTGCAGGGCCGCCAATCCGCCGGAAGCGGCAATAATGGCAATCGCAATCAGTCTTGTAAGCTTCATCTCGTGCCCCCACACAATCCGAATGAGAATATCGGCCAAGGATGCCCCAGCCTGTTCGCGGTGTCCAGCGCGCAAGCCGCTTTGTCCAGCTGTTTCCGGGCGGTGATTGATCTACTTCGTGCCAAACATCCGGTCGCCGGCATCGCCCAGCCCCGGCACGATGTATCCCACGTCGTTCAGCGCCTCGTCCACGGCTGCGGTGACGATGGGCACATCGGGATGGGCCTCCCGCATCCGCGCGATTCCCTCAGGTGCCGCCAGAAGACACAGAAAGCGGATGTTGGTGGCACCCGCCTGTTTCAACAGGTCAATCGCCGCCGCCGAGGAATTGCCCGTGGCCAGCATCGGATCGACCGCAATCACCAGCCGGTCGTCCAGCCCCTCCGGCACCTTGAAATAATACTGCACGGGTTGCAGCGTTTCCTCGTCCCGGTAGAGGCCGACAAATCCGACCCGTGCCGAGGGGATCAGCTCAAGCACACCGTCCAGCAACCCGTTGCCCGCCCGCAGGATGGAGATCAGCGCCAGTTTCTTGCCGTCAAGCGTGGGCGCGTCCATCTCCTGCATGGGCGTGTTGATCTTCTTTGTGGTCATCGGCAAGCCGCGCGTGACCTCATAGGCCAGCAGCTGGCTGATCTCGCGCAGGAGCTGCCGGAACACCGCCGTCGGCGTGTCGCGGTCGCGCATGATGGTCAGCTTGTGCTGAACCAGCGGGTGGTTCACCACGGTCAGATGGTCGTCGGTCATTGAGGGCATGGGCAGCACTTTCCTTTTGCTCCGTTGTCGCGCGAAACCGAAGATTTCGCAAGCAGCGCCCCCTGCTCTTTTTGGCCTTAAATATACCCGGGGGAATCGGCTTTGCCGATGGGGGCAGCGCCCCCCGCCCCCCTATCCGCCCGTGCCGACGCCGAGGTGGCGCGCGACCAGTGCCGCGACATCCCGAAAACCGATCAGCCCCAGCGGCCCTGCAGTGTCGCCCGCCACCAGCACCGGCACCCGCTCGCGGGTGTGATCTGTGCCAACCCAGGTCGGATCATTGCCGTGATCGGCGGTCAGCACCATGATGTCACCGGGTTGCAGCCGCCCCAGAAGCGTGCCGATCTCGGTGTCGAACCATTCCAGCTGCCGGGCATAGCCCGCGACGTCGCGGCGGTGACCATAAAGGCTGTCGAACTCCACGAAGTTGGCGAAGGTCAGGCTGCCCTGCTCGGCCTCTTCCACCAGGCCGCCCAGGTGGCGCATCAGCTGGGCATCGGTGCCCTTGCGGACCTCGTCGATGCCCTGCATGGAAAAGATGTCCCCGATCTTGCCCACCGCATAGACCTTTTGTCCGGCGCCCTGCACCCAGTTGGTCAGAACCGGCGCGGGTGGCGTGATGGCGAAATCGCGGCGGTTCGCGGTGCGGGTGAAGCCTTTGTCCGCGCTGCCGGTAAAGGGCCGGGCGATCACCCTGCCCACCTTCATCCCATGCAGGCGCGGCGCGATGGCCTTGCACAGCGTCAGCAGTGGGTCCAGCCCGAAGCACTCCTCATGGGCTGCGACCTGGAACACGGAATCGGCGGAGGTGTAACAGATCGGCCAGCCAGTCTCGCAATGCTGCGCGCCCAGATCCGCGATGATCGTGGTGCCGGAGGCATGGCAATTGCCCAGGATGCCTGTCGTCCCCGCAGCCTCGGCCACGAAATCGGCGAGGTCATCCGGAAAGGCGGGGCGCTCGTCCGGGAAATAATGCCAGTCCCAGGGCACCGGCAGGCCCGCCAGTTCCCAATGGCCCGAGGGGGTGTCCTTGCCCCGCGAGACCTCGGTCGCGGCACCGAAGGTGGCGTTGCCCGCACTCGGCGGCACCGTCTCACCCTCGGCCAGCGCCATTGCCTCGGCAAGGCCCAGCGCCATCAGGTTGGGCAGCCGCAGCGGGCCGCTGCGCCCTTCCTCCGCGCCCCCCCGCGCGCAGGTCCGCATGATATGGCCCAGCGTATTGGCCCCGGTGTCCGGCACATCGCCGTTGAAATAGCTCTCCGCGTCCGGCGCGCCGCCGATCCCGACGGAATCCATCACCACCAGAAAGGCGCGCGGCATCATCCGACCCTTTCGATGATGAGGTCCGGCAGCTTGGGCCGCGATGGCCCCAGCGTGATCGCCGCGACCACCGCCGCTGCCGCCCGGTCGGCCTGATCCGAGCGTGCCGCATGGACCACGGCGAGGGGTTGCCCCTTGCCGATCTTCGCGCCAAGCCGCACCACCTCCGACAGGCCGACGGCAGGATTGACGTGATCGCTTTCCACCTCGCGTCCGCCGCCAAGCTGCACCACGGCAAGGCCCAGCGCCTCGCCATCAATGGCGCGCACATAGCCGCCCGAGGGGGCCTTGACCTCGCGGATGATGCTGGCCTCGGGCAGGAAGCGCTGCCAGCTGTCGACAAACCCGACCGGCCCGCCCATGGCGCTGATCATCCTGCCGAAACGCTCGGCGGCGGCACCGTTGCGGATCGCCTTGGCAATGGCATCGGCCCCGTCCTGCACATCGGCCACCAACCCGCTGTTGGCCAGCAGGACACCCCCCAGGGCCGCCGCCACATCCACGATGGGGCCACGGCCCGTGCCGGTCAGAACGCGCATCACCTCAGCCACCTCCAGAGCGTTGCCGAGGCTGGGCACCAGCGGCTGGCTCATGTCGCTGATCACCGCCGTGGTCCGGCATTTCGCCGCATTGGCCGTCTTGGTCAGCGCCTCTGCCAGGGCCTGAGCCGCGGCAAGGTCCTTCATGAAGGCCCCGCTGCCGACCTTGACGTCCAGAACCAGCCCGTCGACCCCGGCGGCCAGTTTCTTGGACAGGATGGAGGCGGTGATCAGGTCCAGCGATTCCACCGTGGCGGAGACATCGCGCACCGCATAAAGGCGTTTGTCCGCCGGGGCGATATCCGCTGTCGCCCCGACAATGGCGCAGCCGGCCTGCGCCACGATCTGCCGGAACCGCTGTTCATCGGGCTGGGTGCCGACGCCGGGTATCGCCTCCAGCTTGTCGAGCGTGCCGCCGGTATGGCCCAGCCCGCGCCCCGAGATCATCGGCACATAGGCCCCGCAGGCCGCAAGCGCCGGGGCCAGCACCAGCGACACACAATCGCCCACGCCGCCGGTCGAGTGCTTATCAAGCACCGGACCATCCAGATCCCAGGACAGCACCCGGCCGGAATCGCGCATCGCCAGGGTCAGCGCCACCCTTCCCACATCCGAAAGCCCGTTCAGGCAGACCGCCATGGCAAAGGCCCCGGCCTGGGCATCGCTGACCTGGCCATCGGCGAGCGCCCGGGCAAACCATCCCAGTTCGTCGCGCGTGGGGGTCTGACGTTGTCTCAGCTTTGCCAGGATGGCACGGGCATTCATCCCTGCTCCTCCATATAGGCGGCGGTGAAACTGCCGGGCAGCAGATCGGCAATTGTGGTGCCCTGTTCGACACCTGCAAGCGTGGCCATGGTCACGGGCACCTCACCAGCGCCGAATTCCGCAAGTTTCTGGCGACAGCCGCCGCAGGGCGTGACCGGCATCGGGCTGTCGGCAACCACATATGCCTCTTTCAGCACTGTCTCTCCGGCGGCGACCATGGCGGCAATCGCCCCCGCCTCGGCGCAGGTGCCTTCGGGATAGGCGACATTCTCCACGTTGCAGCCGACATAGATTGCGCCGGATGCGCTGCGCAGGGCTGCCCCGACCTTGAAGCCCGAATAGGGCGCATGTGCATTCTCGCGCACCGTTACCGCTGCCTGCCGCAAATCTGAACTCATGATCACCCCCTGTCACGCATTGTATAAAAACCCTCGCAGAAAGTATCAAAGGACAAAACCCCTGTTCCCGCCCGTCAAGCGGAACAACCGTCCCGGAAAAGCAAACACGGCTTTGCAATGGGGCTTTGCCAAAGCAACTGGCATATGACATTCTGGCGCATGAAAACCAGATAGTTTAACATTAAACAAAATTCCAACAGGAGCACCAGCGCATGTCCGACACCTCCAACCAGCGACAAGCCGCGCTTGACTATCATGCCCTTCCAAAGCCCGGAAAGCTTGAGATCAGGGCAACCAAGCCGCTGGCGAACGGGCGTGATCTGTCGCGCGCCTATTCTCCCGGGGTGGCCGAGGCATGCCTTGAAATCAAGGCCGATCCCTCAACCGCAGCGCTCTATACCGCGCGCGCCAACCTGGTGGCCGTTGTCACCAACGGGACGGCGGTACTGGGATTGGGCAATATCGGTGCGCTGGCGTCGAAACCGGTGATGGAGGGCAAGGCGGTCCTGTTCAAGAAGTTCGCCAACATCGACTGTTTCGACATCGAACTGGATCAGAGCGACCCTGAAAAGCTGGCCGATATCGTCTGCGCGCTGGAACCGTCCTTTGGGGCGATCAACCTTGAGGACATCAAGGCACCGGATTGCTTTACCGTTGAACGAATTTGCCGCGAGCGGATGAACATCCCCGTCTTTCACGACGACCAGCATGGCACGGCCATCGTGGTCGGCGCGGCGGCAAAGAATGCGCTGCATGTCGCGGGCAAGAAATTCGAAGACATCAAGATCGTTTCCACCGGCGGCGGGGCGGCTGGCATTGCCTGTCTCAACATGTTGCTGAAACTGGGGGTGAAGCGCGAAAACGTCTGGCTCTGTGACATTCACGGCGTGGTCTACAAGGGCCGTGAGGAGGACATGAACCCGATCAAATCCGAGTTCGCGCAGGACACCAAGCTGCGCACGCTGGATGACGTGATCCCCGATGCCGACATGTTCCTGGGCCTGTCCGGCCCCGGTGTGCTGTCGCCTGAGATGGTGGCCAAGATGGCCAGCCGGCCGATCATCTTTGCGCTGGCCAACCCGACACCGGAGATCCTGCCCGAAGTCGCGCGCGCGGTGGCTCCGGATGCGATCATTGCCACAGGCCGGTCTGATTTTCCCAATCAGGTCAACAACGTGCTCTGTTTCCCCTTCATCTTCCGGGGCGCGCTGGATGTGGGCGCCAGCACCATCAACGACGCGATGCAGCTTGCCTGTATCGACGGGATTGCCGCCCTTGCCCGCGCCACTACCAGCGCCGAAGCCGCCGCCGCCTATCAGGGCGAGCAGATGACCTTCGGGCCGGAATACCTGATCCCCAAACCCTTTGACCCGCGCCTGATCGGCGTTGTCTCCTCTGCCGTGGCGCGGGCGGCGATGGAAACCGGCGTCGCGGCGCGGCCGATCGAGGATCTGGAGGCCTACAAGCGCAAGCTGGACGGGTCGGTGTTCAAATCCGCCCTTGTGATGCGCCCTGTGTTCGAGGCCGCCCGCGCCTCTCCGCGCCGGCTGGTCTTTGCCGAGGGCGAGGACGAGCGGGTGCTGCGCGCGGCGCAGGCGATCATCGAGGAAACGGTGGAAACGCCGATTCTGATCGGCCGTCCCGAGGTCATCGAAAAGCGCATCGAACAGGCGGGGCTGAACCTGCGTCTGGGCGAGAACTTCGATCTGGTGAACCCGGAGAACGATCCGCGCTATCGTGACTATTGGGAAACCTATCATCACCTGATGGCGCGGCGCGGCGTATCGCCCGACATTGCCAAGGCGATCATGCGCACCAATACCACCGCCATCGGCGCGGTCATGGTGCATCGGGGCGAGGCCGACAGCCTGATCTGCGGCACCTTCGGGGAATTCCGCTGGCATCTGAACTATGTCGAACAGGTGCTGGGCCGCGACGGTTTGCGCCCGCATGGGGCGCTCAGCATGATGATCCTTGAGGATGGGCCGCTGTTCATCGCCGACACCCATGTCCACCTGCACCCCAGCCCCGAACAGATCGTCGAGGTCGCACGCGGTGCGGCACGGCATGTGCGCCGTTTCGGGATCGAACCCAAGATCGCCTTCTGCTCGCAATCGCAGTTCGGCAATCAGGGTGACGGCACCGGGGGACGCCTGCGCGCCGCCATCGGGATACTGGACGCGGCAGGCGACGATTTCTGCTATGAAGGCGAGATGAACATCGACACGGCGCTGGACCCGGACCTGCGGGCGCGCCTGTTGCCCACCAACCGGATGAACGGGGCGGCAAACGTGCTGATCTTTGCCCATGCGGATGCGGCGTCAGGCGTGCGCAACATTCTGAAGATGAAGGGCGGCGGGCTGGAAGTGGGGCCGATCCTGATGGGCATGGGCAACCGTGCACATATCGTGTCGCCCTCGATCACCCCGCGCGGATTGCTGAACGTGGGGGCCATCGCCGGCACGCCGGTCACGCATTACGGATAAGGCCTGCGGGCCGCTCCGGCCTGCGCCGGGGCGGCCCTGATCCGCCTTACTTGCGGGGTGCGGCGGGTTTGATATCTGCCACGGTCGCGGCGGCCTTTGGTGCCGGTTTGGCAGCTTTGAGGGATTTCTTCTTCTTGTTGGCGATCTTGTCACCCATTGTCGTGAACCTTGTCATGACGCGGGTCCGGCGGGATGCCGACCCTGATGGTCACTTTGTCAAAAGTAAAATGCCGGGCTGTCGCATATTCGACAGCCCGGCATATTTGCGACATCAATTTTCAAGGTGGCTCAGAACCGCCAGTCAAAGACCCGGCTGACCCCGAAACGCAGGGTCCATTGATCGTCTGAACCTGCTGCCGTGATCGGGCTGTCGGCGGCAGAATTCTGCAACCGTTCATAGGCCAGGGCCCCCTCCAGCGCCCAGCGGTCATCCAGCGCATAGATCGCCTCGACCGTGACACCGGCGCCCAGCACACCGCCCTCTGCGGCGAAGGGTGCAAAGGCGGATGCCCCCGACTGGGCCGGGGTCACCCCGAAATAGGTCTGGGCATATTCGGTGTTGCCGAAGTTGACGCGCGGCCCCGCCATGATGGTCAGGCGCTCATTCGGGCGAAAGATCAGATCGCCGCCCAATGCGCCGGTGACACCATGGTGCCCGCCAAAGCCGTGACGGACCTCGCCAAAGACCTGCCAGTTGGTTTCGCGGTAGATCAGGCCCAGGCCCAGTTCAACCGCGGCGTCAATGTCGCCCAGACCGGCAAGCTCGGGGTTGTCCGCCACATCGCGCGAGCCGACGTATTTGAACGCGCCGCGCAGGGCAAAGCCGTTGTCCGGAATGGCGCGCACGCCGTTGCCCGTATTCACCGGGCCCCATGTCAACGCGCCAAAGGTGAAACCGATGTCGGGCCCGATCGTAAAATCATCCGCACCGGGATAGGAGGGAGCCGCCGAAACCCCGCCGCGCAGGGCGAAGTTGAAGGACCGTTCCTGTGCCGTTGCGGGCATGGCCGTCAGGGTGGCGGCCACAAGGCCGAAGGCAAGCGTCGAAGCGCGCATGAAAATCATCTCCGTCAATGGAAGCAATAATTACTCTTACTCCGACCTAGCACGCGGGCCGGGAAAGAACAGCCGCAATCCGGTCACATAGGTGTAAACTCATGCGCTGCATCGGGGCGGATACGGAAAATTTCTTTGCATTTCTGGCGCATCGGGGCCGAAGGCCCTTGTTCGGGCGGCCTGCCCTCGCGTAACCAATTGCAAACGGGGAGGACGAAGACATGGGCTACCACGCACTCTACGAGGCCTGGAAACAGGACCCGGAAAGTTTCTGGCTTGACGCCGCCAAGGCCATAAACTGGGTGGAACCACCGAAGAAAGCGCTCTTTGACCGCGGCGCCGACATGTACGAATGGTATGCCGATGCGCAGGTCAACGGCTGTTACAATGCCGTGGACCGCCATGTGGAAAACGGCCGCGCGGATCAGCTCGCCATTATCCATGACAGCCCGATCACCGGGACCAAGCAAAAGATCACCTTCGCCGAATTGCAGACCCGTGTGGCCAAGCTTGCCGGGGCGCTGCAGGCGCAGGGCGTGACCAAGGGTGATCGGGTGATCATCTATATGCCCATGGTGCCCGAAGCGCTGGACGCCATGCTGGCCTGTGCGCGTATCGGTGCGGTGCATTCGGTGGTCTTTGGCGGGTTTGCCGCCAACGAACTGGCGGTGCGCATCGACGATTGCACGCCCAAGGCGATTCTCGCCGCCTCCTGCGGGCTGGAGCCGGGGCGCGTCGTCGCATACAAACCCCTGCTGGACGGCGCCATCGAGATGGCCCGGCACAAGCCGGAGGTCTGCCTGATCCTGCAGCGCGAACAGCACCTTTGCGATCTGACCCCGGGCCGCGATCTGGATTGGGCGGAGGTCTGTGACGCGGCCACCCCTGCCGGGTGCGTGCCGGTGGCGGGCAACCACCCGGCCTATATCCTTTATACCTCCGGCACGACCGGCGCGCCCAAGGGCGTCGTGCGCCATACCGCGGGCCATCTGGTCGCGCTGAACTGGACGATGAAGAACATCTACAACGTCGATCCCGGCGATGTGTTCTGGGCCGCATCCGATGTGGGCTGGGTCGTGGGCCACAGCTATATCTGCTATGGTCCGCTGGTGCACGGCAACACAACCGTGGTCTTCGAAGGCAAACCCATCGGCACGCCGGATGCAGGCACCTTCTGGCGCATCATCGCGGAACATAACGTGCGGTCCTTCTTTACCGCCCCCACAGCGATCCGCGCAGTCAGGCGCGAGGACCCCGAGGGCGACTTCATCCGGAAATACGACCTGTCCTGCCTGCGCGCGCTCTACCTCGCGGGGGAACGCGCGGACCCCGACACGATCATCTGGGCGCAGGAGAAACTGGGCAAGCCGGTCTATGATCATTGGTGGCAAACCGAAACCGGCTATACCATCGCGGGCAATCCCGCCGGGCTGGAGGCGCTGCCGGTCAAGATCGGATCGCCGACGGTGCCGATGCCCGGCTACGATGTGCAGATTCTGGATGAGGCAGGCCAGCCGCAGAAACCCGGCGCGCTGGGGGCCATCGCCATCAGGCTGCCCCTGCCCCCCGGCACCCTGCCGACCCTGTGGAATGCCGAAGACCGGTTCCGCAAAAGCTATATGACCACCTTCCCCGGCTATTATGAAACCGGCGATGCGGGCATGATGGACGAGGACGGATACCTTTACATCATGGCGCGCACCGATGATGTGATCAACGTCGCGGGGCACCGCCTGTCCACCGGCGCCATGGAAGAGGTTCTTGCCGGTCATCCGGATGTGGCCGAATGCGCCGTGGTCGGCGTTGGCGACGCACTCAAGGGCCAGTCACCGATCGGCTTTGTCTGCCTGTCCAAGGGCGTGAACCGACCCCACGCCGAGATCGCGGCCGAATGCGTGAAACGCATTCGCGATCAGATCGGCCCGGTTGCCGCCTTCAAACAGGCGCTTGTGGTGGACCGCCTGCCAAAGACCCGGTCGGGCAAGATCCTGCGCGCCACCATGGTCAAGATCGCCGACAATCAGGATTTCAAAATGCCCGCGACCATCGACGATCCGGCAATCCTGGACGAAATCCGGGCAGCGCTGCAAACTATAGGCTATGCTCAGGGATAGGTAATCTTCGGAGGATCACCTTGGAAACAACTAGAGCCACCGATTTTGAATTCGCGGCAGCGCTGTCGGATCTGACCAATTGGCTGATCCGGCAGGGTCTGGAAAACACACCTGTCGAGACCTGGCTCGAAGCCTGCTGCGAGAAACTGGTCGCGGCAGGCATCCCCCTGCAACGGGTCAACCTGTCGCTTCGGGCGCATCATCCTGAAATCGGCGCTGTGGCTTTTCGCTGGTTCCGGAGCGGGGCCTATGAACGCTTTGACTACCAACGCTCCGCCACCACACCCGACGAATACCTGCAAAGCCCGCTATACTACCTGCTGACCCACGATATTTCCGAACTGCGGCAGAAACTGACGGACCCTGAACCGGCGATGAATTTTCCGATCTTCGACGAATTGAGGGAGCGCGGCGGGACGGAATATTACGCCGCCAAGCGCTTTTTCCTCAGGGCTGACCATGACTCGCCGGTCAATCCCCGCAACGCGGGCGAAGAGGGCATGACCATATCCATGACCACCGACGCCCCCGGCGGGTTCACCACGGCGCAGCTGGATGCGGTCCGAAACCTGCTGCCCGCCCTGTGCCTGACGCTGAAAAGCGGTGCCAACCGTCTGATGGCCGAGGATATCACCGCCGCCTACCTTGGGCGCGACGCCAGCGCGCGGGTGCTGTCGGGCGCCATCACGCGCGGATCCTCCGAAACGATTTCGGCGGTGATCTGGTATTTCGATCTGCAAGGCTTCACCAAGATGTCCGAAACCCTGCCGGGCACCGCCATCATTGACCTTCTGAACGATTACTTCGCGCTCGCGGTCGAGGTGGTCGAACGCAATGGCGGCAATGTGCTGAAATTCATGGGCGACGGGATGCTGGCGATTTTCGATCTGGTTGAGGTCCCCGATGCGCGGCGCGTGGCACTTGATGCCGCCCTTGAGCTGCGCGCGGCTTTTGCCAGGCTGAACGAAGAACGCACAAGGGACGGCCTGACGACAACCGGCTTCACCCTCGCCCTGCATGCGGGAGACGTTCTTTATGGCAATATCGGGGGCAAGACACGGCTGGATTTCACGGTGATCGGACCGGCGGTGAACACCACCGCGCGTATCCTGGGCATGACTGGCCCGCTGGATCAGACGATTGTCATCTCTTCCGCCGTGGCAAAACCGATTAGGGAGTCCCGGCCAGAGCTGGTGTCGCTGGGCCAGTACCGGCTGCGGGGCGTCACCGAGCGGCAGGAATTGTTCACGCTTGATTAAAGTTTTCAGTTTTCGTTGAAGCGAAACATCGCCAATGTCCCGAGAGCGCCGGAGGCGCGGCAGGGTATTGGCGATACAACATAAACTGGAAACGCTACAGGGCGCACCGGATTAAGACACCCGGTAGCACAGGGGCCTCACAGCAAAGGGCGGCCGCTTGGACCGCCCTTGTACAATCTTTGTTGGCCTGTCTCAGACCCGCGCGGCGAATTCATTCACCTGACGCTCGGCCTCTTCCTTGGCCACGCCATAGCGCTCCTGAATCTTGCCAACCAGCTTTTCGCGGTCGCCTTCGGCCTCCGTCACCTCATCGTCGGTGAGTTCGCCCCATTCGGATTTGATCGAGCCGGTCATCTGTTTCCAATTGCCTTTGATCTGGTCCCAATTCATGTCTGCTCTCCTTTGATTGCTTCATTCCGCTTTGGCACCTCCTGTGCCCTGCGGGTTCATTGAAGCAACGCGACCCTACCTGTCTTTGTTCCCGGATATCCGGGTTGCCGCCTGCCTGGCGGCCAGCAGATAAGCGAATTTTCGCGCGCCCGACCCCGGCCCTGCCATATCAATCGGGGCCGCGCAGAACCCTGTGTGCCGGGAGAACGTAAGACCCTGATGCCGTGCTTCAGGTGAATTGTTCCGAAATCAGCCGTTCTTCCAATCCGTGACCCGGATCGAAAAGGATCGTATGTTTGACGGAAGGTTCGGATGCGATCTCGACGGTCACGACATCGCGGTAGGACGTGCCATCCGCATCGGCCATCACCGGCCGCTTTTCCGGTTCCAGCACGTCAAACCGCACCTTGGCCGCTTTCGGCAACAGCGCGCCGCGCCAGCGCCGGGGCCGGAAGGCCGCCATCGCCGTCAGTGCCAGAACATCCGACCCGATCGGCAGAATCGGCCCGTGAGCGGAATAATTATAGGCGGTGGAGCCGGCAGGCGTCGCGACCAGAGCACCATCACAGACCAGTTCATGCATCCGCAGCCGCCCATCCACCGAGATCTGCAGCTTTGCCGCCTGTGGCCCCGCCCGCAGCAGGGAGACTTCGTTGATGGCCAGCGCCGTGGCCATGTTTCCGTTGATCTGGGTGGCCTGCATGACAAGCGGGTTGATCACGGCAGTTTCCGCCGCGCGCAGCCGCTCGATCAGGTCGCTTTCACTGTATTCGTTCATCAGAAAGCCGATGGTCCCGCGATTCATCCCGTAGACCGGCAGATCCAGCGCCTGGGTCTCATGCAGGGTGGCCAGCATGAATCCGTCGCCGCCCAGCGCCACGATAATCTCCGCCTCCTCCGACGCGACATTGCCGTAGCGCCCCGTCAGGACAGCCTTGGCGGTCTGCGCAACCTCGGCGCGGCTGGCCACAAACGAGATTTTCATGGACATGTCCGAGACATCTCAAAGATCATGGCGAAGGTTTCCGATGCTGCCCGTATTCCCCCGAACCAAGCACATATTGCCAATCGCTGCCAGTGCTGCCGCGCATATTGGCATTTGCGTCGTTTTACAGCCTTTCAGACCAGCGTCCTTTCCGCTACGAAACGACGAAATTTCCGGCCTCAAAGGAGCCCTCGCATGAAAGATTTCTTCACCGCCTCGCTGGCCCAGACAGACCCCGAACTTCTGGCCTCCATCACCGGCGAGCTCGGCCGCCAGCGCCACGAGATCGAATTGATCGCGTCGGAGAACATTGTCTCTGCCGCTGTGCTCGAAGCGCAGGGCTCCGTGATGACCAACAAATACGCCGAAGGCTATCCGGGCCGACGCTATTACGGCGGCTGCGAATGGGTCGATGTGGCCGAGAATCTGGCCATCGAACGGGCTTGCAAGCTGTTTGACTGCGGTTTTGCCAACGTGCAGCCGAACTCCGGCTCCCAGGCGAATCAGGGGGTTTTCCAGGCGCTGCTGCAGCCGGGTGACACGATCCTGGGCATGTCGCTGGACGCAGGCGGCCACCTGACCCATGGGGCCGCGCCGAACCAGTCCGGCAAATGGTTCAATGCCATCCAGTACGGCGTGCGCAAGCAGGACAACCTGCTGGACTACGACCAGGTGCAGGAACTGGCGACCGAGCATCAGCCCAAGATGATCATCGCAGGTGGTTCCGCCATCCCGCGCCAGATCGACTTTGCCCGGATGCGCGAGATTGCCGATTCCGTCGGTGCCTACCTGCACGTCGACATGGCGCATTTTGCCGGTCTCGTAGCCGCTGGCGAACATCCCTCGCCCTTCCCCCATGCCCATGTGGCCACCACCACCACCCACAAGACCCTGCGCGGCCCGCGCGGCGGCATGATCCTGACCAATGACGAGGCGCTGGCGAAAAAGTTCAACTCCGCCATCTTCCCCGGCATCCAGGGCGGCCCGCTGATGCATGTGATCGCCGGCAAGGCCGTCGCCTTTGGTGAGGCGCTGCGCCCGGAGTTCAAGACCTATATCCAGCAGGTCGTGAAGAACGCTCAGGCGCTGAGCGATCAGCTGATCAAGGGCGGGCTGGACACGGTCACCCATGGCACTGACACCCATGTGGTTCTGGTCGACCTGCGCCCCAAGGGCGTGAAGGGCAATGCGACCGAAAAGGCACTGGGCCGCGCGCATATCACCTGCAACAAGAACGGTGTCCCCTTCGACCCGGAAAAACCGACTGTGACCAGCGGCATCCGCCTCGGCTCCCCCGCAGGCACCACCCGCGGTTTCGGCGAGGCCGAGTTCCGTCAGATCGCGGACTGGATCATCGAGGTTGTTGATGGGCTTGCCGAGAACGGCGAGGAGGGCAACGCCGAGGTCGAAGCCAAGGTCAAGGCCGAGGTCGAAGCCCTTTGCGCGAAGTTCCCGATGTACCCCAACCTGTAAAGACGAAGGTGGGCCCACGGCCCACCTGCACCCCCACGGCCCGCGGCACAGCGGCGGACCGTGGGGGGCCACCGCTGACAATACAGCCCCCGGAGCCGCAGATTTCTGCACCCGCGACTCCCGGATGATCCGAATATCTGAAGCCTTAGGAAGCAAAGCCCGTTGCTTCTGCCTGTCCGGAATGACGCGGCGCGTTGTATCTTTTGCCCGCACCGCCTTAAGGTGATCGTCTCGCCCAGCATTTCATGTGGAGACAACAGATGATCATTCACCGCGCGGGGTCGCGCCCTTCGAGCAGACCCAATCCCGAGTATTTCACCGGTACTGTCCGAATGGACCCGCTGATCAGCGCCCCTGCCCCGGCGCGTCTCAATGGCCTCGCCGTGACATTCGAGCCCGGCGCGCGCACCAATTGGCATACCCATCCACTGGGCCAGACCCTGATCGTGACGGCCGGCGCGGGCCGCGCGCAAAAAGAAGGCGAAGAAATCGTCCAGCTCGCCCCCGGCGATGTCGTGTGGTTCGCCCCCGGCGAGAAACACTGGCACGGGGCAGCCCCCGATTGCGCAATGACCCATATCGCCCTGCAGGAGGTACTGGAGGGCACAACCGCAGACTGGCTGGAACCTGTCACGGATGCGCAATACGGCTCCTGAACGCGGGACCGTTGGCCTCTGCTGGCGCTAGAAATGCGACAGGATGTTGATCTCGCGCCCCATCGGATCGGCAACAAAGAACCGCCGCACGCCCCAGCTTTCGTCGGTGATCGGATAGGTGATCGTAGCCCCCATCGCACGGGCGCGGTCATGAACCTCGTCCACGTTCTCGACCTCGACCGAGATGTCCGGCACCGGCGCACCGGCCCCACCCTGCGCGGCGATGCTCATCTGGACCGGCCCCAGTTCACCGGAGCCCAGCGTGATGATCCAGCCCTGGTCCATCAGGATGTTCAGGTTCAGCAGCTCGCTGTAGAAAGCCGCCAGTCCCGGCACATCGGCACTGGCGAAATTGCAGACGATACGTGTCACGGTCATCGGTTTTTCCTTGTTCAAAGATAGCCGCGCCACGACAGCCAGAACAGGAAGGCCGTGATCACGATCAACAGGTTCGCGGCCACGACAGCGGCAAGGCCGATCAGACGCCCCTTGCGTCTGTCGGCCACATCTATCGCTGCCAGATGCGCGCTGACATCCGCATAGGCCTGGGAAAATTCACGCGGGTCCAGCTGCCGCGCCAGTTTCGGATGGCCTGCCATCTTCTGGGCCGCAACCAGACGCGCGGCCTGCCCCCGCACCCGGCGCGGCAGGCGGCGGCCTGCACGGCGCAGCGCCTGTTCCAGGTCGCGCCCGCGGACCCCCAGCTTGGCCTGGAGCAGCCGCAGCAGGGCCTGGGACTTTGCGTTGATGTCTTTCTCGGTCAGCATTGCCTACATCTAGGGCCTGTGGACACTCATCTTCGCCCACCCGTTTCAGTCCAAAATTGCTCAGTTCCAGGCAAGAGAGCGCGGAATAGCCAGTTATTTCAAGCTCTCTTTGCGCAGAAATGGGCAATTTTGGCGAAACCCCTGCGGGGCGCGGCGGATTTTGCCTCTGCCATCCCGGATGTTCGCTTCCAATGATCGCATTGCTGCGCTCACATCAGGGCGCCAGCGGCAAAATCCGTCTCGCGCGGGTGGTCGACGATGAACGTCCACAGGCCCTAAAGCGACTGGCGCATTCGGTGCAATGGCGCTAACCCTTGGCCATGCTGAACTATCTTGAATATGGCACCGCATCCGGCAACCGGCCTTCGCTGATCATCGCCCACGGCCTTTTCGGATCGGGCCGCAACTGGGGCGTGATCGCCAAACGGCTCGCTGACAGCCGCCATGTCATCACCCCCGACATGCGCAACCACGGCACCAGCCCGCGCGCATCGACGCAAAGCTATCGCGACATGGCCGGGGATCTGGCCGAACTGATCGAGGCGGTCGGCGGTCCCGTTGACCTCTGCGGCCATTCGATGGGCGGCAAGACGGCGATGACCCTGGCACTGCTGCGCCCGGAACTGATCCGAACGCTGATCGTCGCCGACATTGCGCCGGTCGCATATTCCCACACCCAGTCGATGTTCATCGACGCCATGCGCCAGGTGGACCTTGCCACGCTGACCCGCCGCTCCGAGGCGGAGGCGCAACTGGCCGCTGCCGGGGTCGAACCCGCGCTGCAAAGCTTCTTTACCCAGTCGCTGGACGTGCCGAACAAGGCCTGGCGTCTGAACCTCGACGTGCTTGAGGCTGAAATGCCCAAGATCGTCGGCTGGCCCGAGGACCTTGGCGGCTCTTTCGGGGGGCGCTGCCTGTTCCTGTCGGGTGGCGCATCCGATTACGTCCAGGCCGGGCACCGCGACCGGATCAAATCCTATTTCCCGGCCGCGCGTTTCGCCAAGCTTCCGGGTGCGGGCCACTGGCTGCACGCTGAAAAGCCACGCGAATTCGAGGCTGCGCTGCGCACTTTTCTCGATTCGGAGAGCGCGCCGGCCACTTGACCCTCTTGCCTTTCGCGACAAAAAGTTAACCTTTGGCGGTGAAGAGCATGAGGAAAGGTCATGTGGAAGTCTCTGTATGAAAAGATGATCAGCACCATGATGGTGCAGGATCGGCTGAAAACTGAATTCCCCGACGGTACGACAGCCACCTACGGGCCGGAGCGGGGCGAAATTGCCCAGGTCGCCATCCGGGACCCCCGCGCATTGCGCCAATTGTGCCTCAACCCCGACCTGGCCTTGGGCGAGGGCCTGATGAATGGCACCATTGTCCTGATCGACACGACCCTGGACGATTTCCTGCGCATCATCCTGCAGAACCGCGCGGCCGGGGATCAGCCGGGCTGGATCAAGACTGCGAACAGCGCCCGTTTTCACACCCGCCGCTTTATCCAGCGCAACACCCCGGAACGCGCCCGCGCCAATGTCGCGCATCACTACGACATTTCCGACGACCTCTACCGGCTGTTCCTGGATCAGGACATGCAATATTCCTGCGCCTATTTCACCGACCCCGCGATGTCGCTGGAGGATGCACAGGCAGCAAAGAAGGCACATATCGCCGCCAAACTGTGCCTGTCACCCGGTCAGCATGTGCTGGACATCGGGTGCGGCTGGGGCGGCATGGCGCTGACCCTGGCGCGCGATTTCGACGTGCAGGTGACAGGCATCACCCTGTCCGAAAACCAGCTTGCCACCGCCCGGGCCCGTGCCCGGGCGGAAGGGCTGCAGGACCGCGTGACCTTCCGCCTGCAGGATTACCGCAATGTGACGGAAACCTTCGACCGGATTGTCAGCGTCGGCATGCTGGAACATGTGGGCGTCCCGAATTACGACACTTATTTCGCCAAGGTGGCCGAACTGCTGAAACCCGATGGCGTGGCCCTGATCCACACCATCGGACGCAGCGCGCCACCGATGCCGCACAGCTCCTGGCTGAACAAATACATCTTTCCGGGCGGCTATGTGCCCTCGCTCTCTGAACTTGCCGGCCCGATGGAACGCAGCGGATTGTGGCAGGCCGACATCGAGTTCTTGCGGCTGCATTACGCCTATACCCTGCGGCATTGGCGCAAACGGTTCGAAGCCAATATCGACACCATCCGCGACATGTATGACGACCGGTTCATCACCATGTTCCGCTATTATTTCGCGATCTGCATCGCGGCCTTCGAACAACAGATGCAGGGCGTCTACCAGATACAGCTTGCCCATAAACGCGATGCGGTGCCGCTGACCCGTGACTATCTGTACCAGCCTGCCCCCGCAGCGTGAGCGCCGGTCAGCGGCAAGGACCGGAACCGGCAGGTTTCGCCCCCAAATAGTGCCCCCCGGGGCATTTCATTTCTTTTTGGCGAAAAATATCCAGCCTGCCCGGGGGTCGCGCGCCCAATCCGGCCTTGCGCCCGATCACGCCATGCCTATAACGCAGTGAATTTGCATATCAGGGGGCACTGCCATGCCAAAGCGCACCGACATCAAATCAATCATGATCATTGGTGCTGGCCCCATTGTCATCGGACAGGCCTGCGAGTTCGACTACTCCGGCGCACAGGCCTGCAAGGCACTCAAGGAAGAAGGCTACCGGGTCATCCTCGTGAACTCCAACCCGGCCACCATCATGACCGATCCGGGCCTCGCCGATGCCACCTACATCGAACCCATCACGCCCGAGACCGTCGCAAAGATCATCGCAAAGGAACGCCCGGATGCGCTGCTGCCGACCATGGGCGGGCAGACCGGGCTGAACACCTCGCTGGCGCTTGAGGAAATGGGCGTGCTGAAGGAATACGGCGTCGAGATGATCGGTGCCAAGCGCGAAGCCATCGAAATGGCCGAGGACCGCAAATTGTTCCGCGAGGCGATGGACCGGCTGGGGATCGAAAACCCCCGTGCCACGATCTGCACCGCACCCAAGGATGCCAAGGGCAAGAAGGACCTTGCCGCCGGGGTCAAGCTCGCGCTCGAAGCGCTTGAAGACATCGGCCTGCCCGCCATCATCCGCCCCGCCTTCACCATGGGCGGCACCGGCGGCGGCGTGGCCTACAACCGCGAGGACTACGAATTCTTCTGCCGCTCCGGCATGGACGCCTCGCCCATGGGCCAGATCCTGATCGACGAGTCGCTGCTGGGCTGGAAGGAATTCGAGATGGAGGTGGTGCGCGATACCGCCGACAATGCCATCATCGTCTGTTCGATCGAAAACGTGGACCCGATGGGCGTGCACACGGGCGATTCCATCACTGTCGCACCTGCGCTGACACTGACGGACAAGGAATACCAGATCATGCGCAACCACTCCATCGCGGTGCTGCGCGAAATCGGCGTGGAGACGGGGGGGTCCAACGTACAATGGGCGGTGAACCCCGTCGACGGACGCATGGTGGTGATCGAGATGAACCCGCGCGTGTCGCGCTCCTCGGCGCTGGCCTCCAAGGCGACCGGCTTTCCCATCGCCAAGATTGCCGCCAAACTGGCGGTTGGCTTCACGCTGGACGAGCTGGACAACGACATCACCGGCGTGACCCCCGCCTCCTTCGAGCCGACCATCGACTATGTGGTCACCAAGATCCCGAAATTCGCATTCGAGAAATTCCCCGGCTCCGAACCGAACCTGACCACCGCGATGAAGTCGGTGGGCGAGGCAATGTCCATTGGCCGCACCATCCATGAAAGCATGCAAAAGGCGCTGGCATCGATGGAATCGGGCCTGACCGGGTTCGACGAAATCGACATCCCGGGTGTCGCCCCCCTCACCCCGGCCCTCTCCCCCTTGGGGGAGAGGGAGCAGCGCTCCCCGGAGAGCGGTTCGACCGAGGCTGCAGACTCCGGTGCTAGCGGAGCTGCAGCCCTCTCCCCTCGGGGGAGAGGGTTGGGTGAGGGGGATCTGGCACCGGACCAGCGGGCCGCGCTCATCAAATCCCTCAGCAAGCAGACCCCGGACCGGTTGCGCATCATCGCACAGGCCATGCGTCATGGGATGTCCAACGACGACATCCACGGCATCACCATGTTTGACCCCTGGTTCCTGGACCGCATTCGCGAGATCGTGGAAGCCGAAGAAGAGGTCCGGGCAAGCGGGTTGCCGCAGGACGCGAACGGGCTGCGGCACCTCAAGATGATGGGGTTCACCGATGCCCGCCTGGCGCATCTGTCGGGGCGGAGCGAGGTGGAAGTCCGTAGCGCCCGGCTCGACGCTGGTGTGAAGGCCGTCTTCAAGCGCATCGACACCTGTGCTGCGGAATTCGAGGCGCAAACGCCCTATATGTATTCCACCTATGAAGCCCCGATGATGGGTGACGTCGAATGCGAGGCGCGTCCCAGCGACAAAAAGAAGGTCGTGATCCTCGGCGGTGGCCCCAACCGCATCGGCCAGGGGATCGAATTCGACTATTGCTGCTGTCATGCCTGCTATGCGCTGACGGACGCGGGTTATGAGACCATCATGGTCAACTGCAACCCCGAGACTGTCAGCACCGATTATGACACTTCCGACCGGCTGTATTTCGAACCGCTCACCTTCGAACATGTGATGGAGATCATGCGGGTCGAGCAGGAGAACGGCACCCTGCATGGTGTGATCGTGCAATTCGGTGGCCAGACCCCGCTGAAGCTTGCCAATGCCCTGCAAGAGGCCGGTATCCCGATCCTGGGCACCACGCCCGACATGATCGACCTGGCCGAGGACCGCGAGCGGTTCCAGCAACTGGTGCAGAAGCTGGGCCTGAAACAGCCCAAGAACGGCATTGCCCATTCCGATGCCGAGGCGCTTGAAATTGCGGCCGACATCGGCTTCCCCCTCGTGATCCGCCCTTCCTACGTGCTCGGCGGCCGCGCGATGGAGATCGTGCGCGATCAGCAAAGCCTTGAGCGCTATATCCGCGAGGCGGTTGTGGTCTCGGGCAAGAGCCCGGTCTTGCTGGACAATTACCTGTCCGGCGCGGTCGAACTGGACGTGGATGCGCTCTGCGACGGCACCGATGTGCATGTGGCGGGCATCATGCAGCATATTGAAGAGGCCGGCGTGCATTCCGGCGACAGCGCCTGTTCGCTGCCGCCCTATTCGCTGGATCGCGCCATCATCGAGGAAGTCACCAAGCAGACCCATGCCCTTGCGCTGGCGCTGAACGTGGTCGGCTTGATGAACATCCAGTTCGCGGTCAAGGATGGCGAGGTCTATCTGATCGAGGTCAACCCGCGCGCCTCGCGCACCGTGCCTTTCGTGGCCAAGGCGACGGATTCGGCCATCGCCTCCATTGCCGCGCGAATCATGGCGGGCGAGCCGCTGTCGAACTTCCCCAAACGCGCACCCTACCCCGAGCAGGCCGCCTATGCCGACGTCCTGCCGCTGGGCGATCCCTTGACCCTGGCGGATCCGGACATGCCCTGGTTCTCGGTCAAGGAGGCGGTGCTGCCCTTTGCCCGCTTCCCCGGCGTCGACACGCTTCTGGGGCCGGAGATGCGCTCCACCGGTGAGGTCATGGGCTGGGACCGCGACTTCCCCCGCGCCTTCCTCAAGGCGCAGATGGGTGCCGGGAACGTCATGCCACGCGAGGGCTGCGTCTTTATCTCGATCAAGGACATGGACAAGACGGATGACATGCTCTCCGCCGCGCGGATCCTGCTGGAGCAGGGGTTCAGCATTGTCGCCACCCGTGGCACCGCCGCTTGGCTCAAGCAGCACGGCCACGCCTGCGAGACCGTCAACAAGGTCTACGAAGGCCGCCCCGATGTCACCGACATGATGAAGGACGGGTCCGTGCATCTGGTGCTGAACACCACTGAGGGCACGCAGGCGGTCGAGGACAGCAAGAGCATCCGCAGCATCGCATTGTTCGACAAGATCCCCTATTTTACCACTGCCGCGGGGGCCTATGCCGCAGCGCTGGCGATCAAGGCGCAGGCGGAGGACGAGATCGGGGTGAAGAGCTTACAGGGATGAGCGCCGGTCCGGGCAAAGCCCGGCAATCGCTCCGGTGGAGCGATTGAGACGCGAACGGGCGGAGCCCCGGCCATTTCATGCAAAACGCGGCGACGGGCAGCGGCAAACCCTGGGTCGACACGGCTGACCGGCGCTGCTTTGGAGGTTGAAGCCGGGCCTGGCCGATGCGTGCCCTCCCGTTAAACGAGAAATCGTGTTATCCTGCCGTCAGTTCAGCCAGAGGAGGCCCCCATGTTCCGCGCCTTCATTCCCACCCTACTGCTCATTGCCGCTTGCACCCACGTCCCTGCCACCGCCCCTTCATCCCTGCCCTTTTTCGGGAACGGCTTCCGCTTCGACGGTGATGCCTGCCGCCGTCTGGGCGAGGATGCCTATACCAATCAATTCCTCGACGATGCCGCCGATCTGGTCGGCTGTCCGGCGGATCTGGAGAACCTTGGCGTCTTCGTGATCGATACCGGCGCGCAGGAGGTCGCGCGGCGGGATGGTTATGTGCTCTACTCCGTCCCGCTGCGCTAAAGCCCCCCGCCTTAAACTTGTATCAAGTTAAAGCCGGGACGCTGTAGGCTCTGGACCCATTAATCTTACACGCTCAGTTTGAGAGATTTTTTCGCAGACCAGGAACATCTGCGCAGGAATAGTGGTTCTATTTCAAGCAGATGTGACGCAAGCTGCGGGAAAATCCGTCAAACCCGAAGGGCGGTGATTTCACTTCATTTCAATGTCTTGGGTCGTTTGCAAATAGAACCACTATTGGCTGCACGCCCCAAACCATTGAAATTTCGTGAAATCGCCGCTGAGCATGTAAGATTATTGGGTCCAGAGCCTAAGGCGTCACAGAGCGGCGTATTTGCCCATCAACCTGGTGAACCGCTGGCTGAGTGTCTCGCCGATGACGGAGGCCTTTTGCAGGTCGCGCACCTCCAGCGCCTCGCCATTGGCCGCCGCCGCAAGCAGGTCACGCAAAGCCACCCATTTGGAGGCCACCTGCCCCAGGCCGAGCTTGATGCCGATGTTCGGCGCCCCTGACAGCCCGCGCAGCGCATCCCCTTCAATCAGGGCGGTATTGATGCTTTCAAATAGGGCGATCTTTTCGATCATCTGCGCCGGTAGTTCGGCAGAGCCAAGCGACAGGCGCAGATAGCACAGGTCGCGCAGCAACTCCTCGATCAGGGTCCGCTGTCCGGCCAGATGCAGCAGTGCCGCCTGCTGTTCTGCGGAGAAATCACCCTCAAGATACCTCGGACCCGCGGCGCGGGCGGCGGCAAGCAGACCATCGGCGACATCCTGATTGCGCGACAGCAATAGGCGCATCGGCACACTGTGAAAGTCACCCGATACGATCTGTTCCGCCGAACGTGTCACCCCGAAAGACATCCGCTGTATGCGGGACAATTCCGTGCTGAGCGCCGGATCAGCTTCAGCCGTCAGCGCCGGATCAGCCGCGCCGCCGATCAGCGCCTTCATCATCTGTTCGAACGCCTGCGCCTCATGCAACGCGGTCTCTGCATGCAGTTGCGATTGTGATCCCGACATGACGAAACAGGTCGACTTCGCCACCCGAAGGGCACGCTGCGCCTGTTCCGTCAACAGGGTCACCCGCAGGTGGCCTTCGGATTGCGCCAGGGCGGCACCTGCCGACACCACCAACAGGCACAGAGCAGCCCTTATCGTCTTGATCATGCCCGGCTCCCTTGCTTGCCCCCGCAGGACTACAGGGCAATCTTTAACAGAAGCTGACCGCCGGGCCTTGTCCTGCCCCTTGCCCAGCGCCCTTTGCCCCGGTTAGTTTGACAAAACTCAAGAGGTTACCGAATGTTCACACCCGTCATCACCGGCACCGGCATCTTCACCCCGGACCAGATCATCACCAATGCGGAGCTGGTGGCCTCGTTCAACGCCTATGTCGATCTCTATAACGCGGAACATGCCGCCGCCATTGAGGCGGGCGCGGTTGAGGCCAAGGCGCATTCCTCCGAAGAGTTCATCGTCAAGGCCAGCGGGATCGAGCAGCGATATGTGATCGACAAGGCGGGCGTTCTGGACCCGCAGGTGATGCACCCGCTGCTGCGCCAGCGCAGCGATGACGAACCTTCGCTGATGGCCGAAATGGCACTGGATGCCGCCAGCAAGGCGCTTGCCAAGGCGGGCAAGACGGCAGCGGATGTGGATGCGGTGATCTGCGCCGCCTCGAACCTCGAACGCGCCTATCCGGCGGTGGCGATTGAAATCCAGGAACTGTTAGGCATCAACGGCTTTGCATTCGACATGAATGTCGCCTGTTCCTCTGCAACCTTTGGCATCCAGGCGGCGGCGGACATGGTGCGCAGCGGCTCGATCCGCTCTGCCCTGGTGGTCAATCCGGAAATCTGCTCCGCCCATCTGGAATGGCGGGACCGCGATTGTCACTTCATTTTCGGCGATGTGGCCACCGCCACGCTGATCGAGCGGGAGGAGGCCGCAGAGGGGCCCTATTTCGAAATCAGATCAACCCGTTGCGCGACGCAGTTCTCAAACAACATCAGGAACAACAACGGCTTTCTGCGCCGCTCCCGGCCCGACGGTGTAGCTGACCGGCGCGACATGCAGTTCATGCAGAATGGCCGCAAGGTGTTCAAGGAAGTGCTGCCGCTGGTTTCCGATCATGTCGCGGCGCATATGGCCGACAATGATGTCGTCAGCGGTGATCTGAAACGGATCTGGCTGCATCAGGCCAACAAGTCGATGAACGATTTCATCGGGCGCAAGGTTCTGGGCCGGGTGCCGGAACCGGGCGAACAACCCAATATCCTGCAGGATTACGCCAATACCTCCTCCGCCGGGTCGATCATTGCCTTTGCCAAATATTCCGACGATCTGAAGGACGGCGATATGGGGCTGATCTGTTCCTTCGGGGCGGGATATTCGGTGGGCTCCGTCATCGTGCAAAAACACGGCTGAGCGCACTGCCTAAGCCGCGTCAGAGGGATTTCAGCGATACCCTTTTGTGAACTTCCTCCGCGCTTTCCACCCGCTCGGAATACCGATCCACCAGATAGTCGGCACGCCCGCGCACCAGCCAGGTGAACTTGACCAGTTCCTCCATCACATCGACAACGCGGTTGTAGAACGGTCCCGCAGGCAGCTGCCCCGCGTCATCGAACTCCAGCCAGGCCTTGGGGATGCTGGACTGGTTGGGAATGGTGACCATCCGCATCCATCGTCCCAGAATACGCATCTGATTGACCGCGTTGAAGGACTGCGATCCGCCACTGACCTGCATGACCGCCAGGGTCTTGCCCTGCGTCGGCCTGATCCCGCCTTTCAGGGAGAGGGGCAGCCAGTCGATCTGCGCCTTCATCACCGCCGTCATCGCCCCGTGCCGTTCCGGGCTGGACCAGACCATGCCTTCGGACCACACGGCAAGATCGCGCAGCTCCTGCACCTTGGGGTGATCGGCATCCGCGCCATCAGGCAGCGGCAGACCTGTCGGGTCGAACATCCGGGTCTCGCAGCCCAGGTGCCGCAGGATACGCGCCGCTTCAACCGCGGCCTTGCGCGAATAGCTGACGTCGCGCAGCGAGCCATAAAGCAGCAAGATGCGCGGCTTGTGCCCCGGATCCCCTTCTGCGCGCAATTGGTCCGTGTCGATCTGCGGCAAGGCATCCGCTTGCAGGGAGGACAGCAAATCAGCCACTTTCTTCTTCCAGGTTCAATTTCATGTCGATCAGCACCTGCTGCAGCATCGTCGTCTCGCGCAGCAGCCGCTTTGCTTCGTTGACCGTGATCCGGCCATCTTCCATGGATTGCTGATACTCGGCCATCAGCATCGCGAAACGCTGGCTCAGGGCAATCACATCGGAATTCACCCCACCCGAGCGTGGCGCATTCGGGCGACCGTCATGAAAGGACAACTCGACGCCCCGCAGCTCTGCCAGGGCAGCGGTCACATGAGGATAGCCCGCCGCCTTTTCAAGCTCCGCCACCGCATCAATGGGCATGAAGCGATCGGCATGTTCGGCGTTGTCTGAATAATAGCGTCCCAAGGTCGCCTTGGACTTTCCGGTCAGGGCGCAGGCAGGCTCGATCCCGACATCCTTCACAAGGGCTTCGGTGTGTTTCTTCAAATAGCTGCCCATTCCGGCCATAACTTCGCTTCTCCGTTATCCGGCGCTTCCCCTTCGGGGGAAAGCGCCTCGGTTTTTCCCATTAACCGCAGACCCGACAGATGTCATTCACATTCTATCCGCAGCGTACGCGGAATGACGAGTGACCTGCGGACCCTGCGCAACGTCTGTTTTGGTTCGGCCATTTCTGAAGAGGGAGGGAACTTCAGGCCCGCAGGGCAGCAAATGGGCGAACCCTTTTGCTTGATCGCCGTGACAAACCTGACGTATGGGATGCGCCATGGCCAAACTCTATTTCCATTATTCAACCATGAACGCGGGGAAATCCACCGTTCTGCTGCAAGCTGCGCATAACTACGTCGAACGGGGGATGCGCCCCTATCTGCTGACGGCACAGCTTGATGACCGCGCGGGCGAAGCGCGCATCGCCTCGCGGATCGGCATCGGCCAGAAGGCTGATACCTTCGCCCCCGAGGAAAACCTCTTTGCCAAGATCGAAACCCGGCTCACCCAGGGGCCATGTGCCTGTATTTTCGTGGACGAGGCACAGTTCCTGAGCCCCGATCAGGTCTGGCAACTGGCACGGGTGGTCGATGACCTGAACGTGCCTGTCATGTGCTTTGGCCTGCGGGTTGATTTTCGTGGCGAATTGTTCCCCGGCTCTGCCACCCTGCTGGCCCTGAGCGATGAAATGCGCGAGGTCCGGACCATCTGCCATTGCGGCAAGAAGGCCACCATGGTGGTGAGGATGGATGCAGACGGCAAACCCCAGCGCGACGGGGCTCAGGTTCAGATTGGCGGCAATGAAACCTATCTGTCCCTCTGTCGCCGCCATTGGCGCGAGGCGGTTGGGGATAAATGACAGGCGGAAGGTTTTCATAAATCGATCATTTTTTATCATTATCCACAGCAATTCGACGATTTCTTGTGAATATCCGATAGCGGCCTGAACTTACCCCCACAGTCGATATCGGAAGTGCTACACCGCAAAACTGACGCAGCACCCCTCCTGGCAGTACGAAAATCCGCCAAAAAGCACGTATTCTGGTCGCGCTGAGGGCGAAATCCCGCATCATGACGCCACCAACGGCACCACAGAGCCGATGTGGAAATCAGCTCCGCACAGCTCACGCAGGACTTCAGGAAAGCGGCATAACCCGTTGATTTAAATCGCCTGCCTTGAACCTGCGTCACCAATACCCTGCCGCGCTTGGCGCTCTGGGGACATTGGCGACATTACCTGCATCAGATTAAAGGCAGGGCGCGGTAATTCAATGCATCCGCCCGCCGTCGGGAACCTCCTGATCCGGCGACAGCAGCACGATTGCCCCGTCCTTGTCCGGAACCCCAAGGACCAGGACCTCGGACATGAAGGGACCAATCTGGCGCGGCGGGAAATTCACCACCGCCATCACCTGCCGCCCGATCAGCTCATCGGGTGCATAATGTACCGTGATCTGCGCCGAGGTCTTGCGCGTGCCGATCTCCTCGCCGAAGTCCACCCAGAGCTTGATCGCGGGCTTGCGTGCTTCGGGAAAGGGTTCCGCGCGGATCACCGTGCCGACGCGGATGTCCACCTTCATAAAATCATCGAAATCAATCTCAGCCACGCGACAACTCCCTTGATCTGTCCGTGGCCGCCGCCACCGCGCGGTTCAAAAGTGCGGGAAACCCCGTTTCTGCATCCATCAGCACCTCAAGCGCGGCCTGGGTCGTGCCATTCGGGCTGGTCACATTGATGCGCAGCTGCGTGGGGTCTTCCGCCGCCTCCATGGCCAGCGCCCCGGCCCCGGCAACCGTCGCCTTGGCCAGTTGCAGGGCCAGGTCGCGCGGCAACCCCTGGGCCACGCCGGCATCCGCCATGGTCTCCATCATGTGAAAGACATAGGCCGGGCCCGAGCCGCTGACCCCGGTCACCGCGTCGATCTGCGCCTCTTCGGTCAGACGCACGACCTCTCCCACGGCGCTGAGCAGCGCTTCGGCCTCGTCCAGCGCCGCTGCACCGGCAGCGGCATTGCCCACGATGGCCGTGATCCCGCGTGAAATCGCGGCAGGCGTGTTCGGCATGGCGCGCACGATGGGGGTCTGCGCGCCCAGAACATCTTCGAAATAGGAGATCGGGGTCCCGGCAGCGACGCTGACAAACACGGTGCTGCCATTGCCCATGGCCTGCAGGGTCGGCAGGGCCTCTGCCATCATCTGCGGCTTGACCGCCACCAGCACAAGCGCCGGTGTTTCGGGCAGGGTTTCGTTCAGATGAACCCCCTGCCCCTGCAGCCAGTCAGACGGCACAGGGTCCATGACCCAGACAGAGGTTGGCGGCAATCCGCGCCCCAGCCAACCGGCCAGCATGGCCGACCCCATCTTGCCGCAGCCCAGCAAAACCAGGCCTCCGGCAGCAATCCGACTGTCTTTCATCACAAATCTCCCGCGTTAAACTCGCGGGAAACTGTTACGCGTGGCCGTAGGCCTCCGCAATGGCGACCTGAAGCGCATCTTTCGGTGTCCGGTCACCCCAGATCAGCAGTTGCAGCGCGGGGTAATAACGTTCCGCCGACATGACCGCAGCGGTGATCATCATGTCGATCTGCCCGGCAGAGGCATCCTGCCCCCCTGCAAGCACCAGGCCATAGCGATAGACCATGAGCTTCTGCTCGGCCCAATAGGTAAAGCCCCCCGCCCAGCATTGGTCGTTGATGGCGTTGAGCAGTTCATAGACCCCGGGCAGGGAATGCTCCGGCGGGTCCATGTCAAAGGTGCAGATCAGCCGCAGCGTTTCGTCGAACGCAGACCAGGCCAGGGTAATCGAGTAGGTGCGCCACTGGCCCTCGACGGCCATGGCGATCTGCTCATCGGAAATCCGGTCGAAATCCCATTCGTGATGGGCCGCCAGGTTTTCCACGATATCAATGGGGTGAATGTCTTCTTCAAGGTATTGCTCGGACAGGGCCATTTCGCCACCTCTTTTTTAGTCCAGAGCCGTGGTGCGCCTGCGCCACCAGCTATGGATGCCTGCACTAATAGGCGGGGAACATCTCCACGCCTATACCAGATATGGTGGGCGATAAGCGTGACCTGTGGCAACCTTTTTCTTGGGGATAACTACAAATTGCGGGGGATATCTCCAATATATTGTGGGAAAAACAATCACTGCCGCAAAATCTTAGCGGTGTTTTTCTTTTTGGCCTGAAATATCCATGCGCTCCCGCGCAAACGGGTGCCCCCTCAAGGGCCGGGTGATCACCCGCCCCTTGCAATAAACTGGAATGGCGCGGCAGCGCCGCCTTTGGGTCAGCCCTTCTTTGCCTCCAGCGCGTCGAGCCGCGCCCTGAGCGCCTCGTTCTCCTCGCGCGCTTTCTGCGCCATCGCGCGCACCGCGTCGAATTCCTCGCGGGTCACAAAGTCGCGATCCGCCAGCCAGCGGTCCATCATGCCTTTCAGCGCGGTTTCAGCCTCGTTCCGGGCCCCCTGTGCCACGCCCATGGCATTGGTCATCATCTGGCTGACGTCGTCGAAAAATTTGTTGCGGGTCTGCATGTCTCGCCTCCGGGGTTCGCTTTCATCCTATATGGGGGCCACTTGTCGCAGGCGCAAGGTTGACTTCCCCGCCGGGGCGCGCTCAATCAGCGCATGATCGCAATGCTCCCCTTCCCCGAAATCTCGCCCGAGATCTTCTCGATTTCCCTGTTTGGCACAACCTTCGCACTGCGTTGGTATGCGCTGGCCTATATCGTCGGCATCCTGCTGGGCTGGCGCCTTGTTGTGCGGGCCACCCGGACCCCGCGACTATGGAAGAACAACACGCCCGTGATGACCCCCTCCCAGGTCGAGGACCTGCTGTTCTGGGTGATCCTGGGCGTCATCCTGGGCGGGCGGCTGGGCTATGTGCTGTTCTATCAACCCGGGTTCTACCTGACCAACCCGCTGCGCATCCTGCAGCTTTGGGAAGGCGGCATGTCCTTTCACGGCGGGGCCCTGGGCGTCATCCTTGCCGGATGGCTTTATACCCTGCGCCACAAGATCCCCACCATCCCGACCGGCGATATGGTCTGCCTCGGGCTGGCGCCGGGGCTGTTCCTGGGGCGTCTGGCCAATTTCATCAATGCCGAGCTCTGGGGCCGGCCAACCGACCTGCCCTGGGGCGTCGCCTTTCCGACCGATGCCGCGCAATATTGTCCCGATGTGGCCGGACTCTGCGCCCGGCACCCCTCGCAACTCTACGAGGCGCTGCTCGAAGGGCTGATCCTGGGGGGCCTTCTGGTCTGGATGGCCTGGCGGCGCGGGGCGTTGAAACGCGAAGGGCTGATCGGCGGCACGTTCCTCGCCGGCTATGGCATCGCCCGTTTTATGGTCGAATTCGTCCGCCAGCCCGATGCGCAGTTCGTCAGCGAGGGCAATCCGCTGGGCCTCGCCTGGCACATGGGCGGCTATGGGCTGACCATGGGCCAGATCCTCTGCCTGCCGATGATCCTGGTCGGGGTGTTCCTGATCCTGCGGGCGCGCCGTCGCCCGGCATGAGCCTGCATGACCATATCGTCGCGCGCATCCGGGCCGAAGGGCCGATGCGGCTGGATGACTACATGCAGTCCTGCCTGTTGCACCCGCGCTGGGGCTATTACGCCACCCGCGACCCGCTGGGGGCTGCGGGTGATTTCACCACCGCCCCCGAGATCAGCCAGATGTTCGGCGAAGTCATCGGTCTGTCGCTGGCACAGAAATGGCTGAACGATGGCGCGCCCTCCCCCTTCACCCTGGCGGAGCTGGGCCCCGGCCGCGGCACGCTGATGGCGGACATCCTGCGGGCCTGCGCCAAAGTGCCGGGATTTGCCGAGGCGGCGGAAATCCAGCTGATCGAAGCCTCGGACGCCCTGCGCCAGATACAGGCCCGGACTTTGGAGGCCTGGCAGGTCACCTGGTCGACCGAGGTGGGTGACCTGCCGGATCAACCGCTTTACCTGGTGGCGAATGAATTCTTTGACGCGCTGCCGATCCGCCAGTTCCTCCGGGACGGGATGCGCTGGCGCGAACGGCAGGTCGGCCTGCAGGACGGGGCGCTTGCCCTGGGTCTTGGCCCCGCCCAGCCGCAACCGGCGCTGAAGAACAGGATCGAGGACACCCGCGACGGCGATGTGGTCGAGATCTGCGGTGCCCTGTCGCCAATCCTGTCCCGGATCGCCCCCCGGATCGCACAGCACGGCGGCACTGCGCTGATCATTGATTACGGCGACTGGCGCACGCTGGGCGACACCTGGCAGGCGGTGCAGGACCACGAACCCACAAACCCGCTGGCCAACCCGGGTGCCGCCGATCTGACCGCACATGTGGATTTCGAAGCGATCGCCCTGGCCGCAGCCCCCTGCGCCTACAGCCGTGTCACCCCGCAGGGGGTATTCCTTGAACGGCTGGGCATCACGCAGCGGGCGCAACAACTGGCACAGAGGCTGACCGGCCCGGCGCTGGGCAGCCATATCGCCGCACATCGACGGTTGACGCATCCGCAGGAAATGGGAAACCTCTTCAAAGTGATCGCCCTTTATCCGCCAGAGTCGGCACCGCCACCGGGATTGGAACCATGACACTGGAAATTCTCACGTCGGACTGTCTTGCCCCCCTGCGCCACGGGTTTTTCACCCGCGCGGGCGGTGCATCCTCGGGCGTGTTCGCCGGCCTGAACTGCGGACAGGGCAGTTCGGACCAGCGCGAAATCGTGGCCATCAACCGCAGCCGCGTGGCAGAGGCCATGGGTGTGGCGCAGGACCACCTGCTGGGTGTGCACCAGGTCCATTCCGCCACCGCGATCACCGTGACCGCACCGCAGGCGGAAAAGCCGAAAGCGGATGCGCTGGTCACCGCTACCCCCGGCCTTGCGCTGTCGGTGCTGAGCGCCGATTGCCAGCCTGTGCTGTTTGCAGATGCCAGGGCCGGCGTCATCGGGGCGGCCCATGCCGGATGGCGGGGCGCGCTGGACGGGGTGTTGCATGCCACCGTCGATGCCATGGTGGCGCTGGGGGCCGCGCGGCCCGACATCACCGCCGTCATCGGGCCCTGCATCAGCCAGCGCGCCTATGAGGTTGGTCCGGAATTCTTCGAGGATTTCATTGCCGAGGATCAGGCCTATGCCCGCTACTTTGCCAATGGCGACGGCGACAGGATGTTGTTCGATCTGCCCGGCTTTGGGCTGAACCGGCTGCGGGCGGCTGGTGTGGGCCATGCGGAATGGACACATCACTGCACTTACAGCGATCCGGCACGGTTCTATTCCTATCGCAGATCCACCCATGCCAAGGAGGCCGATTACGGCCGCCTGATCTCTGCCATCACCCTTTGATTTTGACGCAATTGGGGCAGCTATGGCCCCCTTCCTGCCCGAATGACCCACTCGCAAAGCGGAAACAATCCTGCAAAAGCGGCAAGATTGGCCACGAAGCACCTATGATTTTCAATAAAACAAGGGCTTTGCGCAATTGAGGCGGTGCGGTCACAAATGACCGGTTCAATGATGAAGCTTTCTTGAAAATTCTCGTCAAACGCCAAAAACCCGCCCGATTGGTCCGGCATATTGATCCTCAAGCAAGGGCAGCGACCCGAAAATACAGACCGAGGATGAGACAATGAAGACCAACACACGCTTTATCAAGAACGTCGTCGAAACCGCAGCCAAGAATGACACCGTGATGCCCTGGGCGCGCGGCGCACGCCGGAAGGCTTTCATCGCCAAGCGCAACGCATCCGAGACATCGGCGCGCAAGTCCGCCTGAACACCGCACCAGCCTCCCCGAAGCGACCAGTTTCGCTGGTACGAGTGCATACCCCCCACGCGTTGATTCGCGAGGGGGGTCTTTTTTTGCGTGAAATGTGGCAGCGTCACGCGGAATTGGGGAAACAGAACGGCGAAAATCCACCAAATTGGCCTTAAATGGGGCATTAATGTTCGACAAACTTTGACAATCTAACCCTTTCATGACGATTTAAGCCTCGTAGAAGACATGAAATGACGAATGTTATTTCCGTTGTTGTCGGTGGGGGCCGACACGGATGTGACCTACCTTGGAAGGGTGATCGCATGAATATTACTGCTGCCTCAGGCGCCCGCCTGCAGACCAGACTGAAAGCACCACGCGGGTTCGACCTGAACGCGCCGGGTCCCGCAAATGGCGGGCTGCGCGCAACCGCCCCCATGCCAATGCGCAATTTCGAAATAGCGGCGTTGCGGACGGACGGTTCGCTTTACATCGGACAGGACAGGGCACCGGCCATTCCATTGTTCGAATCCGCCTTTTCCGCTTTTGCGCGCGGCACGCTGATCCAGACCGTCAATGGTGAGGTCGCGGTCGAGGATCTGCAGCCCGGCGACATGATCAACACCTCCACCGGCGAACCGGCCAAGCTGATCTGGATCGGTTCCTCCAGCTTCGTGCCCGCCGACGCGGGCCGCCGCATGCCGCTGGTGCGGATCATGGCCGACAGCTTCGGACAGGGGCGCCCCTCGTCCTTCCTGACCGTCGGACCGGGCGCAAGGGTGCTGCACACCCCCCACCACCTGCGGTCAGAGGCCGGTGGCACAAGGATGCTGACCTCGGTCCGGGAATTCGTGGACGGTGTGAACGTGATCGAGATCGTACCGCCAACACCCGTGCGGCTGTTTCACATCTGCCTGGACCGCCATGCCGCGATCAATGCGGGCGGGCTTGAGATGGAAACCTTTCACCCCGGTGCCAATGCGACACGGACGGTGACCCATTCGCTGCGCGACCGTTTCCTGGGGATGTTTCCGCGCATCAGCCACATCACCGACTTCGGTCCGCTGGCCCATCCGCGCGCGCCGGAACCTGAAAACGGTCAGGTCGCCTGAAGCCACGCCGCGACGACGCCCTCCGGGGCCTGCGCCTCAGGGGGTGGTTTTCAGGCGTTCTTCCAGAACATCGAAGGGCACGCCGGGTTCATCCTTGGCACCACGGATCACGAGGCTGGTCTTGACACTGGCCACATTCGGGGTGGTCAGCAGCTTGCCGGTCAGAAAGCTTTGAAAGCTGGACAGGTCCGGGGCCACACATTTGATGATGAAGTCGACTTCGCCGTTCAGCATGTGACATTCACGGACCAGGGGCCAGTCGCGGCATTTCTGCTCAAAGGCGCTCAGGTCCGCTTCGGCCTGGCTGGCCAGCCCGACCATCGCAAAGACCTGCACCTCGAAGCCCAGTTCGCGTGCATCGACATCGGCGTGATAGCCCCGGATGTAGCCTTGTTCCTCCAGCGTGCGGACCCGGCGCAGGCAGGGCGGTGCTGAAATGCCGACCCGCTTGGCCAGCTCGACGTTGGTCATCCGCCCATCGGCCTGCAATTCGGCCAGAATTTTCCGATCAATCGGATCAAGCCGTGTACCTGCCATGATGTCCCCCGTGGTATTTGCGATTCTTATATCAGCGCGGCGATTCTGCGCAATATTGTTTCGTATTCGCGCAAGAATCTTCCAGAGTCGACACTTAGCGCCGGCATCCGGGGATGAAAAGCCCTATTGGCCCGGCTTCGGGCCCCTCCAACGGGGGTTTAAGCGGCGGCGGAGCTTGTCTATATGACGAGGGCTGCAACAGATGTTCGGGGGTGCCGTATGGCCGAGACACGCAAAACCAAGGTTCTGATCATTGGCTCAGGCCCGGCAGGCTACACGGCCGGTGTCTATGCCAGCCGCGCCATGCTGGAGCCTATTCTGGTCCAGGGGATCGAGCCGGGCGGCCAGCTGACCACCACCACCGAGGTCGAGAACTGGCCCGGCGACAGCGAAGTTCAGGGCCCCGATCTGATGGTGCGCATGCAGGACCACGCCAAGGCCATGGGCACCGAGATCATCGGCGACATCATCACCGATCTGGACCTGTCCAGCCGTCCGTTCCACGCCAGGGGGGACAGCGGCACGACCTATATCGCCGACGCGGTGATCCTTGCCACCGGCGCGCGGGCAAAATGGCTTGGCCTGCCGACGGAGGACAAGTTCAAGGGTTTCGGCGTCAGCGCCTGTGCGACCTGCGACGGCTTTTTCTATCGCGGCCAGGAGATCGTCGTGGTCGGCGGTGGCAACACAGCCGTGGAAGAGGCGCTGTTCCTGACCAACTTCGCCTCCAAGGTGACGCTGATCCATCGCCGCGACGAACTGCGTGCCGAGAAGATCCTGATCGACCGGCTGATGAAAAACCCCAAGATCGAGCCGCTGTGGTTCCATGAACTGCACGAGGTTTATGGCACCGACAGCCCGCTGGGTGTCGAGGGCATCAAGGTAAAGCATGTTGAAACCGGCGAGATCACGGACATCCCCGCCAAGGGCGTCTTCATCGCCATCGGCCACGCACCGGCAAACGAACTGGTCAAGGACGTGCTGGAAACCCACATGGGCGGCTATGTCGTGACCAAGCCCGACAGCACCGAAACCTCGATCCCCGGTGTTTTTGCCGCCGGTGACCTGACCGACCACAAGTACCGGCAGGCGGTGACCAGCGCCGGCATGGGCTGCATGGCAGCGCTGGAAGCGGAACGGTTCCTGGCCGAAATGGGCGACGATGTGGAAATCCAGGGCGGCAAGGACACCTCGCTGCCCCTGGGACACGGCGCTCAGGTAGCTGAATAGGCCACCACCACCCATCTTGACCTGCTCCTTGCCTCCCCGCAAAGTCTGACCAACGCAAGGAGCAGGACATGAGCGATCTTTGGCGCGGAACCACTGCAACCCGCCTGCGCATCGCCAGCGGTCTGGTGCTGTTCATCTACGCCCTGCTGCATTTCCTGAACATCGGGCTGGGCCTGTTTTCGACCGAGCTGATGCATGCGGCGCAGGATTGGCGTCAGCTTGTCACCCGCAGCATCCCGGGCACGATCCTGATCTACGGTGCCTTCACCATTCATCTCTCCATGGTCCTGGGCAGGCTTGCCCTGCGCGGCACCCTGCGCATGCCGTTCTGGGAAGCGGCACAGACCGTGCTTGGCCTGATGATCCCCGTCTTGCTGATCGCCCATCTGGTGCACACCCGCACAGCGCACGAGCTTTTCGATGTGAACGACGAGATGGGGTATATCTCGCTCCTGCTCTACAACACCCTGGATGGCTGGAAACAATGCGCCTTGCTGGTGCTGGTCTGGGCGCATGGCTGCACGGGCCTGCATTTCTGGCTGCGCGGAAAGCCATGGTGGCGCAGGTCATTGCCGGCCCTTGCGGGCATTGCGGCTCTTGTCCCCGCCTTTGCACTGGCCGGCTTCCTGACCGAAGCGCGGCGGATCGCCGGGAACTTTCGCATTCCCGAAAACCGTGAGGCGATCTATGCCGCCTACAACTTCCCCGATACCGAGACTTTCGCCATGCTCATTGCCTGGACGCGCTATCTTGGCTGGGGGCTGTTTGCCGTGCTGGTTGCAGTCGGCGCAATCTATGCGATCAAATCGGTCCTGTCGCGGCGGCAATCCGTGCGGGTCAGCTATGTGGACGGGCCAGAGGTCTGGGCGCCCAAGGGCCTGACGCTGCTGGAAGTTTCCCGCCTGCGGGGCGTGCCACATGCATCTCTCTGCGGGGGACGGGGGCGCTGCACCACCTGCCGGGTACTGATCGAGCAAGGGGCAGAGAAGTTGCACCCGCCCAGCCCGGCAGAGGCCCGCGCCCTTGCCGCGGTGGGCGCAGGACCGGGGGTGCGGCTGGCCTGCCAGATCGTCCCCGTCGCCCCCACCACCGTGTTCCGCATCTTTCAGCCCGACGGACGCCGCAAACACCGGACCCACGCCAGCCAGGGCGAAGAAAAGAAGCTTGCGCTGCTGTTCCTTGACATGCGTGGCTTCACGGCCCGCACAACCGGCCAGTTGCCCTATGACGTGGTGTTCCTGCTGAACCGGTTCTTCGATGCGGTGGTTCCCGCGGTCAACCGCGAGGGCGGCACGATTGACAAATACCTCGGCGACGGGTTTCTGGCGATCTTCGAGACGGCAACCCCCGAAAGCTCTGCCCAGGCCGCGCTGCGCGCGATCGAAGGCATTGCGCAGGAACTGGACCGGTTTAACGCACAGCTTTCGGACGAAGGACAGGGGCCCGTCGCAATCGGGATCGGTGCGCACCTCGGCGAGGTGGTTGTGGGCGAAATCGGCGCTATCGGTCAGTCCCCCCGCACCCTGATCGGCGACACGGTGAATACCGCTTCGCGGCTGGAAGGGGTCACCAAGGAACATGGCGTTCAGGCGATGATCTCTGCACCGCTGCTGGCGGCGGCTGGCCATGCGCCCGCAGCGGAGCTGATGGTGGAACTGACCCTGCGCGGGGTCCACGCCCCTCTTGCGGCGTGGCCGGTGAAACATGCCCATGACCTGGCCGCACAGCTGGACGCCCTGTCCGCCACCGGAACAGCCTGAAACCACCCATGACTGGCCATTTTCCGCAACCCGGGCAGGATTTTTTCTCTTTTTCTCCTTGCACCGCTAGACTCTGGACGCTGTGCGGGGGCATAGGGCCTGCGATACTGTCACGACGACATAAGGCAAAAGTGAGTTTGACATGACGATGGTGCAAAATTTATCCCCGATCCCCGAGCTGTATGTTTCCTACGAGTCGGCCCAGAAGCTGAAGCATGAGGCGGGTGAGCTGGTCAGCCACGATCTGACCCCGCGCCAAATCTGCGATCTGGAACTGCTGATGAACGGCGGCTTCAACCCGCTGAAGGGTTTCCTGACCGAAGCCGATTACGACGGCGTCGTTGAAAACCTGCGGCTGGCCGACGGCACCCTTTGGCCGATGCCGATCACCCTGGACGTGAGCGAGGATTTCGCCGAGAAACTGGAGCTGGGCCAGGACATCGCCCTGCGCGATCAGGAAGGTGTCATCCTTGCCACCATGACCGTGACCGACCGCTGGGAGCCGAACAAGGCCCGCGAAGCCGAAAAGGTATTCGGTGCGGATGACGACGCGCATCCGGCGGTGAACTACCTGCACAACAAGGCGGGCAAGATCTATCTTGGCGGACCGGTCACCGGGATTCAGCAACCGGTTCACTATGACTTCCGCGCACGCCGCGACACACCCAATGAACTGCGCGCCTATTTCCGCAAGATGGGCTGGCGCAAGGTCGTGGCCTTCCAGACCCGCAACCCGCTGCACCGCGCACACCAGGAGCTGACCTTCCGCGCCGCGCGTGAAGCCCAGGCCAACCTGCTGATCCATCCGGTTGTCGGCCTGACCAAGCCCGGCGATGTCGATCACTTCACCCGCGTCCGCTGCTATGAGGCGGTGCTGGACAAATACCCGGCGGCCACCACCTCGATGTCGCTGCTGAACCTTGCCATGCGCATGGCGGGCCCCCGCGAGGCGGTCTGGCACGGGTTGATCCGCAAGAACCACGGCTGCACCCATTTCATCGTCGGCCGCGATCACGCGGGCCCCGGCAAGAATTCAGCCGGTGAAGATTTCTATGGCCCCTATGATGCGCAGGACCTGTTCCGCGAGCATCAGGAGGAAATGGGCATCGAAATGGTCGATTTCAAACACATGGTCTATGTGCAGGAACGCGCCCAGTACGAGCCCGCAGACGAGATCGAGGACAAGGAGAACGTCACCATCCTGAACATTTCCGGCACCGAACTGCGCCGCCGCCTGCGCGAAGGTCTGGAAATTCCTGAGTGGTTCTCCTTCCCCGAAGTGGTCAAGGAGCTGCGCCGCACCTCTCCGCCGCGTTCCGATCAGGGCTTTACCGTGTTCTTCACCGGCTTCTCCGGCTCGGGCAAATCCACCATTGCCAACGCGCTGATGGTCAAGCTGATGGAAATGGGCGGTCGCCCGGTGACGCTTCTGGACGGCGATATCGTCCGCAAGAACCTCAGCTCCGAGCTGGGCTTCTCGAAAGAGCACCGTGACCTCAACATCCGCCGCATCGGCTATGTCGCCTCCGAGATCACCAAGAACGGCGGCATCGCCATCTGCGCACCCATCGCACCTTATGCGACCACCCGCCGCGCGGTTCGCGAAGACATCGAAGCCTTCGGCGCCTTTGTAGAGGTGCATGTGGCCACCTCGATCGAGGAATGCGAACGCCGCGACCGCAAGGGGCTGTACAAGCTGGCGCGCGAAGGCAAGATCAAGGAATTCACAGGCATTTCTGACCCTTACGATGTGCCGCAGAATCCCGAACTGTCACTGGATACCGAAAGCGTGGACGTCGACAACTGCGCCCATCAGGTTTTGTTGAAACTGGAAAGCATGGGTCTGATCAGCGGCTGATCCGATCCCTTCGCGACGAACCCGAAACGCAGCCCCCGGGGCTGCGTTTTGCGTTTCACAGACTGTCGCGGATGGCGCGGGCGGCGCGGCCGTCCAGATCGGCCCAATGCGCCGCCTGTGGCTTGGCCGCGCGCAGGGCGGTGGCAAGCTGGTCATACAGCCCCCCGTTTGCCGCGCGGATCGCATCCTTCATCTCGGCCGCATCCTCGCAGATCACCATCCCGCCGGTATCCATGAAATCCCCGATGTTCGGACAACCCCAATAGATCGGCACCGTCTCGCAGAGCACGGCATCGACGATCTTTTCGGTAAAGTAGTTCCGCTCGCGGATGTTTTCGATCACCACGGAGAAACGGTAGGGTGCCAGCCCGTCGGATTTTTCCGCAAAAGGGGCATAGCCGCGCCCCAGGATTTCGACCTCCAGCCCCTCGTCCCGGACCAGATCGACCATCTCGTGCCGCAACTGATGACCCAGCGTGTCGCGCTTGGCCGAGGCGATGAGCGACATGTGCCGTGTCTTGTCGATCTTCAATCCGGACGGGTCCGGCACCCAGCTGGTGCCGAAGGGCAGCATGATGCCGTTCGGGATTGCCGCCAGCAACGCGTCGTCGTGACAAAGCACCCGGTAGAAGCGCCGCCAGGTCCAGCGCAGCAGCCGCAGGTGCCGCCGGTGGATCGCGGCAGGCTCCACCACCATGACGGAGACCCGCGCGGGTGTGGCCCAGCGCAGCCGGAAATGCATCGCCGTCTTGGGATAGACGATCAGGTGATCGTCAGGCAGCAGATCACCCACCTGCCCCGCCGCCAGCCGGTCGGGCCGCCCAAGGGGCCAGTGCAGATCGTCCAGCGGCACCTGCGCAAGCGCGGCCCCCAGTTGCGACCCGTAGGGCAGGACAGCGATGGCCGGATCGGTCACCGCCCTTCATCCCCGGCGGGAAGAAAGACATCCCCCGACATGATCACGCAGCCCTGCCCGGCGACCTGAACCCCGGTGATGGCGTCGCGCGGCCCCAGGACGGTGACCTGCGCCTGACCCGGCCTGCCCATGCCATGTCCCTGCTCGGCCACATAGTAAGGGCTGTCCAGCAGCCCCCGCGCCCAGAGATAGCTGGCCGCCGCACCGGTGGCGGAACCGGTGAACGGGTCCTCCGGCGGGCTGGGCGGTGCCAACAGAAGCCGTGCATAGGTGTCGCCGGCAGAGGTAGCCCCTTCCAGGGTGATCCAGTAAGGCTCCATGATATCAATACCGTCGTGACCCAATGCCTGTGCATAGGCCGCAAGCGCCGAAGGGTCGAACCGCAACCCATCGAGGGCGGCACGGTTCCGCAGCACCGTGATGCAGAACGGCAACCCGGTTGATACGATCTGCGGCGGGCTGATGATCTCTTCCGGGGTGATGCCGCCGATTGCAGCAACCAGATGCGGAGCGACCTCTGCGCCGAATGTCGGCGCCACCTGTGTCATGGTGATCAGGTCGCCCGCCACCTCGATCGCCACAATGCCCGCCCCGGTTTCGAGCCGCAGCGGCCCGTCGCCGATCATGCCGCGATGGCGAAGCGCAGCCACGGTGGCAATGGTGGGATGACCCGCAAAGGGTATTTCCCGGCTGGCCAGATAGTATTTCACCCGCAGGTCCGCCACATTGGACGGCCCGGTAAAGGTGCATTCCACCAGAGAGGTTTCGCGCACGTAACCCATGCAGGTTTCATCGCTCAGAACCGCACCGCCATGCACCACGGCACAGCCGTTTCCGCCAAACGGCTGGGTGGTAAAGGCATCGACCCAATCAAATTCAAGGCGCATCGCAAACATCCCCGGATAACAAAAAAGGCCGCAGTGCGCTGCGGCCTCTTACAAATCCATGATCCGCGTGGCGGGGTAAAGGCCCCGACCGCGCTTAATGCATCTTCTAATGCACCATCACCGGCGCATAGTCATGTTCGCGCGCCAGATGAAAGGCCAGTTTGCGGTCGCCGACAAGCGCCAGCTGCTGGCCCTGGGCATCATGCACCGAATAGAGCAGTTCCAGACCTTCGGCCTGATCGCGTACTTCGCGAGGCAGATCGCTGACGGCGATTGTCTTGACGTATACCGTCCGGTCCCCGCCATGGGTTGTCATGTCATGCATATCTTACCCTTTCTTGATCTTTATGGTCTGTACAACTGTTTCGGGTTTGGCCCGGGTCAAGTCCACGTGCAGCAGACCGTTCTCCATCTGAGCCTCGCCCACATCCACCCCGTCGGCCAGCACAAAGCTGCGCTGGAACTGCCGTGCGGCGATGCCACGGTGCAGGAACACCCGGTCTTCGCCGTCATCGTGCTGACGTCCCCGGATCACCAGCTGGCGGTCTTCGACAGTGATGGCAAGATCATCCTCGGCAAAGCCCGCAACGGCCAGCGTGATGCGGTAGCTGTAGTCGGATGTCTGTTCGATATTGAAAGGCGGATAGCCTTCGTTGCCGGATTTCGCAGTGCGTTCCAGCACCCGTTCCAGCTGTTCAAACCCCAACATGTGAGGATAAGAAGCAAGCGTCAGTTTCGTCATGCGACACGTCCTGTATTAAAGCGACAGTCAGGCATGGGCCCCTTCAGCGGCAACCCATGGCATAAATATGGGGGCATGGGCCATCCGGCGCAAGGGCTATGCGTGAACAAGCGCACGCCCTATATTGGGATACTCTACTGTGATGGAATCACCCGACCGATGAATGCGCCGACTGATCTTTCCATGAAAAACGACGATGTGCTGCGTGTGGAACTTGAAGTTTTCCGCCGCGAACACCGCGATCTGGACGAGGCGATCAGGGCCCTGACGGACCGGAACACGGCAGATCAGCTGACCCTGCAACGGCTGAAAAAACGCAAACTGCGGCTGAAGGATCTGATTGCCCAGATCGAAGACCGCCTGACCCCCGATATCATCGCCTGAAACATCCTCTGCGCGCATTGCCCTGCAGGCGCGGACAGGTATAGTGCGCGCTCTGAATTTCTGCAAAAGGCTGCTTGGCATGACCCCTCCCCCCGTTGGCATCATCATGGGTTCGCAATCTGACTGGTCCACGATGCGCGAGGCGGCGGCGCTGCTGGACGAGCTGGCGATTCCTTACGAATCGCGCATCGTTTCCGCGCACCGCACCCCCGACAGGCTGTGGGACTACGGCAAGACGGCAGTGGATCGTGGCTTGCAGGTGATCATCGCAGGTGCCGGCGGTGCCGCGCATCTGCCCGGCATGATGGCCTCGAAAACCCGGGTGCCGGTGATTGGCGTGCCGGTCCAGACGCGGGCATTGTCAGGGGTCGATTCGCTTTATTCCATTCTGCAGATGCCGCGCGGCTTCCCGGTGGCGACCATGGCCATCGGTGCCGCGGGCGCTGCCAATGCGGCCCTGATGGCCGCGGGCATTCTCGCCCTGCAGGACCCAAAACTTGCCGAGCGGCTGGACAAGTGGCGCGCGGCCCTCAGCGCGTCCATTCCGGAGGAGCCCACAGATGACTGAGCCGCTTCCCCTTGGCAGCACCATCGGCATTCTTGGCGGCGGTCAACTGGGCCGGATGCTGTCGGTTGCCGCCTCCCGTCTGGGGTTCAGGACCCATATCTTTGAGCCGGGGGCAGAGCCGCCCGCAGGCCATGTGGCCGATGCCGTCACCACCGCCCCCTATGAAGACGACGCCGCGCTCAGGGCCTTTGCCAGCGCCTGTGACATCGTGACGTTCGAGTTCGAGAATGTCCCCACAAGCGCGCTGGACCTGATCGAGGCGCAGGTGCCGATCCGGCCGGGCCGCGAGGCCCTGCGCATCAGCCAGGATCGCCTGACCGAAAAGGAATTCCTGCAAGGTCTGGGGCTGAACGTGGCCCCCTATGCCGATATCCCCGATCAGGCGGCGCTTGATGCCGCCGTGACAACCATCGGTACGCCTTCGATCCTCAAGACCCGGCGCTTTGGCTACGACGGCAAGGGTCAGGTGCGCCTGCGCAGCGCCGAGGAGGCTGTCGGCACCATGTCCCAGATGGGCGGCGCCCCCTGTGTCCTGGAAGGTTTTGTCGATTTCAGCCACGAGGTTTCCGTCATTGCGGCGCGCAGCGTGACCGGCGAAGTGGCCTGTTTTGACCCCGGCGAAAACGTCCACCGCGACGGTATCCTGCACACCACAACGGTGCCTGCCCGACTGTCGGCCAGCCAGCGCACCGACGCGGTTCTGATGGCAGCCAGGATCCTGAATGCGCTGGATTATGTCGGGGTTCTGGGGGTCGAGCTTTTCGTCACGCCGCAGGGTCTGATCGTGAACGAAATTGCGCCAAGGGTGCACAACTCGGGCCATTGGACACAACAGGGCTGCAGCGTGGACCAGTTCGAACAGCACATCCGTGCCATCACCGGCTGGCCGCTGGGCGATGGGTCACGCTATGCCGATGTGGTGATGGAAAACCTGATCGGCGATGACATGGACAGGGTGCCGGAGCTGGCCCGCGAAAAGAACACCAGCCTGCATCTTTATGGCAAGGCCAGCGTCAAACCGGGCCGCAAGATGGGCCATGTGAACCGGATCACGCGGTAAAACGCTCGGCAATCTCGCCCGACATGTAAGACACCCGCCCGGCGACAAATGTCGCGGCCACACGGCCCGTGACAGCCTCCAGCACCACAAGGTCGGCACGTTTGCCCGCCTCCAGCACGCCGCGGTCGGTCAGCCCCAGAAGGGCGGCGGGCCCGCCGGAAACCAGATGCCAGATGTCCGCCATCGGGGCGACGCCCGCCTCTGCCAGCATCAAGGCGGCGCGGCGCGGCGAGGGGTAGTGATAATCTGACGCGATGGCGTCGCAATAGCCCATCACGATCAGGTCCAGGGCCGACAGATTGCCATTGTGCGACCCACCCCGCACCACGTTGGGCGCGCCCATGATCACCGCATCACCTGCCGCCTGCGCCGCCTCTGCCGCTTCCAGCGTTTCGGGGAATTCGGCAATGCGCACACCACGCTTGCGCCAGGCCGCCCGACCTTCCGCTGTCGTATCGTCGTGACTGCCCATCCGCAGGCCCGCACGGCCAAGCGTTTCACACAAACCGTCAAGTGCTGCGGGCACCGCATCCCGTTGCCCGTGCAGTTCCAGCATCATGGCATGGTGTTTCTCGGGGCTGCGCCCGGCCTTCAGCGCCTGCCCCATCAGCCTGCGCGGCTGTTTGCCCGCCTCCAGCCGGTCATGCGGCAAATGATCGTTGAAAACGATGTATTCGACCCCCCAATCCGCAATCCGTCCCGGCATTTCTTCATAAAGATCAAGCAGATGGGTCTCGAATCTCAACTGCCCCCGCAGGTCGGTGACCAGCGTGTTCCGGGTGTCAGCAATGGCGCGAAAGACCTTGTCGGCAAAGGATAATCCGCGCATTCCGCCTTCCCAGCTCACGAATTGGGCCAGTACCGCCGTGGTGATCCCGTTTGCGGCCAGCTCGGCCTCGCAGGCGACCAGACCCTCATCCATCTGCTTCATGGCCCCGCGCCGCTGGGCCAGATGACGTTCAAAGCCATCGCCATGCGGGTCAACGATACCCGGCAAGATGTTGAATCCCCGCAAATCCACGGAACGACCCACAGGTTTATCCACAATCACGCCACCCGCAAAAGACAGCGGCGCATTGCTCCACCCCTCCCGGCGCAGCACCTGGCCCCCGGTCAGATCAATCTCGGGCATCGCTGCGGCCTGTCAGGCAGCTGCCGGCGGGGCAGCCAAAGGAATCCAGCACCCCGCCAATCCATGTCATCGACTGGTCAAAGGCACCTGTGTTGAGAAAGCTCATGGTCTGGGCGATCACCCGCGGATTGTTCATCATGAAGGTATGTGTCACCGGCAGGACGATGTGATCCGCCATGCCCGCCACACGGGTCGAGGCGACCGACACTTTGCCATCGTCCGGCCCCGGCAGAATAGACGAAAAATAAGGGTTCAAAGACTGCGATCCCGCAATAACACCCAGGGAAAACGTGACCGGCGGCAGGCTGCGCGGCAGGGCGTCCGGACCGGTGCCCATCTGCGCGCCCGCCGGGCCGTTGATCCAGTCAAAGGCGACGACCTCGTTCAGCTCATCAACCACTTCGCTGCCCTGATTGGGCGGGGCCAGCATCACCACCCGCCCGACACGGTCAGCCCCGGCATCGACAACCCATTGCCGCAACAGGATACCCCCCATCGAATGGGTCACAAAATCGACCTTGGGGGTCCCGCAGGCCGCCACCGCATCCGGCAGGGTCTGTTTGACCAATGCCTCCACGGGTGCCTCTGTCGAAGGGTAGCCGGGGCGCACCACGCGGTAACCTTCACCCTCCAGTGCCGCCTCCATCAGGGCGAAGGAGGCTTCGGTCCTGGCCAGCCCGTGCAGCAGGACCACACAGCGCGACGGCGCTGCGGCAAGCCCGGAAGCAGCCCCCAGGGACAGGACGGAAATGATGGCAATGATGCGTATCATGGGCCTGAGATAGACTGATTTATCCGAATATGAAATGCTGGCGCCACTGACGTTGCGAAAAGATCGCCCTATGCCTTCTGCCTCCCCCCGTCTTGCGGCCCGCGCCATCCTGATACATCAGGACCGGTTGCTGCTGGTCAACGCCTACCCCAACGGCGAAAGCCCCCTGATGTGCGCCCCGGGCGGCGGGGTGCATCCGGGCAGTTCGCTGCCGGACAACCTGGCGCGGGAGGTCTATGAGGAGACCGGTCTGACCATCACGGTCGGCGCGCCCTGTCTGGTCAATGAGTTCCACGACCCCGGCGGCAGTTTTCACCAGGTCGACATCTACTTTCGCTGCATGTTGTCGGGCGCCCCTGACATCGACCCCGCCTGGCAGGATGTGGACCGGGTGGTGAACAGATGGCAATGGACCAGCCGGGACGAGCTGGCCAACATCCCGCACAAGCCCGACAGTCTGGGCGCGGTCGCCTTCGGTGCGCCGGGAGCGATCAGCTACGATCCGCTGGAACCGATTGTGCGCTGATCGCCCAGCCGATCCCGCCCAGGACCAGGAAAGTGGCAATGATCAGCAGGAGGCTCAGGCTTTCGCCCAGAAACACCACACCTGCGCCGATGGCGATCACCGGAACGCTCAGTTGCACCACCGCGGCGGTGGCGGAATCGAACCCTGGCAGCACGTTGTACCACAGCGCATAGCCCAGCCCCGATGTAAGCCCGCCGCAAAGGATGCCCAGCGCGAGGCCCGTGGGAGTGAAATACAGCCCGGTCGAGGCCAGCAGGACCAGAAGGATCGGCAGGCAAAGCAGGAAATTCGCCGCTGTCGCCGCAAGGGGGTCAGCGGCACTGCGCCCGATGATCGTATAGGCGGCCCATCCCAGCCCGGCAAAGACCATCAGCAAAGCCCCGGCAAGATCGCTGCTGTTCCCCGCCCCCGGCCAAAGCGCCACCAGCAGCCCGGCAAAGGCAATCGCGGCACCTGTGATCTGCCGCATGTTGGGGGCCGTACCCCTTAGCGCACCATGGAGAAACATCGTGATCTGCACCACGCCGAACAGGATCAGCGCGCCCAGCCCCGCATCCAGCGTGAGATAGGCCAGCGAAAACCCGATCATATAGGCGGCAAGGCTGAACGCCCCCGGCAACCGGTTGCGCCGCAGCAGCAGCAGCCCCCCGCCCCGCAGGGTGATCACCATCCCCAGCACCAGCGCACCGGAAGCCACCCGGACAATGGCAAAGCCCGAGGGGTCAATATGCTGCCCCTCAATGGCCAGCCGGGTCAGGACGGAATTGGCCGCAAAGGCGATCATGGTGAGGGCGGTGAACAGGGCAAGGCGCATGACGACAGCAGTAGCGACAGGACCGCCTTTCGCCAAGACGTTGAACGCGCAACCGGAACGATCCCGTGCAAGGCAAGGGGGAACGACCGCTTCGAGCCCCATTTATCATGAGGCGCAGGCCGGGTGTCGCCCGACCTGGAGGGCGTTCCAAACCTCAGTATGGTGGGAAGCGTTTCAGCCCCCACGCCGGGTCATGTGATGGCAAAGGTTGCAAAATCGCCCTCCGGGGGGAGGTCGGGCGATGCCCGGCTTACGCCGGGCGGGGTGTTGGGGGGCAGGCACCGCGCCAATGGCAATGTCAGCAAAGTCCCGCTTACCAGACTTTCACGCGCTTCTCGGCGAAGGTCCAGAAAGCGCCCTTTCGAACCTCGGAGGCGAAGCGCAAGCCGGGCCTGGGTGCTCATGTTTGACGGCAACTTTGTCCACATTATCCCCAACCGTCCATCAAAGATATCTCGGGCCGAATTGCCCCTACCTCACAACCACCGCCATGAACCGCCGATCCATGAAAAAGGGGCGCGCCTTGCGGCACGCCCCGGTTTTCTCTGACAGGTCAGAGCAGCTTACATCATGCCGCCCATGCCGCCCATGCCACCCATGTCGGGCATGCCGCCGCCGTTGCCGTCTTTCGACGGACGATCGGCAACCATGGCTTCTGTGGTGATCAGCAGACCGGCGATGGATGCCGCGTCCTGCAGTGCTGTGCGCACAACCTTGGCCGGGTCGATCACGCCGAACTTGAACATGTCGCCATATTCTTCGGTCTGCGCGTTGAAGCCGAACTTCAGGTCGCTGCTTTCGCGGATCTTGCCGGCAACAACCGAACCGTCCACGCCGGCGTTTTCAGCGATCTGACGCAGCGGTGCTTCCAGTGCCTTGCGCACGATGGAGATACCGACGTTCTGATCGTTGTTCGCACCGGTCAGGCCGTCCAGCGATTTGGCTGCCTGAACCAGGGCCACACCGCCGCCGACGACGATACCTTCCTGCACAGCCGCACGTGTCGCGTTCAGGGCGTCATCGACGCGGTCCTTGCGCTCTTTCACTTCGACTTCGGTCATGCCGCCGACGCGGATGACGGCAACGCCGCCTGCCAGCTTGGCAACACGTTCCTGCAGCTTCTCACGGTCGTAGTCGCTGGTGGTCTCTTCGATCTGGTTGCGGATCTGGGCCACGCGTGCCTCGATCTCGGCCTTTTCGCCAGCGCCGTCGACGATTGTGGTTTCGTCCTTGGTGATGGTGACTTTCTTGGCCGAACCCAGCATGTCCATGGTGACGGATTCAAGCTTCATGCCCAGATCTTCGGAGATGACCTGACCGCCGGTCAGGATCGCGAGGTCCTGCAGCATCGCCTTGCGACGATCGCCAAAGCCCGGTGCCTTCACCGCTGCGATTTTCAGACCGCCGCGCAGCTTGTTGACCACGAGGGTCGCCAGCGCTTCGCCTTCCACGTCTTCAGAGATGATCAGCAGCGGCTTTTGCGACTGGATCACCTGCTCAAGCAGCGGAACCATCGGCTGCAGCGAAGACAGTTTCTTCTCGTGCAGCAGGATGATGGCATCTTCCAGCTCGACGGTCATCTTGTCGGAGTTGGTGACGAAATAGGGGGACAGGTAGCCGCGGTCGAACTGCATGCCTTCGACGACATCGGTCTCTGTTTCCAGACCCTTGTTTTCTTCGACGGTGATGACACCCTCGTTGCCGACTTTCTGCATCGCATCGGCGATCTGACGGCCGATTTCTGCTTCGCCGTTGGCGGAGATGGTGCCGACCTGTGCAACTTCGTCGCTGTCGGTCACGTCACGGGCCGCTGCACGGATCGCTTCGACAACCTTGGTGGTCGCCATGTCGATGCCGCGCTTCAGGTCCATCGGGTTCATGCCGGCGGCAACCGATTTCATGCCTTCCTTGACGATGGCCTGCGCCAGCACGGTGGCGGTTGTTGTACCGTCGCCTGCTTCGTCATTGGTACGCTGGGCCACTTCCTTGACCATTTGCGCGCCCATGTTTTCGAACTTGTCCTCAAGCTCGATCTCTTTCGCCACGGAAACACCGTCCTTGGTGATGCGCGGTGCGCCGAAAGATTTGTCCAGAACCACGTTGCGGCCTTTCGGGCCCAGCGTGACTTTCACCGCGTCGGCAAGGATGTTCACACCCTTGAGCATGCGGTTACGTGCGTCAGTCGCGAATTTGACGTCCTTAGCAGCCATTTTGTTTTCTCCTCTTGAGAGTTCTTGTTCAGTTCAGTTCAGCGATCAGGGTTCAGAGCGGCCGGATGGCTTACTCGATGATCCCCATGATGTCGCTTTCCTTCATCATCAGCATTTCCTGACCGTCGACGGTCACTTCGGTGCCGGACCATTTGCCGAACAGGATCTTGTCGCCTGCCTTGACGGCCGGTGTGATCAGTTCACCGCTGTCCTTGCGGGCGCCTTCGCCCACGGCAACAACTTCGCCTTCGGAGGGTTTCTCTTTTGCGCTATCGGGGATGATCAGCCCGCCAGCAGTTTTCTCTTCGCTTTCAGTGCGCTTTACCAGCACGCGGTCGTGAAGCGGTTTCAATGCCATCTTTGTAGCTCCTTAACGCTCAAAGTTTCTCCCAGTCGCCCGTTTGTCCGGGCCGTTATCACTCAACATGGTCGAGTGCTAACGGCGCATAGCTAGGGTTCGGATGAAGCCGAGTCAACCATTGGTTTGTGGAAAATTTTATTGTGCCGGGAGTGGCGCGGTGGTTTCGCTGAAACTAAGCATACAGGCCTTGCATTCAAGGGATGTTCTGCGGTCTCCAAACCGAGTTCAGAGGTGCGGAGGGTCCCGATCTTTTCAAAAAGATCGCTCCGGAGTTTTCAAAAACTCCGACACCACCAAATCCAGCCCCGCCTTCCCGAAACCGATCTTTTCAAAAAGATCGCTCCGGAGTTTTCAAAAACTCCGGCACCGTCAGGTCCCCAGGACCCTTCCGCTGACCGCAACCGCCTCTGCGCCCGCCGGGGTCAGGCCATAGACCCCCTTCTCGACCTTCTCGAACCAGCCATAGTGGTTGTCGCGCATCATCGTGGTCGCGCGTGCGACGCCGGTTTCCCGGGCCACATCCGCGCCCCGGCTGGCCCCGACCTCGAACAGGTAGACCGCAAGTTTCAGCGTGTCCTGCCGGTAGGCGGTGACCAATCCGGCCCGCGTCTGCCCGCCATCATTGGGGTCACCCTGCCGCCGCGCGAATTCGCGCAGCAACATCGCCTGCCGCCTGGCCGATTTGCGCGGGGCATAGGGGCCGGGATCGCAATGGACCTCGACCAGCCCGTCCGACAGCCGCACGGTGATCAGCCCCAGACCCAGCCGCCGCGCCAGCGCGGTATTCGCCTTGATCGCCTTGGCAAACCGTTTGCCCGGCTGGCGCGCCACCGCCAGATAGATGTCATCGCTGACCTTGAGCCGTTCAAGGCACTGGTGAAACAGCGCCAGTGAAAACCCCAGCTTCAGCTCGATGATCAGGGGCGGTTCCGCACCGCGCACAGCCATCACATCCGCCGCGCCGACTTCGGCCTTCACCACATAGCCCTGATCCTCCAGATAAGCCTTGATCGGGGGGTAAAGATCGGTTTCTCGCGGTTGCGTCATGGCGCCAGAGTGACCTATTTCGCCCGCCCTTCCAAGCCGCTATGATCGCTTGATGACCCGTGATGACCTGAATCGATTCTGCGCCGCGATGCCCCAGGCGACCCATGTGGTGCAATGGGGCAATGCGGATGTCTACAAGGTGGGCGGCAAGGTGTTCGCCATCATCGGCTTGGGCGAAAGCGGAGATACCGTGACCTTCAAGGTGTCTGAACTGGCATTCGAAGTGCTCTCCGACAGCCCGGGGCTGCGCCCTGCCCCCTACATGGCCTCGCGCGGGTTGAAATGGATCCAGCAATACGGCCAGCCGGGCCTGTCGGATGACAGCCTGCGCGATCATATTGCAGCCTCTTACGACATGGTTGCGGCCGGGCTGAGCAAGAAGCGGCGCAGCGAGCTGGGGCTGTGATGCTGCGCCGCAGCATGACGGGGTGACAAGGCAGGGCACTCCCCCTATAAGGCGCGCGAACCCACCGTTTCAATCGCAGGAAAAATTGCATGACAACGCTCGTTTTCGGTCACAAATCACCCGACACCGACAGCACCGGCTCTCCCATCATCTGGGCGTGGTATCTGAACCATGTCCACGGCGTCGACGCCGCCCCCGCCCTGCTGGGCGAGCCCAATACCGAAGCGCTGTTCATGCTGGACCATTGGAAGCTGGACAAACCGCAGATCATCGACGGAGTCAAAGACGACCAGCCCGTCGTGATCGTGGACACCAATAACCCCGCAGAGCTGCCCGACAACATCAACAACGCCGACATCAAGGCGATCATCGACCATCACAAACTGGTCGGTGGGCTGGAAACCAAGGGGCCGATCCACATCAACATCCAGCCTTTGGCCTGCACCGCGACCATCATGTACAAGGCCATCGGTGACGACATGGCGCAGATGCCAACCGAGATCAAAGGCGCGATGCTGACCTGCATCCTGTCCGACACGCTGGAATTCCGCAGCCCGACCACCACCCCCGAAGACGAGGCCATCGCCAAGGCGCTGGCCAAGGATCTGGGCATCGACATTGCCGAATATGCAGCCAGGATGTTCGCGGCCAAGTCGGACGTATCCTCTTTCTCCGAAGCAGAATTGCTGCGGATGGACAGCAAGGAATACGAAGTTGGCGGCAAGCAGTTCCGCGTCTCTGTTCTTGAAACCACCTCGCCCAAGAGCGTCCTGGACCGCAAGGATGCGCTGATGGCCGCGATGCCGGGTGTCGCGACAGAGGACGGCGCCGACCAGGTGCTGCTGTTCGTCGTGGACATCCTGAACGAGGAAGCGACCATGCTGATCCCGAATGAGCTGAGCAAGACCGTTGCCGAGAAAAGCTTTGGTGCCTCCGTCTCCGGCGATACGGTGGTTCTGCCCGGCATCATGAGCCGCAAGAAGCAGATCATCCCGAACCTCAAGGTCTGATTGTAACGGCGGGGGCCGGCACGCCACGCCCGGCCCCTGCGTCACACGGTTTCCTATTCACCGGGAATCGCCTATGGCTGCGGCAATCGCCAAGGAGAATCCCATGAACCGTATCATCACCAGCCTTTCCCAGGTTTCTGCGCAATATGATGCGTTGTTTGTCGATCTCTGGGGCTGCGTGCACAACGGTGTGACGGCCTTTCCCGAAGCGGTGGCAGCGCTTCAGGCCTATCGTGCATCGGGTGGCAAGGTCATCCTGGTGACCAATTCGCCCCGCCCCCGTGCGGGGGTCGAAAAGCAGCTGGTGCATTTCGGCGTACCGCAAGACGCCTGGGATTCCATCGCCACCTCCGGCGATTCCGCACGCGCCGCGATGTTTCGCGGCACCGTGGGCCAGAAGGTCTGGTTCATCGGCCAGCCCGGCGAGGAGAAGTTCTTTGAACCGCTCAGCATCCAGAAAAACCCGATTGAGGTCACACAGGTGCCCCTGGACGCGGCCGAAGGGATTGTCTGTACCGGCCCCAAGGATCCTTTCGCCGACCCCGAGGTCATGCGTCCGGAATTTGAAGCGGCGATTGCCCGCGGCCTGAAACTGCTCTGCGCCAATCCCGACATTGTCGTGGACCGGGGCGAGGAACGCGAATGGTGCGCCGGGGCGCTGGCGCAACTCTACACCGAAATGGGGGGCGAGAGCCTTTATTTCGGCAAACCGCATCCGCCGATCTATGACCTGGCGCGGCGCCGCCTGACCGCCCTCGGCACCGAGGTCCCCGACGACCGGATTCTTGCCATCGGCGACGGTATCCTGACCGACATCAAGGGCGCACAGGGCGAAAACATCGATTCGCTCTTTATCACCGGCGGCCTGGCCGCGAGTGAGACCCAGACCGGCAGGCAGCCGAATCCGGAAGCGCTCAAGGCCTTTCTGGCAAGGGATGTCTACGATCCGACCTATGCAATCGGGTTCCTGCGGTAGAAAAAGACTTGCGTTTCTGCGCCTGCGAAGTAATTAAGTTGCCAGAAGTTCGCTCTTTGCGGCATTTTATTACCTAGGGGGACAGTATGTTGGACAACTTTCCGCGCGGAACCATTGTCATAGAAGACATTGAAATCGGTATGTTCCGCTATATCCGCAAGGAAGTGACCGATGCGGATATCGAGATGTTCGCGACCGTCTCGACCGACCGCAACCCGGTGCATCTGGATGACGATTACGCGCAGGACACCATCTTTCAGGGCCGCATCGCCCATGGGATGCTGACGGCGGGTCTGATCTCTGCCGTGATCGGGGAACAATTGCCGGGGCATGGCACCGTCTATCTTGGCCAGTCGCTGAAGTTCCTGCGCCCGGTGCGCCCGGGCGACGAGGTTTATGCCGAGGTGAAGGTGACCGATATCGACATGTCCAAACGGATCGTCCGGATGGACTGCCATTGTTCGGTCGAGGGCAAGAAGGTCCTGATTGGCGAAGCCACGGTTCTGGCCCCCTCGCGCAAGTTCGACTGAGGCACCGGCACCCCAGCCCGGACTTTTTGGAAGATTGGAATTGGCGTGTCTTGCCCTCCCCCTGAGGGGCGGCTAGGCAAGAGCCATGCAGATCTTGCGCGATTATCAGTTCGTAGAAGCCGCCGACCGGGGCGCGACCGCCGCCATCGGAAATTTCGACGGGGTCCATCGCGGCCACCTGTCCGTGATCGAACTGGCCCGCGCGGCGGCACCGGATGCCCCTTTGGGGATTGTCACATTCGAACCCCACCCGAGAGAGTTCTTTGCCCCCGATGCCCCCCCCTTCCGGCTTATGGGCCGCGTCGCCCGCGCCCACCGGCTGGAGAAGCTGGGCGTCAAGAAGCTCTATGAGCTGGCCTTCAACAAGAACCTTGCCGCGCTCAACCCCGAAGCCTTTGCCGCCGATGTGTTGCGTGACGGGCTGGGGCTGAAGCATGTGGTGGTTGGCGCGGATTTCTGCTTTGGCAAGAACCGTGCCGGCACTGCGCAGGACCTGGAACGGTTCGGCCGCGACATGGGATTTGGCGTGACCATCGCACCCCTTATGGAAAACGACGACAAGACCGTGTCGTCCACCGCGATCCGACAGGCGCTGACGGACGGCGAACCGCGTGTCGCCGCCGCAATGCTGGGCCATTGGCACCGCATCGAGGGCCCCGTGATCGGCGGTGAACAGCGCGGCCGGGAGCTGGGGTATCCGACGGCCAACATGTCCATAGACGGGCTGCATCCGCCTGCTTTCGGGGTCTATGCCGTTCTGGTCGATGTGCTGGAAGGGGCACACGCCGGATCTTATCACGGCGTGGCAAGCCTTGGCGTCCGGCCCATGTTCGGGCAAAACAAGGCGAACCTTGAAACATTCCTCTTTGATTTCAAGGGCGATCTCTATGACACGCCCCTGTCGATTGCGCTGGTCGACTACCTGCGCGGTGAAGAGAAATTCGACAGCCTTGATGCGCTGATCACCCAGATGGATGCAGACAGCGCCGAGGCACGGCGCATTCTGGCGGCGCTGTGAGCGATCCCATCCTCCGCAAGGGCCTGCGTCCCCGGTTCTGGGAGACAACGCCGCTGACGAAAATGACGCCCCGTGAATGGGAGGCGCTCTGCGACGGCTGCGGCAAATGCTGCCTGAACAAGCTTGAGGACGAGGACACAGAGGAAGTCGCCCTGACCCGTGTCGCCTGCCGCCTGCTTGACGATGCCACCTGCCGCTGCGCCCATTACGAGAACCGGCACGAATTTGTCCCCGATTGCATCGTGTTGCGCCCCGACAACCTGGACACCCACGCATATTGGATGCCGCAGACCTGCGCCTATCGGCTGCTGTGGCAGGGCAAGCCCCTGCCCGACTGGCACCCGCTGATCACCGGCACCGCGCAATCCGTGCACGACGCCGGCGTGTCGGTTCAGGGCCGCACTGTTTCGGAATTTGATGTCCCCTTCGAAGAATGGGAAGACCACATCATAGAGGAGTAGCACCGTGTTTTTCAGCTCTGACAATGCCGGTCCCGTGCATCCCGCGATCATGGAGCGGATCGTGGCGGACAATGCCGGGTACCAGATGCCCTACGGCAAGGACACCATCATGGACGAGGTGCGCGACCGTCTGCGCGACATTTTCGAAGCGCCGGAGGCGGCGGTCTATCTGGTGGCCACGGGAACGGCGGCAAATGTGCTGGCGCTGGCGTGTTATGCGCAGCCCTGGCAAACGATCTTCTGCTCCAGCGTGTCGCACATCCATCAGGACGAATGTAACGCGCCCGAATTCTACACCGGCTCGGCCAAGCTGACCCTGGTGGAAACGCAGAGCAAGATGTCGCCCGAAGGTCTGGAGGCCGCGATCTCCGGCCAGAAGCCCGGCAACGTTCATGGCGCCCAGCCGGGGCCGGTCTCCATCACGCAGGTCACCGAACGGGGATCGGTCCACAGCATTGCCGAACTGCAGGCGCTGACGGCAGTGGCCAAGGCGCACGATCTGCCCGTGCATCTGGATGGCGCGCGCTTTGCCAATGCGCTGGTATCGCTCAATTGTTCCCCGGCGGAAATGACCTGGAAGTCCGGTGTCGACGTGGTCAGCTTTGGCGGCACCAAGAACGGCTGCATGGGTGTGGAGGCGGTGATCTTCTTTGATCCCGAAAAGGCATGGGAATTCGAATTGCGCCGCAAGCGCGGGGCGCATCTGTTTTCCAAGCACCGCTATCTTTCGTCACAGATGGCGGGCTATCTCGCGGATGACCTCTGGTTGCGCATGGCGCGGCAGGCCAATGACAATGCGGCATATCTGGCCGATGGCCTGCGCAAGGCAGGTGCGACCTTCCTGCACGAGCCTCAGGCCAACATGATCTTTGCCAGCTGGCCGCGTGCGGTGCACCGCAAGCTGCACGAGGCCGGGGCGCGCTATCACCTCTGGGGCGGCAGCCTTGAAGGGGCGGATGACGAAATGGTCGCTGCGCGCCTTGTCTGCGACTGGTCCCTGCCCCGTGACCAGATTGATGCCTTCCTCAGCCATTTCTAGGACGGTGCCGTCAGGCTCAGACCGTATCCAGGAATTCCTTCCAGATAGCCGCTGTCTCCCCGGGGTGGCTGATCGGGGCCATATGTCCCGCGCCCGGCACAACAGCCTGCCGCGCATTGCGCATCCGGGCGGCCAGACCGTCATTGGTCGCGATGATGGCGGGATGGGCCTGCTCTCCGCGCAGCACGAGGGTCGGCATACGCGCTGCATCCAGACCGCCCGGTTGCAGTAACCCGCGGTCGTCGTCGTAAAGCACATCGCGGCTGCCCGGCACCACGCGAACGCCACGCGTCATTGCGGCACGGGTCCGTTCCGGCAGGCTGTCCCAGGCCGGGGCCTGATCGCTCCACATCCTGTTGAAGACCCGCGCGCCGGCCTCCGCATCTCCGCTGTTCATCGCCTTTGTGAAGGGCAGTGAATGACTTTCATAGGCGGCTACGGTGTCAGGCGCATCCTGCCGTGCGATGGCGAAAAAGACCGGTTCGATCACCGTCAGGCTGCGCACTCTTTCGGGATAGGACACCGCGATGCGCAGCGCGGTCATCGCGCCGAAGGAATGGCCGATCACATCCATCGGCGCATCATCCATCGCGGCAACCGAAGAGGCCACCGCCGTATCGCTCAGGTGGCTGACCCCGTCCCAGTCATCGCTCTTGCCATGGCTGGGCATATCGGGCGCGACAAATGTGACCTCTCCGTCCAGGGCATCGACCATCCCTGCCCATGCGCCGCCAAATGCCAGCGTGCAATGCAGCCCCAGCACCCGGCGCGGACCCTGGCCCAGGGTCCGCACATGGGCGTGGAAGCCGGGTTGTGGGGTCACAGATCGCCTGCAAGATGCAGGTCGATGTCGGCAATCCGGTCCTGCCCCCAGAACCGCTGATCGCCCACGAAATAGAACGGTGCGCCAAAGACGCCGCGCTCCACCGCTTCCTCCAGGTTGCGGGCATAGGTCTCTGCCCCTTCCAGCAGACCGCTGTCCGCCAGTTTGGGGTCGAACCCCGCCTCGGTCAGGCAGGCGCGGATCACATCATCCTCGGCGATGTCCTTTTCCTCGGCCCAGACCGCGCGGGTGATCACATGCGCCAGCTTGCCCAGATCGCCGCCGCCGGCATTCTGCGCCGCGATGAACGCATAGGCCGCGGGCGCCCCGTTTGTGGGCCAATGTGCAGGCTGCAGATTAAAGGGCATGCCCAGCTTCTTTGCCTGCCGGACCAGTTCCTGCGCCCGGTATTCGATGCGGCTGATGTGCCGGTCCTTGGGGGCTGTGCCCCCGGTCCGGGCAAAGGCGCTGACGATGTCGAAGGGCTTGTAGTTGATCGTTGCGCCATGTTTCCGGGCCACCTCTTCGAGCCGGGTGCCGGCAAGGTAGCAATAGGGGGACAGTGTCGCGAAAAAGTAGTCGATCTGGGACATTTGGCGTTCCTTGAGGGGCTGATAGCTTGGTGGCACCGTAGCTGCGTGCTAAGCGAGGTTCAACGACACGAATCTGTCATATTCCCGCTGCCACGGAGACCCTCCCATGCCCCGCACTTCCGAGCCCAAGCTTATTTCAGGCAATGCCAACATGCCGCTGGCCAAGGCGATCGCACGGCGGATGTCGCTGCACCGGGGTGTCAACGTGGGGCTTGTCGATGCACGGGTGGAGCGGTTCAACGACGGCGAGATTTTCGTGGAGGTGTTCGAGAACGTGCGCGGCGAGGATATGTTCATCATCCAGCCCACGTCGAACCCGGCCAATGACAACCTGATGGAACTGCTGATCATGGCCGATGCCCTGCGCCGGTCCTCGGCTGCACGGGTCACTGCGGTGCTGCCCTATTTCGGTTACGCCCGGCAGGACCGGCGGACCAAGGCGCGCACGCCCATCACTGCCAAGATGGTGGCAAACATGCTGGTCGGCACCGGGATCGAGCGGGTTCTGACCATGGATCTCCATGCGGCACAGATCCAGGGGTTCTTTGATATCCCGGTGGACAACCTTTATGCCTCTCCGGTCTTTGCGCTGGACATCGCGAATGCCTTCAAGGACCGCATGGACGAGCTGATGATCGTCAGCCCTGATGTGGGTGGCGTGGCGCGGGCGCGCGAATTGGCCAAACGCCTGAACGCCCCGCTGGCCATCGTGGACAAGCGCCGCGAGAAAGCCGGAGAAGTCGCGGAGATGACCGTGATCGGCAATGTGACCGACAAGATCTGCCTGATCGTCGATGACATCTGCGACACCGCCGGCACCCTTTGCAAGGCTGCCGAAGTGCTGCTTGAGAACGGGGCGAAGGAAGTGCATTCCTACATCAGCCACGGTGTCATGTCCGGCCCGGCGGTGGACCGCGTCACCAAGTCGGTGATGAAGTCGCTGGTGATCACCGACAGCATCCAGCCCACGGTAGAGATCAAGAAAGCCGCAAATATCCGCATCGTGCCAACGGCGCCGATCTTTGCCCAGGCGATCCTGAACATCTGGAACGGGACCTCTGTGTCATCGCTGTTCGAGGCCAATACGCTGGGCCCGATCTATGACGGAATGTACGCGGCGGAATATGCCTCCCGCTGACCGGCACGCCCGCAACAACTTCGGGTTTGAGCATCTGAGGGTCTTCTGACCCGAGCCCCGGGCGCAGAGATGGGCCGTTTCCGGAACGCTATTCGACGTCCCAGTCGCCTTCGTCGCTCAGATGGCCGATGGCAATCCAGGAAATGCGCATCCGCGCGACCCGCGTGTCGCCCCAGGTTCTGAAAACCATGTCGAAACCGGATTTCGTGACGGATTCCGCGCTGATGTCCGCGCGCATGACTGTTGTCGCGTCTAGATCCCACAACGACGGGGAAAGCTGGACCGTGGGCGGCTCCAGATAGGTTTCGGAAAATCGAATATGCCGCCTGCGCTCGCGCTGGCCGCGCCCGGTCCACATCGCCCCCCCGTCTTCGTAATCCGAAAACAGGATGACATCGCCGCTGTCCACACCGGTCGTATGACTTCTTAATCTTTTCATGGGTATATTATGGCCTGAAAGTGGCGTCGATCAAAGCCGGATTATGCGCCTTCAACCCCAGGTATCGGGTTGTTATCACGTCGATTTCCGGCTTCGGGTAACCTCTGTGGTCAACATGGCGTTCAAAGCGGGCCGCTTTGCGACCCAGGGCCGGAAACCCTGATCCCACCGTCTGCCGTTGCCCTGCATCCGGAACAAAAAAGCCCCGCTATTGCAGGGCTTTTCCTTGGAATGTCGATGACGTCAAAGATTTGGTTGCTTTGAAGACAGGCCAATCTCGCCGCCAACCGCTACCATGTCGGCGAGCAGCTTGGCCGCGTCGTCAACCGGTCCCGGCTCGTTCTCGAAGGCTTCCTTTGCCCTGGAATAGACATGGGTGGCCTCTTCGATCATCTCATCGAGATGTTCCTGGGTCATGTCACCCTTGGGCACGGCACGCTCGGCCAGAACCGATACACCACGGCTGCTGATCTCGGCGAAGCCGCCGGTCACAACGTATTCCGCCGTGCCTTCCGGCCCTTCGACCGACAACACGCCGGGGCGCAGGGTGGTGATGGTGGGGGCATGCCCCTCCATCGCTGTCATGTCGCCATCGGCGCCGGGGATTTGCACGGAGGTGACCTGCAAGGAGGCCAGCCGCCGCTCGGGCGACACCAGATCGAATTGCATTGTGTCTGCCATCAGTCAGGCTCCCTCAGGCTGCTTCAGCAGCCAGTTTTTCGGCTTTCGCCTTCACTTCTTCAATGCCGCCTACCATGTAGAACGCACCTTCCGGCAGGTGGTCATATTCACCGGCCACAACCGCCTTGAAGGACGCAATGGTGTCTTCCAGCGGCACCTGCACACCGTCGGACCCGGTAAAGACCTTGGCCACGTCGAAAGGCTGGCTCAGGAAACGTTCGAGTTTACGGGCGCGGGCAACGGTCATCTTGTCGTCTTCGGACAGTTCGTCCATCCCGAGGATCGCGATGATGTCCTGAAGCGACTTGTAGCGCTGCAGGATCTGCTGCACGTCGGTCGCAACCTTGTAGTGTTCCTGACCGATGATCTGCGGATCCAGCAGGCGCGAGGTGGAACCCAGCGGGTCCACAGCCGGATAGATACCCTTTTCAGAGATCGCACGGTCCAGAACGGTTGTCGCGTCAAGGTGCGCAAAGGATGTCGCTGGCGCGGGGTCGGTCAAGTCATCCGCAGGCACGTAAACGGCCTGAACGGAGGTGATCGAACCGTTCTTGGTCGAGGAGATGCGTTCCTGCATCTGGCCCATGTCGGTCGCCAGCGTCGGCTGGTAACCCACCGCCGAAGGAATACGGCCGAGCAGAGCCGAAACCTCGGAGCCCGCCTGCGTGAAGCGGAAGATGTTGTCGACGAAGAACAGAACGTCGGAACCGGATTCGTCGCGGAACTGTTCGGCCAGGGTCAGGCCGGACAGGGCAACACGCATACGCGCACCGGGAGGCTCGTTCATCTGACCGTAGACCAGCGCAATCTTGGATTCCTGCAGGTTGTCAGGGACGATAACGCCGGATTCGATCATCTCGTGGTACAGGTCGTTGCCCTCACGGGTACGTTCGCCCACGCCCGCGAAAACGGACAGGCCCGAGTGCACCTTGGCGATGTTGTTGATCAGTTCCATGATCAGAACCGTCTTGCCCACGCCGGCACCGCCGAACAGACCGATTTTACCACCCTTGGTGTAGGGGGCCAGCAGGTCGATCACCTTGATGCCTGTGGTCAGGATTTCGGTTTCGGTGGACTGCGCGTCAAACGAGGGCGCTTCGCCGTGGATGGCGCGGGTCTCGTCGGTTTCGACCGGGCCCTTTTCGTCAACCGGCGCGCCGGTCACGTTCAGGATGCGGCCCAGTGTGGCCTTGCCGACGGGCACCTGGATGGGGGCGCCGGTGTCGGTGACCTTGCCGCCGCGCACGAGGCCTTCGGTGGCGTCCATCGCGATGGTCCGCACGGTGTTTTCGCCCAGGTGTTGCGCCACTTCGAGAACCAGCGTCTTGCCCTGGTTTTCGGTGTGAAGGGCGTTCAGGATCTCGGGCAGGTTGTCTTCGAACTGCACGTCAACGACGGCGCCGATGACCTGAGTAATTTTGCCGACTGCTTGTGCCATGTCGTTTCTCCGATATTGCTTACAGCGCTTCCGCGCCGGAAATGATTTCGATCAGCTCGTTCGTGATGACGGCCTGACGGGAACGGTTGTATTCGATTGTCAGGTCTTCGATCATCTCGCCCGCGTTGCGTGTGGCGTTGTCCATGGCGGACATGCGCGCGCCCTGTTCAGAGGCCGCATTCTCCAGCAGACCCGAGAAGATCGCCGTGGCGACACCGCGCGGCAGAAGATCGGCCAGAATGGCCTCTTCGCTCGGCTCGTAATCAAACAGGGTGCTGGCACTGTCGGCCTCGCCCTCTTCGAAAGTCGCCGGGATGATCTGCCTGGCCTGCGGAACCTGGCTGACCACGTTCACGAATTCCGCAAAGAACAACGTGGCGACATCGAATTCGCCCGCGTCGAACCGGTTCAGAACGTCCTTGGCAATGCCCTGTGCATCGGCGTAGCTCAGGCGCTTCACCTCCGACAGATCGACATGGCCGACCAGGTGTTTGCCAAAGTCGCGGCGCAGCTGGTCACGGCCCTTTTTACCGACGGTGAGGATTTTCACCTCTTTGCCGGCGCCGAGCAGCTTTTGCGCGTGTACCTTGGCCTTCTTCACGATGTTCGTGTTGAAACCGCCGCACAGCCCCCGCTCTGACGTCATGACGATCAGCAGGTTCACCTTGTCCGACCCGGTGCCTGTCAGCAGCTTGGGAGCGCTGTCGCTGTCGCCGACCGAAGCCGCCAGCCCCGCCATCACGGCATTGAACCGTTCGGCATAGGGGCGTGACATTTCGGCAGCCTCCTGCGCGCGGCGAAGTTTCGCCGCGGCAACCATTTGCATGGCCTTGGTGATCTTGCGGGTCGATTTGACCGACGAGATCCTGTTTTTAAGGTCCTTGAGATTTGCCATTGGCTTATCTCTCCTTAAGCGAAGTCTGCGGCGTAAGCGTCGAGCGCAGCTTTGATCTTGTCTTCCAGCTCGTCTTTCACCTTGCGGTCATTGTTGGTGATGTCCTTGAGCAGATCGGCGTTCTTGGAACGCAGGTGCGACAGGAGCCCCTGTTCCCAGCGACCAACTTCGGTGACTTCCAGCTTGTCGAGGTAGCCATGTGTACCGGCGTAGATGACGCAAACGATTTCCGCGTTCGACAGCGGCGAATACTGCGGTTGCTTCATCAGCTCGGTCAGACGCGCACCGCGGTTCAGCAGGCGCTGGGTGGCGGCATCGAGGTCGGAACCGAACTGCGCAAAGGCAGCCATTTCGCGGTACTGAGCCAGCGACAGTTTCACCGGACCTGCAACCGAGGACATCGCCTTGGTCTGGGCCGAGGACCCAACGCGCGACACCGACAGACCGGTGTTCACGGCGGGGCGGATGCCCTGGTAGAACAATTCGGTTTCCAGGAAGATCTGGCCGTCGGTGATCGAGATCACGTTGGTCGGAATAAAGGCCGACACGTCGCCGCCCTGGGTTTCGATGATCGGCAGCGCCGTCAGCGAGCCGTTGCCAGCGTCGTCGCCCAGCTTGGCCGAACGCTCCAGCAGACGGGAGTGCAGGTAGAAAACGTCGCCCGGATAAGCTTCACGGCCCGGCGGGCGGCGCAGCAGCAAGGACATCTGGCGGTAGGACACAGCCTGTTTGGACAGGTCATCATAGACGATCAGGGCGTGACGGCCGTTGTCGCGGAAGAATTCCGCCATCGCGGTCGCGGCATAGGGTGCCAGGAACTGCATCGGCGCAGGCTCGGACGCGGTTGCGGCAACAACGATGGAATAGGCCATCGCGCCGGTGTCTTCGAGCTTTTTGACCAGCTGGGCCACGGTGGACCGCTTTTGACCAATCGCAACGTAGACGCAGTACATCTTCTTGCTTTCGTCGCCCTCTGCGGCGTCGTTGACCTGCTGCTGGTTCAGCATCGCGTCAAGCGCGACGGCGGTCTTACCGGTCTGACGGTCACCGATGATCAGTTCACGCTGGCCACGGCCAATCGGGATCATGGAGTCAACGGCCTTGAGGCCGGTTGCCATCGGTTCATGCACCGATTTACGCGGGATGATGCCCGGCGCCTTCACATCGGCAACGCCGCGCTGCTTGGCGTTGATCGGACCCTTGCCGTCGATCGGGTTACCCAGACCGTCCACAACCCGGCCCAGCAGTTCGTTGCCAATCGGCACGTCCACGATGGAGTTGGTCCGCTTGACGGTGTCGCCTTCCTTGATGTCCCGGTCGGAACCGAAGATCACGACGCCGACGTTGTCGGATTCAAGGTTCAGGGCCATGCCCTGAATGCCGCCGGGGAATTCAACCATCTCACCGGCCTGAACATTGTCCAGCCCGTAGACGCGCGCAATACCGTCACCGACGGACAGCACACGACCGACTTCGGCAACCTCGGCCTCTTGGCCGAAATTCTTGATCTGGTCCTTCAGGATTGCAGAAATCTCTGCGGCTTGGATACCCATTTATCCGACCTCTTTCATTACGTTCTGGAGGGAATTGAGCTTAGAGCGGATCGACGTGTCGATCATCTTGGAGCCCACTTTGACGATAAGACCGCCGATGAGGCTCTCATCAACGGTCGATTGAAGTGTTACGGCTTTGCCGGTGTTCGCGGTCAGCGATTTTGCCAGCTTGTCAGATTGCGTCTTTGTCAGCGCCTTGGCGGAGGTCACCTCGACAGTGACTTCACCCTTGTCCTCGGCGATCTGGGCGCGCAGCGTCTTGACCAGCTGGGGCAGGACGAACAAACGTCGCTTTGTCGCCATCAGCGCCAGCGTGTTGGTCATGATCGGGGACAGTTTCATCTTCTTGGCAATTGCGGAAATCGCAGCGCCCTGCTGGTCACGGGTATAGACCGGCGAATGGATCAGGTTGCGGAAATCTTCGCTGTCATTCAGCGCGTCGCTCAACGCGTCCAGGTCGGCTTCGATGCCTTTGACCTTTTTGCCATCCTTGGCCAGATCATAGACCGCCGAGGCGTAGCGCTGTGCGATACCGGTGGAAATCGAAGCTGTTTCGGACACGTCCATCCTCTCAAAAATCTGTCCGGATATGCGAAAGAAGTCGCGTCACCGGTTCGTTGGCGCGGCTTGAATAGGCTCAAGACGTCTAAATCAGGTGCCATGTAGCAGAGCACTTCCCTGCCCGCAACACAGTATAGTGCGGCTTTATGACCTGCATATCCCTTTATTTAGGACACGGATAGCACTCTGCGTTTTTTTGCGGGTCGCGCCCTGGTCGTTTGTTCAAACCATGGGCGGGGCGGCGAATCTCCTTGCAGCCTCCGGGGTGTGGCCCGGCGCTGCGACCCCATGATGAGCCGGGTTCGCGATAGTCCGCACTGATCTGCAGCAATTGTTTCATCGGGGGCAACGACTTGCCCGGTTTTTGGCCAGGCATTTGACAGAGGGTCGCTTATCGGTTGCCATGCTCTCTCCTGTTTTGTTTTAGGGGATTCCCATGCTTGGTCTCACACTTCTGCCGCTGCTCGGTGTTGGCCTTTTGCTGATGGCTTTGAACAATGACGACGACACGGTGGACACGCCCGATCCGGACCCTTCCGACGATGTGGTCAATGGCACGGAGGGTGACGACATTTTGTCGGCCGTTGGCTCGGAAACCGTAAACGCGGGCGAAGGCAACGACAGCCTGACCGCCACCGACACGTCTGATGGGGCCGTTCTGAACGGCGATGACGGGCGCGACGACCTGCGCGCGGGTGGCAACGCGCCGACCCTGAACGGCGGCGAAGGCAACGACAGTCTGTACAACGACGATGCCGTGGACGCGGTGCTGAACGGCGACGGCGGGGATGACTTCTTTGGCCTGCAAACCGACCAGGACCTCGAAGCGAACGGCGGCACCGGCGACGACAGTTTCGAAGCCTTCATCGAAGGCGGTGACCTGCGCCTGAACGGCGGCGACGGCAATGACGATTTCTACGTCGGCGGCGAGGGCGGCACCATTCACGGCAACGCAGGTGACGACGTGATTTACAGCGAATCCGCCGGGGCCGAGGTCTTTGGCGACGCGGGAGATGACGATATCGGGGTGCGTGTGGTGCTTGATGACGGAGCCGCAGCCGCAGCCAGCACCCTTTCCGGCGGTGACGGGTCCGACAGTTTCACCATCGACCTGTTCGACGCGGCGCATCCGGGCGCAACGGATGCCGCCGACCTGGGCATCGTGGCCCATATCTCCGACTTTGATCCGCAGGAGGACAGTCTGGTCCTTGATCTGCGCGAAACCGGCAGTCAGGTGACCACAATATCGACAGAACCTGCGGCGGATGGCTCCTATCTGGATGTCACTGTCGAGGTGGCCCCTTCTGCCACCGCGTCAGCGCAGACCTTTACCGTTCGCATGACGGGTGTGACCGCGCTGGAGGCCGATCAGATCGTGATCCGCGAACCCGATCCCGATCCGGTGGCGGCATAGGCTTTTCCGGCAGGCTAAGGTCAGACCCCTAGGTCCGGGCGCTGCTCACGGCGGGCTCGGTGAGCCCGTCCAGCACGCTGATGCGCTTGCGGTTCCTTTGCGTCCGGCCCTTGGGCGGATAGACCAGCTTTGTGGCCTCAACCATGAATGCGCCCCCGGCAAAGATGGTCGGCACGTGCCGACCGATCCGTTCGAACAGGCCGGAGGATTTCATCCAGATACGTTGCTGCGAGGGGATCTGGTAAAGCGCGCCGACCTGGCGCTCAGGCAGAAACTGATGCTTGCGCAGCTGCGCGTCGAGCTGCCCCGGCGAATAGGGTCGCCCATACCCGAAAGGCGTCCGGTCCCGCCGCGCCCAAAGCCCGGCGCGGTTCGGCACGATGAATAGCGCCTTGCCCCCCGGCCCCAGCACCCGCCAGCATTCCTCCAGCAAGTCCGAGGGCCGCTCTGACGTTTCCAGTCCGTGCAGCAACACCAGCTTGTCCACATGCCCGGTCTCGATCGGCCAGAGCGTTTCCTCGGTCAATACGGAGGTATTCGGCATGCCCGCAGGCCAGGGCATCACCCCCTGCGGTCCTGGCATCAGCGTCATCACCCGTCGCGCATCGCTCAGGTAGGGGCGCAGCAGCGGCGCGGCAAAGCCGAAGCCCACCACGGTCTGGCCCTTGGCCTCCGGCCACAGCCCCAGCATCCGGGTGCGCAGGGATTTCTGCGCCGCACGCCCCAACGTGCTGCGGTAGTAGAAATTACGCAGGTCCTGAACATCAAGATGCATTGCAGCCCATCGTCGTGAATGTCACTCTGGCCCTGACCTTACCAACAGGAGAGAGGAATACACCATGCCCTTTGATCTGATTACAATTCCCTGCCTGTCCGACAACTATGCATACCTGCTGCATGACGAAGCCACCGGCGAGACTGCCTGCATCGACGTGCCCGAAGCAGGCCCGATCAAGGCGGCGCTTGAGGATCACGGCTGGACCCTGTCGCAGGTGTGGCTGACGCACCATCACTGGGACCACGTCGATGGGCTTGCCGACCTGCTGGCGGATCACCACGCCTCTGTCGTGGGTGCGGCGGCCGACGCCCACCGGATGCCGGAGCTCAATGTCCCGGTAAAGGAAGGCGATACCGTCAAGCTGGGCAGCCTCACCGCGCATATCCTGGATGTATCGGGCCACACGGTTGGCCATATTGCCTTTTATGTGCCGGGTGCCAGCGCCGCCTTTACTGCCGACAGCCTGATGGCGCTTGGCTGTGGCCGCCTGTTTGAAGGAACGCCCCCGCAAATGTGGGATTCCATGCAGAAACTGATGAAACTGCCCGGCGATACGACCATCTGTTCAGGGCATGAATACACCGCATCCAACGCAAAATTTGCGCTGACTGTTGATCCGCAGAATGACGCTCTTATATCAAGGGCCAAGGCCGTTGAGGACGCCCGTGCCAAGGGTCAGCCAACGGTACCATCGCAACTCTCAACCGAACTCCAAACCAATCCCTTCCTGCGCCCCGCCGACCCCGGCATTCGCGCGAACCTGGGGATGCCAGACGCTTCGGACAGCGACGTCTTTGCCGAAATTCGCAAGCGCAAGGACAATTTCTGATCGGGCGCGCCGCTGCGTTGCATGTGCAATGCCCTGGACCGCTCCGATCCGTCAGCAAACCTGCCGCATCTGACGCCAAAACAACGCTATCACGGTCTTTGTGAAGAGAATTTTCAAGAAAATGCTTGAAGCCGGGCCATGATCAACCAAACTCTAATACTATGAGGCCATGGTCGGACCGGGGCCCTGTTATTCCACAGCCCCCTGCCGACCCCGATCGAAAAGGAGCACCTCGTGCCTTCATTCTCGAATACGCTTGAGCAAGCAATTCATGCAGCGCTGGCCCTGGCCAATGCCCGCCGCCACGAATTCGCGACTCTGGAACACCTTTTGCTGGCCCTGATCGACGAACCCGATGCCGTCCAGGTGATGAAGGCATGTTCAGTCGATGTTTCCGAACTGCGCGACACGCTGGTCGAATTCGTGGACGAGGACCTGAGCAACCTTGTCACCGATGTCGACGGTTCCGAAGCCGTGCCGACAGCCGCCTTCCAGCGCGTGATCCAGCGTGCCGCAATCCATGTCCAGTCGTCCGGCCGGACCGAGGTGACGGGCGCGAATGTGCTGGTCGCCATCTTTGCGGAACGTGAATCAAACGCCGCCTATTTCCTGCAGGAGCAGGACATGACCCGCTACGACGCGGTCAACTACATCGCGCATGGCGTGGCCAAGGACCCCGCCTATGGCGAGCAGCGCCCGGTGGCCGGCGCGCCGGAGCATGAGGAAGAACCCCAGGGCGTGACCGAGGGCGACAAGAAGGAATCCGCACTCGCCAAGTATTGCGTGGACCTCAACGCCAAGTCGCGTGAGGGCGACATCGACCCGCTGATTGGCCGCGAGGCCGAAGTGGAGCGTTGCATTCAGGTGCTGTGCCGCCGCCGCAAGAACAACCCGCTTCTGGTGGGCGACCCCGGTGTGGGCAAGACCGCCATCGCCGAAGGGCTCGCGCGCAAGATCGTCGCTGGCGAGACGCCGGAAGTGCTCTCCAAGACCACCATCTATTCGCTCGACATGGGCGCGTTGCTGGCCGGAACCCGGTATCGCGGCGATTTCGAGGAACGGTTGAAAGCCGTGGTTTCGGAACTTGAGGCGCATAAGGACGCCGTCCTTTTCATCGACGAGATTCACACCGTGATCGGTGCGGGCGCGACCTCGGGCGGTGCGATGGATGCCTCCAACCTGCTGAAGCCCGCGCTTCAGGGGGGCAAGCTGCGCACCATGGGCTCCACCACCTACAAGGAGTTCCGCCAGCACTTCGAAAAGGACCGCGCGCTGAGCCGCCGGTTCCAGAAGATCGACGTGAACGAACCTTCGGTCGATGACGCGGTGAAGATCCTGCGGGGCCTGAAACCCTATTTCGAGGATCACCACTCGGTCAAATATACCTCCGACGCGATCAAGACGTCGGTGGAACTGGCACACCGCTATATCAACGACCGCAAGCTGCCGGATTCGGCCATCGACGTCATTGATGAGGCCGGTGCAGCCCAGCATCTGGTCGCTGCCTCCAAGCGCCGCAAGACCATCGGCACCAAGGAGGTCGAAGCCGTCGTGGCCAAGATCGCCCGCATCCCGCCCAAGAACGTATCCAAGGACGATGTTGTGGTGCTGAAGGATCTGGAAGCCTCGCTCAAACGCGTGGTCTTTGGCCAGGACAAGGCGATCGAGGCGCTGTCCTCTGCCATCAAGCTGGCCCGTGCGGGCCTGCGCGAACCAGAAAAGCCCATCGGCAACTATCTCTTTGCCGGGCCGACCGGTGTCGGCAAGACCGAGGTGGCCAAACAGCTGGCGGATACGCTGGGCGTGGAACTGCTGCGCTTCGACATGTCGGAATACATGGAGAAACACGCGGTCTCCCGCCTGATCGGCGCGCCTCCGGGCTATGTCGGCTTTGACCAGGGCGGCATGCTGACCGATGGTGTCGACCAGCACCCGCATTGCGTGCTGCTGCTGGACGAGATGGAAAAGGCGCACCCGGATGTCTACAACATCCTGTTGCAGGTGATGGACCACGGCAAGCTGACCGACCACAACGGCCGGACGGTGGATTTCCGTAATGTGGTGCTGATCATGACCTCGAACGCGGGTGCCGCTGAACAGGCCAAGGAAGCCATCGGATTTGGCCGCGACCGCCGCACAGGCGAGGATACGGCGGCAATCGAACGCACCTTCACGCCGGAATTCCGCAACCGTCTGGATGCGGTGATCAGCTTTGCACCGCTGCCCAAGGAGGTGATCCTGCGTGTGGTCGAGAAGTTCGTGCTGCAGCTTGAGGCACAGCTGATGGACCGCAACGTGACCATCGAGCTCAGCAAGAAGGCCGCCGAATGGCTGGCCGACAAGGGCTATGACGACAAGATGGGTGCGCGCCCGTTGGGCCGCGTGATCCAGGAACACATCAAGAAGCCGCTGGCTGAAGAACTGCTGTTCGGCAAGCTGGCCAAGGGTGGTGTCGTCAAGGTCGGCGTCAAGAAGGACGAACTGACGATCGAGGTTCTGGGGCTGGAAAACAAGCGTCTTTCGGGCAACAAGCCCCCGCTTCTGACCGCCGAGTGACAGGCACGACGATCTAGTCAAAAGGCGCCCTGCGGGGCGCCTTTTTCATTTCCGGTTGTTGGAATCGAAGAACCGTGGGATGCTTGGGTGCCGAAAAGAGGCCCCGATCGGACAGGTCATCCGATACCGCCCCATCCGGGCGGGCCTTGTTGAAAAGACGCACCCACGGCACCTGACCCCGCAACGGCGGGCAGGTGCCCAATTGCGAGGTGCTTTGCCTGCCTTCTTCGAAAGGCACGACCATGAAACCTGAAACCCGTATCGCGATCCTGACTGGCGCGATGATGTCCTTTGTCATGTCCCTCTTTTTCTCTGGGTTCTTCACCCTGCTGGCACTTGGCCCCGGTGCCGCATGGCTCGCGGCCTGGCTGCGCGGGCTGGCTATCGGCTGGCCCCTTGGCTTCCTGCTGGCTGCACTGACCGGCCCGGTGATACGCCGCCTTGCGCTCTACATTGCGCTGCCGCGGCGCTGAGTACGTGACAAGCGGTGCGCGCGGTCTATGCTGAGCGAAACAACCATCCGAGGACCGCGCGCGCCGTGACCCCTGCATTCTTCCGCACCATTCTTTCTGCAATTGCCCTTGCCTTGCCAGCCACGGCACAGGAGCCGAGGCTGGTGCCTCCAATCGACTGCGACCTCACCCGCTCCTGCTACATCCAGCAATATATGGACCGCGATCCCGGCCCCGGCGCCACGGATTTCACCTGCGCGGGCCTGACCTATGATGGTCACAAGGGAACCGATTTCGCCCTGCCCACCCTGGCGGATATGGCTTCGGGCGTCGATGTGCGCGCTGCTGCACCCGGCGTCGTGGCGGGCGTTCGCGACGGGATGGATGACCTTGGTTATACGCCCGAACGCCGCGCCGAACTTGCAGGGCGCGAATGCGGCAACGGGGTGCTGATCCGGCATGAGGGGGGCTGGCAGACCCAGTATTGCCACCTCAAACAGGGCAGTGTCGCCGTCAGCCAGAACCAGACCGTCGAAACCGGCACCGTCCTGGGGCAGATCGGCCAGTCCGGCAATGCCGCCTTTCCACATGTGCATCTTTCGGTGCGCGATCCCGATGGCGCTTCGGTTGATCCCTTCGATCCGGATGGCACGCTGAGCTGTGACACGCCCGGCGACAGCACGCTCTGGGCCGACCCGCCCGCCTACCGCCCCGGCGGGCTGCTGAATCTTGGGTTCTCGGACGCGGTCCCCGACTATCAAAAGGTCAAAGCAGGAGAGGCCACCTCGGACAGCCTGCCCGTGGACGCCCCGGCGCTGGTGGTTTTCGCCTATTTCTTTGGCCCGCGCGCGGGCGATATCCTGCAGCTGGAGATGACCGGCCCCGCCGGACAGGTCATCGCGGACGAGATCACGCTGAGCAAGACCCAGGCCAAGGCATTCCGGGCAATCGGCAAACGGCGCAGCAGCGCGCTCTGGCCTGCCGGGCGTTATACCGGCACAGCGGTGCTGCTCCGGGACGGCGCGCCAGTGGACCGCATGACTGCGGAGATTTCCCTGCGCTGATCGGCTCCGGGTTACTTCTCGGTGAATTTCAGCTCGATCCGGCGGTTCTGCGCGCGGGCTTCCTCGCTGTCGCCGGTGGCGACAGGCTGATACTGGCCAAAGCCGTTCGCAGCCAGCCGGTCGGGCGGGATTCCCTGAGCGCTGATCATGTATTTCACCACCGAAAGCGCCCGCGCCTGAGACAATTCCCAGTTGTCGGCGAATTCGCCCAGGCCGGAGAGCGGCACGTTGTCGGTGTGGCCGTCCACCCGGATCACCCAGTTGATCTCGGACGGGATGTCGCCCGCGATGGCGCGCAGGATGCCCGCCACCTTGGCAATCTCCCGTTCACCGTCGGGCGACAACACCGCCCCGCCGGGCGGAAACAGCACCTCTGAGGAAAAGACGAAGCGGTCCCCTTCGATCCGTACCCCCTCCTGCGCACCCAGCAGGTTCCGCAGGCGGCCGAAGAATTCGGAGCGGTATTGTTCAAGATCCTTGGTCTGCGCCTCAAGCCGCGCGCGCTCTGCCGCTTCCAGCTCGGCACGGCGGCGCTGCTCTGCCGCGACGCGGGCCAGGGCGGTGTTCAGTTCGGACCCAAGCGATTGCAGTTCCACCGATTGCGCCGCATCCCGCGCCACCGCATCGTCCAGCAAGGCCTGAAGGTCGCCCAATTGCTGGCGCAGGGCCGCAACCTGCTGGTTCAGCAATTCCGTCTGCCGCTGGGCCGCAGCACTTGTGGCTTCTTCCTCGGCCAGTGCCGAGCGCGCCGCCGCAAGCAGCGCCGCGCGTTTTTCCGCCTCGCTTGTTGTATCCTCGGCCAGGGTTTCCGCCGCCAGCTTTGCCGCCAACGCCTGTGCCAGTTGTGCGCGCAGGTCGTCGCGCTCTTCCGTCAGCTCTGCACTTGTTTCATCAAGACGCCCGCGCAGCGCTTCGATTTCCGCACGCAGGCGCGCGGCGTTCTCCTGCGCGTCCTCGCCTTCGGAAATTGATTTTTCTGCCTCCTGCAAACGGAGCAGGGTCTGCGACAGACGGCTGTCCAGATCCGCCTCCGCCGCCCTTGCCGCGGCCAGCAGGGTCAGGGTTTTCTCCGCCTCCCGGCGTTGCTGCTCCAGTGCCAGGGTCATCGCCGTCAGTTCCGCATCCGCATTTTCCAGACGGTTGCGCAGCATTTCCGCTGCTGCCGCTTCGGCCAGCCGCGCGGCCTCTTCCTCGCTCAGTGCTGCCTCGGTCTCGGCAACCTGTTGTGTCAGGTCGGCCACCTGGCCCTCGGCCTCCGCGTTGCGCGCCCGCAGGTCCGCGACCAGGGCATCCAGCGCCTCGCGGCGGGAGGCAGCAAGGCGCGCGGCTTCGGCCTGGGCATCCACCTCATTGCGCGCGCTGGCCAGCGCGAGGTTCAGCGCCTCCTGTTCGCTCAGCAATTGCGCCTGACGTTCCTGCAAGCTGGCCTGCGAATCCTCCAGTGTCGCCACCTGACCCAGCGCAGTGTCGCGTGCAGCGATCAGGGCGGCGACCTGCGCCTCGAACCCGGTAATCCGGGTCTGCGCAGCTTTCAGTGCAGTTGCCTGGCTGTCGCGCTCGCTTGTCAGGGATGCGATCAGGGCGGCCTGCTGGTTGACCTGTTCCTGCGCATCATTCAGCGTTGCGTTAAGCGCGCCCAGACGCGCCTCAAGCTGCGCGTTGGAACGTTCCTCCACCCCCAGCGCGCGGGCCAGGGCGGCAACCTCACCCGAAAGCTGGTCCAACTCGCTTTCCTGACCGGTGATCCGTTCGGTCAGGACATATTGCACCACCATGAAGATGGTCAGCACGAACATCAGAACCAGCAAGAGACCGGTCATCGCATCCACGAAGCCGGGCCAGATCGACCCCTGGAAGCGCGTTCCTGTCCGCCGGGACAAAGCCATGGTCAGCTCTCATCCGGCGTTTCGGGACTGCGCATCCGGCGCGGCACGGATGCGGGCCGCCCGCCCGATACCGCCTTGGCCAGCAGCGAAATGTCATGGCGCAGTTCAGCCATGGTTTCCTGACGGCCGGCGGAAATCTCTTCCAGGATCCGCAGCATCTGCACGTCGATGGACCGCAGGCGCATCCGGCTTTCGGCATCCATACCGTCGCCGCCCGTCTTTTCCAGCGTGGCGATCAGCCGCTCCTGCCCCTCTGCAATACGCTCCAGCGTGCTGGCAGAGTTATCGCCCCGTTCCATCCGGTTTGTCATCCGGTCCACCGCATCGGCCAGCTTGCCCAGTTTTTCATCCACCATGGACCGGCTGATGTCGGACTGGGTGTACATCTGCTGCAGGCTTTCCATCTGCTCTGCCATGTGATCGACCACGCCCGCCATCATATGCTGATCGCTGGTGGCATCATCCCCGGCAGAAAAACCGACGCGGGTGATGGAACTCAGCCAGTCTTCGAGTTCCTGATAAAACCGGTTCTGTCCGTGGCCTGCGAAAAGCTCAATCAGCCCCACCACCAGCGACCCGGCCAGACCCAGCAGGGAAGAGCCAAAGGCAACGCCCATGCCGCCCAGCTGCGCCTCAAGTCCTGTCATCAGGCGGTTGAAGACATTGACACCCCCTTCGCCCTCGGAGGGTGCCAGGCTGCGAATGGTATCCACCACCGCCGGAACGGTCGTGGCCAGCCCATAGAAAGTCCCCAGAAGGCCGAGGAAAATCAGCATGTTGACAATATAACGCGTGATCTCCCGTGCTTCGTCGATGCGGGTCGCAACGGAATCCAGGATAGAGCGTGTCGATGTTGCGCTGATCTGCATCCGCGCCCCGCGCGTCCGCAAAAGCTGCGCCAGAGGTGCCAGCAGTTGCGGCGCCATTGTTTCCGGGTCGGGCTTGTCCGAGGCGAAATTCTCGATCCAGCGGACCGAACCGATCAGCTGGAAGACCTGATAGAAACAGGCCAGCACACCGATGACGAAGACAAAGACGATCACCCCGTTCAGATAGGGGTTGGCCACAAAGATCGGAAACACGGAAGGCAACGCAATAAAGCCGCCGACGGCGGTCAGGGCCAGCACCACCAGCATCAGTGTAATCTGACGCACCGGCTGGGAGAATTGCGGTGTCTGCGCGCGGTCTGGCTGCGCCATCAGGCTTGGCTCCTGACCCTTTTTCCTGCTCTCACCAGTGTTTATACCGAATTTGCCGCGTTGCGCCATGTAATTATGAGGTCAGATGCCTCACCCTTTCGTGCAGCCAATCCAGTTCTGCGTCGTGCAGGCCGATCTCGGCCAGGTGGCTGGCCGTGTTGTAGAGGTATTCGGTATTGGGCCCCCGGCCCCCGACCGCACGCGCGATGATCTGCGCCTGTTCCTCCAACGGCAAACCACCACAATACTGGTCGTGGGTTTCGTCGATGACATAGACCACGGCCCGGACCCGCCTGCCATCGGTCAGATCGACGTCCAGGTTCTTTTCCAGATAGGCGGAGGAGATCAGCTCACGCTCCCGCAGATAGGCCAGCGTCGCCGCCTCCTGCCCCGGCGCCACGCGCAGGGCGATGCCGGTGCAGGCATGATCCGGCTGCTCGTCCAGCGCCAGCACCAGTCCCGGAGATTCCTCGCTGCCGCGATGGTGGATCGAGCGCATGCAGAAGGACCGCGCATATCCCGGCAGAGTGCCGACCACGCTTTCCGCAACCTCGAACCCCGGGTTCCACAACAGGGACCCATATCCGAACACCCACATTTCCATCTGGCTGGTCCTTTCGCTTTGCCCCCGGTAAACCGCATCATCGGGTCGAGTTAAAGGGGGCTCTTGATGCGCAGCTTGGTGATTTTGCTCATATCCGTCGCCCTGCTTTGGTCTGCATGGTGGGCCGGGGCCAGCTATGCCCTGCGGCAAGGGGCCCTGGCATGGCTGCAGGACCGCCGCGCCGTCGGGTGGCAGGCAGAGGCCGAGTTGACACAAAACGGCTTTCCGCTGCATTTGCGCAGCCAGGCACATGGGGTGACCCTGGCCGACCCGGCCAACGGGAATGCGGTATCGGCGGAACGGATCACGCTGTCGGCGCCGACCTATTGGCCCGGTTATGTCACGCTGGAGCTGCCGCAAACGCCGATCACCATCACCCTTGCGGGTCAGCAGTTCAGCCTGCAGGCACAGGATGCCGCCGCCCGGTTGCGGCTGCGCCCGGGAACCGCGTTGCAACTCGAAAGTGTGGCGCTGCACAGCTCGGCATGGCAGTTCTCGGCCTTGCACGGCGCCTTGCTGCGCGCGGAGGCCCTGACCCTGACGGCACAGCAGGATGCGGCAACCGAAACGCTCTATACCATTGATGTCGAGGCGGCAGCGCTGACACCGGGCGATGCCCTGCGCGACCTTCTGAACCTGACCGGTGACTGGCCAGCCACATTTGACAGCTTTGCGCTGAAGGGCGCCATCCGGTTTGACAGGCCGCTGGACCGGGAGGCGCTGACAGGCCCGCCCGCACAGCCGCGCGCGATGGACCTCAAGGCGCTTGATCTGCGGTGGGGCGCGCTGGCGCTGACCGGCAATGGACAGGTTACGATTGACGCGGCCGGTGTGCCGACCGGTGATGTGACCCTGCGCCTGGCACAATGGCAGGAGATGATCGACCTCGCCGCAACCTCAGGCCTGCTGGACCCGGCCCAGCGCGATCAGGTGCAGCTGCTGATGGGCGGGCTGGCCAATATCGGCGGTCAGGACGGCGATATCGAAATCACCCTTGCCTTTGCGCAGGGGCAGATGGCGCTTGGCCCGGTCGCGCTTGGACCCGCGCCGCGCATCATGCTGCGACAGGTTCAGCGGCAATAGGTGCCTGACCGGTAACGCGCGGTATCGAAATGAAAATGGTCGCGATGAAACCGGTTGGCATTGGGGCCCAGCACCGTGCCGAACGGCCCGCAGGCGGCCTTGTGCATCTGGCGCAGTGGTTTGGAATAGGTTCGCGCATTCCACCCCTGCAAAACGCTGACCTCGGTGCCGTTGTTCAGGACAAAGCCCGAAATGTCGATGGCCCGGCCCTTGCCGTGTTCCGATATCTTTGCGCCCTTCTGGTTGTTGCGCCCCCGGCAAGCGTAATGCGCCGCCACCCTGACACCTTTCAGACCGCCACCCGATCTGGACAGGGCCGGCTTGGCCGCGCGTTCCATCCAGGCTTTCAATGCATTGGCCGTGGTGCAATCCATCACCGCGCCGGTGCTGAGCTTTACGCCCGAGACCGACCGCACCTTCACCGCATTGTCCACACCGCAGCCGCTCTGCGTGCCCTTGACCCGGCCCAGGACTTCGCCCTGAATTGCCAGATCACCGCAGACGGCGCCTTTCCTGAGCATTTCGCGCTGCGTGCGGGCGGTCTTTTCCACTTTGCGGGACCGGAACAGGGGGCGCAGGGATTTGAACAATCCCTTCCTTTCGGGCTGCACATTCTGCGTCATGATGGTGTCGTCGGGCTGCCCGGCCGGGGCCACCGGTGCCGATTGAACCGGCTCACCGCCCTCGCGCGGGACCGGGCGCAGCGACGTGTTCGGGCCGCTGGCCTGGGCCAGCGTGGCCAGAACCAGCAGAACACATGCCGCCCCCGCCGCTTTCATTTCTTGCCCCCTCCCCGGCCGAAGTCGGGCGCATCGGTATCCTGACCCGCCTCGATGATCCCTTTGCGGATCGCGCGGGTCCGGGTGAAGTAATCGTGCAGATGCGCCCCGTCACCCTGTCGGATCGCCCGTTGCAGCGCAAACAATTCTTCGGTGAAGCGGCCCAGGATTTCCAGCGTCGCATCCTTGTTCGACAGGAAAACGTCGCGCCACATGGTCGGATCAGAGGCGGCGATGCGGGTGAAGTCGCGGAAACCACCGGCGGAATATTTGATGACTTCGCTGTCGGTCACCCGGCGCAGATCATCGGCGACCCCCACCATCGTATAGGCGATCAGGTGTGGCGCATGGCTGGTCACCGCCAGCACAAGATCATGATGTTCCGCATCCATTTCGTCGACATTGGCACCAAGACCTTCCCAGAGCCGCCGCAGTTTCGCGATGGCTTCCGGGTCCGTACCCTCCGGCGGGACCAGAAGGCACCAGCGGTTTTCGAAAAGCTCGGCAAAACCCGCACGTGGGCCGGAGTGTTCGGTCCCGGCCAGAGGGTGTCCCGGGACAAAATGCACATCTTGCGGAATATGCGGTCCGACCTGGGCGATGACATCCGCCTTGACCGATCCCACATCGGTGACGGTGGCCCCCGGTTTCAGCGCCGGGGCGATTTCCGCCGCCAGCTCCCCCATCACGCCCACGGGAACGCAAAGCACGACCAGATCCGCGCCTTCAACCGCCTCAAGCGCGGTGTCGCAGATCCTGTCACAAAGACCGATCTCGCGCGCGATCTTGCGGGTCTCGGCGGAACGGGCATAGCCGGTGACCTCGCGCGCCAATCCGCCCCGTTTGATCGCCCATGCCATCGAGGAGGCGATCAGGCCAAGGCCGATCAGCGCCACGCGGTCATAGACTTCAGTCATCCGCCTCACCGTTCTTGAACTGGCGCACCGCATGCACGACCCGGCGGCAGGAGGGTTCGTCACCCACCGAAATCCGCAGGCAATTGGGCAGGTTGTAGCTGGCCGAAGGCCGCACCAGCAGGCCCTGAGACGTCAGATGTGCGTTGCAGGCCGCAGCCTCTTCGGGGCTGGCGAAACGGGCCAGCACGAAATTGGTCAGCGACACGTCGGACGGCACGCCGATTTCGGCCAGCGCGTCGGCCATCCAGGTCCGCATGCGCGCGTTTTCCGCCCTGCAGTGATCCACATAGGCCACATCGCGGATGGCCGCCTCTGCCGCGGTCAGCGCCGCCTGGGACAGGTTGAACGGCCCCCGGATGCGGTTCAGCACGTCGATGACATGGCGCGGGCCATAGCCCCAGCCGATGCGCAGGCCGCCCAATCCGTAAATCTTCGAGAAGGTCCGCGTCATGATGACATTTTCGCGCGCCTCCACCAGCGCGGCACCGCCGTCATAGCCATCGACATATTCCGCATAGGCCCCGTCAAGCACCAGCAGCGCCTGCGGTGGCAGGGCCTCCGCAAGCCGCGCAACTTCGCCGGGCGCAATCATGGTGCCGGTCGGGTTGTTGGGGTTGGCGATAAAGACCAGCGCGGTCTTGGGACCGCAGGCGGCAAGGATATTGTCCACATCCGTGACCCGCTCGCGCTCTTTCACCTCCACCGGGGTGGCACCTGCCGCCAGCGCATTGATCTTGTACATGCCGAAACCGTGTTCGGTATGGATCACCTCGCGCCCCGGCCCGGCATAGGCCTGGCAGAGAAAGGCGATGATCTCGTCCGAACCGGCGCCACAGATGATGTTGTCGGGATCGAGGCCCAGGACCTCCCCGATTGCCTGGCGCAGACCGGCATGGTCCGTTGACGGATAGCGATGCAGGCTGAACGCCGCGCGGCGGAAGGCCTCCATCACAGCTTCGGAGGGGCCCAGGGGATTCTCGTTCGAGCTGAGCTTGACCACGTTCTGGATGCCCGCCACATGGCTGGCCCCGCCCTGGTAGAGCTTGATATCCATGATGCCGGGCTGCGGCGTTATCTGTGTCATGCGGCGCACTCCATGATGATGGCCCAACTTCTAGCGGCCCCCGCGGGGCGGCACCACCGGTTTCGTCAACTGGCCAGCACGTTGCGGAAAAGCCAGGGATCGCTTTCGTCGATGTCCTCGGGGAACAGCTCCCAGCGGTTCTGCAGCGGCGTCCAGTCGGTATAATGCGCCTCTACCGGGCCCAGGTAGGGGCGTTGCACCTCAAGGCAGCGGGCATGATCCATCTCGTCGGTTTCGACAATCCCGGCGGTCGGGTTTTCCAGCGCCCAGACCATGCCCGCCAGCACGGCAGAGGTCACCTGAAGGCCGGTGGCATTCTGGTAGGGGGCCAGTTCGACCGCCTCTGCGTTGCTCAGGCGTGAGCCATACCAAAGCGCGTTCTTTTCATGCCCGTAAAGCAGCACACCCAGCTCGTCGATGCCTTCGCTGATCTCATCGGGTTCCATGATGTGGTGTTTGGTCTGGGTCACGCCGGAACCGAACATCTCGTGCAGGGAGAGCACCGCGTCGTCGGACGGGTGATAGGCATAATGACAGGTCGGGCGGTAATCGGGGTTCCCGGCCGCGCCGACGGTGTAATAGTCCGAGATCGACACCGCCTCGTTATGGGTCACCAGAAAGCCGAACTGCGGACCGGGCGTGGGGCACCAGGTGTGCACCCGGGTGATGGCACCCGGACGCTCGAACCAGATTGCCGCCTGGCAGCCGGTGTCATAGCTATGGGCATTCTCCGGCATCCAGGTCTCGTGCGTGCCCCAGCCCAGTTCGGCAGGCTGGAACCCTTCGGAGATGAACCCCTCCACCGACCAGGTGTTGACGAAGGTGCCGCGCGGGCGGGGAATGCGGCGGGCCTGGGTGTCGCGTTCGGCGATATGCACGCCCTTGACGCCCAGCGACTGCATCAGTGTCGCCCAGCCCTCGCGGGTTTCGGGGGTGGTCACCTGCCTGCCCGTATCCTGTGCCAGGGTCAGCAGCGCCTCTTTCACGAACCAGCTGACCATGCCGGGGTTGGCCCCGCAGCAGGACACCGCCGTTGTCCCGCCGGGGTTGGCCGCCGCCTCGTCCCGCACCTTCTGGCGCAGGGCGTAATTGGTGCGTTCCGCATTGTTCTGGGTTTCGAAATAGAACCCCTCCCAGGGCTCCACCACCGTGTCGATATAGAGCACGCCCAACTCGCGGCACAGCTTCATGATATCAAGGCTGGAGGTATCCACGCTGAGATTCACGCAGAACCCCTTGCCGTCCTTGAAAAGCCCCCCAAGCAGATCGCGATAATTGTCGCGCGTGACCTTTTCCGCGATATGGCGAATCTTGCGCTGGCCCAGAAAGGTATGCACGCCCGTATCAGGTTCGATCACCACAAGCTGATCCGCGTCATAGTCGAAATGACGTTCGATCAGCGGCAGCGTGCCGCGCCCGATCGAGCCGAAGCCGATGATCACGATTGGACCGTCGATGCGGCCATAGGTTGGATATGCGGTCATGTGGCGTACCTCACTTTGTCACGGGTTGCCCCCGCTGATGCATGAGGCAGGCTACAGGGTCAATCCTGTGCCGGTGTGTCGTTGACCAGACAGGCTTCGAGTGCGGCTTTCACATCGGCGGGCCAGGGGATCGAGATATGTTTGTCGAGGTCCGATGCGGCCAGGACCTGGGTGCTGGACCAGCGCTTTTCGCCCTTGCAGCTGATCTCGTGGTACATGGTCACCGAAGAGCGCCCGACCTTTTTCACATGCACCTCAAAGGTCAGTTCCTCGCCGAAAAAGGAGGGGCTGGAAAAGTCGGAGGACAGATGCACCGTGGGCGTGCCCCAGCGGTCTTCCCAGATGATCTTGTGCCAGGGCCAGCCGAGGTGAAGCCAGAATTCCTCGTTCACGCCGTTGAGAATATTCAGGTAGGAGGGGAAATAGGCGGTGCCAGAGATGTCGCAATCGCCGAAATTCAGCATGCGGGTGGTCTTGAACGGAACTTGCATGGGCGTCTCCTCCTGCGTTGGGGGATGGTGGTACACTGGCAGAGGCCGCTTTCCCAGATACATTTCCCAAATACAAATCAAGACATGTCAAAAATGACATGTCTTGATTTGTAGTCCTGCACAGGTGACGCCGAGCCGAGGCTTAGGGACCCTCAAGGAGCACGGCAAATCAGCCAGACAGGATGTGTTACGGCTGAACCTTTCCGGGATGCTGTTTGAAATTTCCGCCACACGTGCTCCCAGGCCGCGCTCTTCAACCTGCCAACATTGCCGGCGGTTTTGCCCAAGGGTCCCGTTAACCCCGCCTTCACCTTCCCCCGCTACGCAAATCAAGACATGTCAAAAATGACATGTCTTGATTTGCAGATCGCGGAGGAGGCGGCCGGGAATGCTGACCTACAGACCAGACAAGTTCGAGCGCGCCTTTCATCTGCAGGACGGTGCAGCGCTCTGGGATTTTCTCAGGCAGCCCGAAAACCGCCTGCGCATGGAAACGGCAACCTATCTCGGCCGTCCGGCCATCGAACCGCTCTCCCCCGCGCTTGTACAAGCCTTCGGCAACCAGGTCAGGGATCATCAGATCAGGCAGATGATCGGCCATATGGTGCGCCAGATCATGGAGGAAGGCGGCTATCGCCTGGACCGCAGCGGCGTGCGCATCAGGCGCAAGAACAACATATTCTTCAGCGGCAGCAGGTATCTCGCACCCGATTCCGCATGAAAAAGGCCGCACCCTGCGGTACGGCCTTTCCAGACAGGATGGCGAAAAACCTTAGTTCTTCGCGTAGAATTCCACGACCAGGTTCGGTTCCATCATCACCGGATAGGGCACATCGCCCAGACCCGGTGTGCGCACGAATGTCGCTGTCATCTTGGAGTGATCGGCTTCGATGTAATCGGGCACGTCACGCTCGGCCAATTGTGTCGCTTCCAGCAGGGCAACCATTTGCTTGGAACGGTCACGCACTTCGATCACGTCACCCTCTTTCACGCGGTAGGAGGGGATGTTCACTTTCTTGCCGTTCACGCGGACATGGCCGTGGTTCACGAACTGGCGCGCGGCAAATACGGTTGCGACGAACTTGGCACGGTAGACAACCGCGTCCAGGCGACGTTCCAGCAGGCCGATCAGGTTTTCACCGGTGTCGCCTTTGACACGCTCTGCTTCACCATAGATGCGGCGGAATTGTTTCTCGGTCAGGTCGCCGTAGTAGCCTTTCAGCTTCTGCTTGGCGCGCAGCTGAATGCCGAAATCGGACAGTTTGCCCTTGCGGCGCTGGCCGTGCTGGCCGGGGCCGTATTCGCGGCGGTTTACCGGGGATTTCGGACGGCCCCAGATGTTTTCGCCCATGCGGCGGTCGATCTTGTGCTTGGCAGCGGTGCGTTTTGTCACGGCTGTTCTCCTTTATGTGGCCCCGAGGGGCGGTAAAGGGCGTTGTCCTTTGGGCTTGCACCCCGACAGGCATCCCCTTGCGGGGGCCACCAACACCAATGAAGCCGCGCTTATACGGGGGTGCCACGGGGAGTCAATGCAAGAATTCCCGATTCCGGCAGACCGCGCGGATCCGACGCCAGAACCGTCTTTGGCCGCTGGTATCCACCCGTCGGGCCTCAAGCGCCTGAACGCCCCATTTCCGCACATGCCGCGTGCCGGTGACAGGTCACGATATGATCGTTGACCAACCCGCAGGCCTCCATCCAGGCATAGACGATGGTGGGGCCGCAGAACTTGAAACCTTCCTTCTTCAGATCCTTCGACACCTGCTGTGACAGCACGGTCTGCGGGGGCACGTCGGCCTGTGTCGCAAACCGGTTCTGCAATGGCACACCGTCCACATAGCGCCACATGAAAGTATCAAAACCTTCGCGGGCCTCCACCTCTTGCCAGGCGCGGGCATTTGCAATCGCCGCCTCGATCTTGCCCCGGTGACGGATGATCCCCGGATCTGCGACCAGCCTGGCCACCTCCGCCTCTCCCCAGGTTGCGATTTCATTGGGATCGAACCCGGCAAACGCCCTGCGGAAATTGTCCCGCTTCCTGAGGATGGTGATCCAGCTCAGCCCGGCCTGGAATCCATCCAGGATCAGCTTTTCCCACAAGGCCCGGCTGTCATATTCTGGCACCCCCCATTCCCTGTCGTGGTAGTCCATATATACCGGGTCGGTCCCGGCCCATCCGCACCGCTGCATGGCCCCTCCTCTGCGCAGGAAAAATTCGAAGCAAATTCGTTCCTTAAAGCGCCGTTATCACTTTGGACGCCAAGGTGGCGCAGCACCGTGGGAAAGTACATGCCGTGAATGCCAGACAAAAACAGAAATGGGCCGATGTGCCCGCAGATGCCGTCAATCCACTGACCCATGCCGTCGCCGCGCGCGACCGCAATACGCTTGCCATGGTCCGTGATGCCATAACGCACAAGGAAACCATGCTGGCCTATCAGCCTGTCGTCTCCGCGCGCGCGCCCGGCACCCGGGCCTTTTACGAGGGGTTGATCCGGGTGCTGGACGCCACCGGTCGCGTGATTCCGGCGCGCGAATTCATGCCGGTGATCGAAGACACCGATCTGGGGCGCGAGATTGACGTCATTGCCCTGCGGATGGGGCTGACCGCCCTGCAACGGCATCCGGCCCTGCGCCTTTCGATCAACATGTCTGCCCGCTCCATCGGGTACAAGGCCTGGAAGCAATTGCTGCACCGCGCCCTCAACCGCAACCCGATGCTGGGCGAACGGCTGATCCTGGAAATCACCGAAAGCTCTGCCATGACCGTGCCGGAACTGGTGGTCGACCTGATGGATGAACTGCAACCCAAGGGAATCTGCTTTGCCCTTGATGACTTTGGCGCAGGCCAGACCGCCATCCGCTATTTCAAGGATTTCCTCTTTGACGTGATCAAGATCGACGGCCAGTTCATCCGCGGCATCGCACGGGATGCGGACAACCGCGCCCTGACCGGTGCCATGGTTTCCATTGCGCAGCATTTTGACATGCTCACCATCGCCGAATGTGTGGAAAACGAACAGGACGCCGCGGCCGCCGCTGCCCTTGGCGTGGATTGTTTGCAGGGCTATTTTTTCGGCGCGCCCACCACGCAGCCCGACTGGCTGAAACCTGCAGCGCAGTCTTCGGCCCGGTAACCTACCTGCGCCACTCAGTTGCCGCGCCCCTGTCCTTGGGATATGACAAGCCAGAGGGCAGAGGAGTCGCGGTATTCACCCCTTCACCGCGGCGAGACTCTTCTGTCGAACATGAAGAGGAACGCTATCTCATGACCAACGTCGTCATTGCATCCGCCGCGCGCACCCCAGTGGGCAGCTTTGGAGGCTCCTTCGCCAATATCCCTGCCCACGATCTGGGCGCTGCCGTCTTGCGTGAACTCGTTGCCCGCGCGGGCGTGGATGCCGCCGATGTGTCCGAAACGATCCTGGGCCAGGTACTGACCGCTGCACAGGGCCAGAACCCTGCGCGTCAGGCCCATATCAACGCGGGCCTGCCGATCGAATCCGCCGCATGGTCCATCAACCAGGTTTGCGGCTCCGGCCTGCGGGCCGTGGCCCTTGGCGCACAGCACATCCAGCTGGGTGATGCCGCCATCGTGGCCGCCGGTGGCCAGGAGAACATGACCATGTCGCCCCATGCGCAAAACCTGCGCGCGGGCCAGAAAATGGGCGACCTGCAATTCATCGACACGATGATCCGCGATGGTCTTTGGGATGCCTTCAACGGCTACCACATGGGTCAGACCGCCGAAAACGTTGCCGAAAAATGGCAGATCAGCCGCGACCAGCAGGACGAATTCGCGGTCGCCTCCCAGAACAAGGCCGAAGCCGCGCAGAAGGCCGGCAAGTTTGCCGACGAAATCGTCGCCTACACCGTGAAGGGCCGGAAGGGCGAAACGATTGTGGATCAGGATGAATACATCCGCCACGGCGCCACCATCGAAGCCATGCAGAAACTGCGCCCCGCCTTTACCAAGGACGGCTCCGTAACCGCCGCCAACGCCTCCGGCCTCAATGACGGTGCCGCCGGCGCCCTGCTGATGAGCGCGGACGAAGCCGAGAAACGCGGCATCGAACCGCTGGCACGGATCGCATCCTATGCCACTGCCGGTCTGGACCCGTCGATCATGGGCGTCGGCCCGATCTATGCCAGCCGCAAGGCACTGGAAAAGGCCGGCTGGAAAGCTGAAGACCTGGACCTGGTCGAGGCCAACGAAGCCTTTGCCGCCCAGGCCTGCGCGGTGAACAAGGACATGGGCTGGGACCCGGCCATCGTGAACGTCAACGGCGGTGCCATCGCCATCGGCCACCCCATCGGGGCCTCCGGCGCGCGGATCCTGAACACCCTGTTGTTCGAGATGAAACGCCGCGGCGCGAAAAAGGGCCTGGCAACATTGTGCATCGGCGGCGGCATGGGCGTTGCCATGTGCCTTGAGCGCCCTTGATCTGATTGGCAACGCGGCCCTTTCACGGGGCCGCGTTGCAGCGCGCTGATGCCTGCACTTCCCCGCCCTCCTGTTTCGAACGCTGGTCTGCTGAGGTGGCGGGAGGGACGGCTTTTCCCCGCAACATGTCACCGAACCCTGCGCCGCGGCAGATCAGGCGCGCAGCCCGGGCAAGACTGCGCCGATGCCGCGAAAACGCTGAATTGGGTGGCTCAAGTTCTCTCCCCATATAGTAGAATCGACAAATTGAACCGCCAAGCTCGCTTCGGTGTTGCCAAGCTTGAACAAGCCGCATAAACCGGATGTGGTAGCAATAAAGTTGCGTCTGATAGATGCATTTCGAAATATCATTACTGGAGGAAACTAAATGTCCCGTGTCGCACTTGTAACCGGAGGGAGCCGTGGGATCGGCGCCGCCATCTCGAAAGAACTGAAGGATGCAGGCTATTCCGTTGCCGCCACCTATGCCGGCAATGATGAAGCCGCTGCCGAATTCACCAAGGAAACCGGGATCAAGACCTACAAGTGGAACGTTGCCGACTACGAGTCCTCCAAGAATGGCATAGCACAGGTCGAATCGGACCTGGGACCGGTCGAAGTGGTCGTCGCCAATGCGGGCATCACCCGTGACGCACCCTTTCACAAGATGACGCCGGAACAATGGCACCAGGTGATCGACACCAACCTGACAGGCGTGTTCAACACCATTCACCCGATCTGGCCGGGCATGCGCGAACGCAAGTTCGGGCGCATTGTGGTGATCTCCTCGATCAACGGACAAAAGGGGCAGTTTGCGCAGGTCAACTATGCCGCAACCAAGGCCGGCGATCTGGGGATCGTGAAATCGCTGGCGCAGGAAGGTGCGCGGGCGAACATCACCGCGAATGCGATCTGCCCGGGCTACATCGGCACGGATATGGTCATGGCCGTGCCTGAGAAGGTCCGCGAATCGATCATCGCGCAGATCCCGGCGGGCCGTCTGGGCGAGCCGGAGGAAATTGCCCGCGCCGTCAAATTCCTGGTCTCGGATGATGCAGGTTTCATCAACGGCTCCACCATCTCGGCCAATGGCGCGCAATTCTTTGTCTGATTGCAGCAGTTGAGACAATCAAAGGCCGGCTCCTTCGAGCCGGCCTGAGGCTGCTGAAAAAGCACGTTCCTGCACCCGCCCCCCCGAAACAACGAAATCGTTCTTCCACGACGCCAGCCACAACCCTTGGCGCGGGCTGAAAGCCCGGGCCGCGCCCGACCCTCCCCCCGGGAGGGCGCTTTTGGTGACTTCTCGTATCACACTGACAACATTGATATTTGTAAGGGAAGCGCTCCGAATGCGCGTCTCAATGCGCCCTCCCAGGCTCGGGCGCGGCCCTTCGTTCGAAAACGTAACGCCGAGCGCAGAAGAACGATTTACCTCCGGCGGCAGCCGTTTCCGGGTTTGTCAGCTATCTGAGGCCGGCTCCTTCGAGCCGGCCTTTTTGCTGGTACGGGCTGGGAAAGCCCGATCCGCCGCCCTTAGAACGCCCGACCTTAAACCAGAGACATGAGCGCCTGCGGCGCTCCCGGGGCATTCATGTCGCTGGATACTTCAGGTTAAAGATCGGACGCTTTAGCGGCTGGAACGGGGAAACAACCAACCCCAAAAGGCGTTGACAGCAGCCCCACGCGCACGATGTGCCTTGTGGATGGCGTTGCGGGCTGCGGCGTTTGTTGTGGCTTCAATCATCGGATCAATCCTTGTGATCGTTTTACAGCGTCCCGCCTTTCACCTGATACATTCCGTATCGCCGATGTCCCAGGAGCGCGAAGCGCGGCAGGGTATCGGCTATACAAGTTTAAGGCGGGGCGCTTTAGTGTTTTTGACCTGAACCCAATCTGGGCCTTTGCAACGGTGCTTACAAACGAGACTTTTCAATCCGTCAGTTAAAGTATACTTAACTGAGAATGGTAGGTCGCCTTCCCCCTCTCACCGCCCTGCGCGCCTTTGATGCCGCTGCGCGTCACATGTCCTTTGCCAGGGCGGCAGCGGAACTGAACGTCACCCCTGCCGCGTTAAGCTTTCAGATCAAGTCGCTGGAAGAACACCTTGGCACCCCCCTGTTCCGGCGTCTGAACCGCATGGTGGAACTGACCGAAGCCGGGCGCGCGCTCGCGCCGGATGCCCGGAGTGGTTTTGAAATTCTGACCCGGGGCTGGCGCGCGGCCCAGCGCACCCAGGACCATCAGTCACTGACCGTGACAGCGGGGCCTGCCTTTACCGCCAAATGGCTTGCCCCCCGGCTTTTCGACTTTGCGCAGGAACATCCCGACATCGAACTGCGGTTCTCGGCCTCCCTGCATCTGGTGGACTTTGCCCGCGACGATGTGGATGTGGCGGTGCGCTTTGGCCTTGGCCCCTACCCCGGCCTTTATGCCCTGCCGCTGGCAGAGGAATGGGTAACGCCGGTGATGGTGCCCGAACTGGCCGCCCGATACCCCGAGCCTGCCGATCTGCGCAACGCGGTGCTGATCACCGATGAATCGATGGATTTTCTCGCCCCGCCCGCCGATTGGGCCGCATGGTCCGCCGCATTGGGCTTGCCCCCGCTCAAGCCGGCGGGCCCGCGGTTTTCGCAGGCCGATCACGCGGTGGATGCTGCCCTTGCGGGAATCGGCGTTGTGCTGGGGCGCCGCGCATTGGTGATCAAGGACCTGGCAGAGGGCCGCCTGATCGCGCCGTACAAAACCGCCCTGCCGACCGGGGCAAGGTTTACCTTCATTTGCCCCGAAGGGGCGGAGGACCGCCCCCAGATTGCGGCCTTCCGGGACTGGATGCTGCGGGAGATTGACAAGACTGCACATATCGCCGACGCAATGACCGTGTTGAACAGGGCATCCCCATCATGACAGGCAAGGCCGCCACCGCCATCGGTTTCATCGCCGTGCTTCTCTGGGCGCTGCTGGCGCTTTTTACCGTCGGATCGGCACCTACACCGCCCCTCCTGCTCAACACATTGTGCTTTGCTATCGGCGGGACGCTTGGGCTGATCTGGGCCTGTGCGACCGGTTCGCTTGGCGCATTACGGCGGGTGCCGCTGCGGGTCTATGTCTTTGGCACCCTGGGGCTGTTCGGCTATCACGCGCTCTATTTCTCGGCCCTGCGCCTGGCACCTGCGGCCGAAGCGGGGCTGATCGCCTATCTCTGGCCGCTTCTTATCGTGATCTTCTCGGGGTTGCTGCCGGGCGAACGGCTTCGCGGCGGCCATATGCTGGGGGCCGCGTTGGGATTTGCAGGCGCAGCCCTGATCATCGCCGGGGGCGGTCTGGGGTTTTCGTCGGAAAACCTGCCGGGCTATTTGCTGGCCCTGCTCTGCGCGCTGACCTGGTCCAGCTATTCGGTTCTGTCACGGCTGGTGGGCAATGCGCCGACCGTCTCCGTGACCGTCTTCTGCCTCGCGGCGGCGGCCCTGTCCCTGCCCCTGCATCTTTTGTTCGAGCAGACGATTCTGCCCGCCACCGCATTGGGCTGGGCGGCGATTCTCGGCCTTGGCCTTGGTCCGGTCGGGCTGGCGTTCTTTGTGTGGGATATCGGTGTGAAACACGGCGACATACAGCTATTGGGAACAAGCTCTTACGCGGCACCGCTTCTGTCTACATTGGTGCTTGTACTCGCCGGGGTCGCCGCCCCCAGTCTCACGTTGCTGTGGGCGGCCTTACTGATCACTGGCGGCGCAGGTATTGCCGCCTATACCAGCATGAGAAAGCGTTAGGTCCGCAGACCTACGCCGAAAGGCGCGCAATTTCTTCCTTGAGGCGCAGTTTTTCTTTTTTCATTGTAGCAACTTCCAGATCATCAACTCCAGGGGAGCGTTGGGCCGTCTCCACCGCTTCGCTCATCGCCTGATGTTTCCTTCTCAGAGTCTCCAGATGTGCGTCAAAAGCCATATAATCCTCCATATGATGAGCTAACCCTTCGAGTGGATCACAGAACGATGTTTCTGTCACGCTGCCTCGCAGCATAATCGCTAAAGTAGTAAAAGATTGCCTAACGCGGCCTAAAACTTCAGCGCGGCCCCGGCGCGGAGCACGGCGTCAACCGCCGGCACATAGTCTTTTGCGTCACTTTCGTGATGCGCCCCTGCATGCAGTGCGAGTGCGGGGTGCAGGCGGAATGCCGCCCGCCCGCTCTTGCGCGCCCGCAATATCACGCGGTCAGGGGCACGCCCCGGCCGGGCGGCAAGCGGCAGCACCTCGACAGAGCCAAGGTCATCCGGCAGGGCGCGGATCAGGTCGGGCAGGCGCTCGACCCGGTGAATGAAATGGGCCTGCCCCTTGGGGGCGAGACGTTTCGCCGCAACCCTGACCCATGTGGCCAGCGGCACTCCCTCACCGTGCGCCGCCTCACGCGCCGGATCGTCGGACCGGACAGAGGCCGCGCGATCATAATAGGGCGGATTGGCCAGCACGTGGTCGAACTGGCGTTCACGCAGGGCCTGCGGCAGCCTGGCAAGGTCGGCTGTGAACACCTCCAGCGCCTCGCCTCCGTTGCGCCGGGCCAGATCCGCCATCGGCGGATGGAGCTCCACACCCGTCAGCGCCAGGCCGGAAACCCTTGAATTCAGGCATAAGATCGCAGCACCCACACCGCACCCCAGATCCAGCACGCGCTGGCCGGGCCGGGCCTGCACAGAGGCGGCCAGCAGCACCGCATCCACCCCGGCGCGGTAGCCCTGTCGCGGCTGCCACAGGTGCAGCCTGCCGCCCAGAAAGGCGTCATGGGTCAGATCGCTGTCACCCGACCCGCTCACAAGCCCAGCGGGATCCCGTTATCGCGCATCACCTGGCAGGCGGCGTCATGGTCATCGGGATGCACCATCAGCCGGCGCGGAAAAATTCCGATGCCGCCTTCCAGCACGCTCATATTTACGTCCATCTCGAAGCAGGCTATATCCTCGCCCCTGAGAAGGGCCGTGGCAAAGGCGATGATCGTCATGTCGGTGCTGCGCAAAAGTTCCTTCATCAGATTGATTTGGGGCAAGCGTGCCCGTTTGTCGAGCCTTGGGTGGGGCCATGCCATGAATGTCGCGACAAAGGCCAAGCCGCACGAAAGGCTCGCCGCCTATCTGACCGAGGATATGGCCGCCGTTGGTGCGCTGATCCGCGAGCGGATGGCGTCGAAACATGCGCCGCGCATCCCCGAGGTCACGGCGCATCTGGTCGAGGCGGGCGGCAAGCGCCTGCGCCCCATGCTGACCCTCGCGGCGGCGCGCATGTGCGGCTATGAAGGCCCCTACCATGTCCACCTCGCAGCGACGGTGGAGTTCATCCACACCGCCACACTGCTGCATGACGATGTGGTCGACGAAAGCGCCCAGCGGCGCGGGCGGCCCACGGCCAACCTGTTGTGGGACAACCAGTCATCGGTGCTGGTGGGCGACTATCTGTTTGCGCGGTCCTTCCAGTTGATGACCGAACCGGGCTCCATGCGGGTGATGAGGATCCTGTCGAATGCCGCGGCCACCATCGCGGAGGGGGAAGTGCTGCAACTGACCGCAGCGCAAAACCTGGCAACCGACGAAAGCGTCTATCTGCAAGTGGTCCGGGGCAAGACCGCCGCGCTCTTCTCTGCCGCCACAGAGGTCGGCGGCGTGATCGCCGATGCACCCGAGGAGCACGTCAAGGCGCTGTTCGATTATGGCGATGCTTTGGGCGTGGCCTTCCAGATTGTCGATGACCTGCTGGACTATCGCGGCCAGGCCGATGCCACAGGCAAGAACGTGGGCGACGATTTCCGCGAGCGCAAGCTGACCCTGCCGGTGATCAAGGCAGTGACCCGTGCCGATGCCGAAGAACGCGCTTTCTGGGTGCGCACCATCGAGAAGGGACGCCAGGAAGACGGCGATCTTGAGACCGCGCTGGACCTTTTGCAGCGCCACGGCGCCCTGTCGGACACGCAGGAGGATGCCATGGGCTGGGCGGAACAGGCCAAGGCGGCGCTTGCCCCCCTGCCCGACCATCCGGTGAAATCCATGCTGATTGATCTTGCGGATTACGTGGTCAGCAGAATCAGCTGATCCGCGGCTGGCAAAGCGCCTGCATGTCGCCCAGTTGCGTTGAGGTAACCCACCAGTGCGGCCGCACGTCCGACAGCCACGCGGCAGCCGATTTGGCCCTTGCGGCAGTCTCGTAGAGCCCGAAACAGGTGGCCCCCGATCCCGACATCCGCGCCAGCAGGCAACCTGCCGAGGCCCTGAGGGTTTCCAGCGCATCCTGGATCACCGGTGCCAGGGACACGGCAGGTGCTTGCAGGTCATTGCGCTGATCCTTCAGCCAGGCGATCAGGTCGTTGGCTGTATGGAAGTCTGGCAAATGATCCGGCATTTCCGGATTCCCACGCTGTTCCAGCGCCTTGAACACCGATGGTGTGGACAGGGCCACGCGGGGGTTTGCCAGAACCGCATGTAGTCCGGGCAGGCCCGGCACCGGTGTCAGGTCCTCTCCGACCCCGCGCATCCGGCTGGGACGACACGACAGGCACACCGGAATGTCAGCGCCCAATGCCAGTAACCGGTCGGCCAGATCCGCCGGAACCGCACCCGTTCCCCGGCTGGCAAGCAATGCCCGCACCACCGCCGCGGCATCGGCGGAGCCGCCCCCGATACCGGAGGAAACCGGCAGGTTCTTTTCCAGCCTGAATCTGCCGGTGGGCGTCCCCTGCATCAGAGCTGCCGCCCGCAGCACCAGGTTGTCGCCACCACCCTGCAACCCGCCGCCTTCCGGGCCGGAAATGGTCAGCGAAAGCGATGTGCCCGTGGTCAGTTCCAGCCTGTCACCCACATCGGCAAAGACCACCAGCGAATCCAGCAGGTGATATCCGTCGGGGCGTTGACCGGTGACATGCAGTGTCAGGTTGATTTTCGCAGGCGCGCGGACCCGCACGCGCAGCGGTACGTCAGCCACCGGCCGCTCAGATGTCGCTGCTGGTTTTCAACGGTTCGGCGCCTTCTTCCTCCAGCACCGCGTCCAGACCAACCTCAAGCTTGCGGCGCATCCTTTCGGGGTCCGCCTCGCCGTCGGTATCCTCGGGGTCGACAAAGGAAATCGCCCGGCGCCACTGGAACTCCGCTTCACGTTTGCGCCCGACAGCCCAATAGACATCGCCAAGGTGATCGTTGATCACCGGATCGACCGCCAGGAGCTCCACCGCGCGCTCCATCTGATCCACCGCCTCCTCGTAACGGCCAAGCCGATAAAGCACCCAGCCCAGCGAATCCACGATGTAACCGGAATCAGGGCTGGCCGCGACAGCGCGTTCGATCATGTCCAGCGCCTCGTCCAGGTCACGCTGCTGTTCGACCAGCGAATAACCGAGGTAGTTCAACACCTGCGGCTGTTCGGGATTGATCGCCAGCGCGGCACGGAAATCCGTTTCGGAGGCGGCCATGTCGCCGGAGCGCTCATAGGCGATGCCACGGGAATAGAAGAGCACCCAGCGCATGCGGTTGTCTTGTGGCACCCGTTCAATGGCGCGGTCATAGGCGGCAATCGCACCGGCCCAGTCTTCGCGCCCGCGCAGCAGGTCACCCAGGGTCGAATGTACCACCGCCAGATCGCCGTGGCTGCGCGCCAGCTGGGTCAGCACCTCAATCGCCTGATCGTCCTTGCCGGATCGGCGCAAAGCGCCTGCGCGGCCCAGTTCGGCAGCATGATAGGTGGGGTTGTCCGCAGGCACCGCGGCGAATTCGTCGATGGCCAGTTGGTACTGGCCAAGGTTTTCCAGCAATTCCGCGGTCAGCAGCAGCGCATCCATGTGATCGGGCCGCAGGTATCGTGCGACACGGGAATAGAGCAGCACATAGTAATCGCCGGTATTCTCGTTCTTCAGGACCGCCGCAAAGGTATAGAACACCTCGGCCATCCCGGCCAGGGGATCCGGCACATGGGTGAAAGGCACCGGTTCCCCCGCCGCAAGCGCCGCTGTCAGCATATCAAGTTCGGGGTCGGTCCCAGTGCCAAAGCTGGTGCGGATCAGTGTCAGCGCCTCGTCCTGCCGGTCGAGTTGCGCCAGGATTTCGGCATGGGCCATGACACCCCGGCGGGTCTGACCGGCAGCGCCCACCAGGCCCTCGCCGAATATGTCTGCGGCACCTTCGTAATCGCCGACGCTCGCCAGTGCGAGGGCCTTGTGATACATCACCAGCCCCTGCATCCCCGGTTCTTCGCCAAGCGTATCAAACGCCGTCATGGCCGAGGTCACGTCGCCCACACCCATATGCGCCCAGGCCTTGACCAGCCCGTCGACCCAGGGGCCGATCCCGGTTGCGTCATCGCCCCGTTCCAGCAGGCCCTCATAGTCACCCCGCTTGGCCATGTCGGCGGTCAGGACAAGCCGGGCCACCTGGCTGCGGTGGTTCTTTTCCTCAAGCGCACGGGCCAGCGGCACGGCCTTTTCCACATCACCCAGGGACAACAGGGACAGCGTCCCGCTTTCCATCAGTTCGGCATTGGTCGGATCATGGCTCAGCGCCTCGGTGTAATACCGGGCGGCCTCTGCGTAATCGCTGCTGACAGCAGCATGCCGCCCCGCCAGATAGGCCCCCGCCACCGATTGCGCCTGTACCGGCGGGGTCAGGGCGCTGCTGGCCGCAAGAATGGCAACCGCACTCAGCACTCGTTTCATCATTTTGCAACGGCCTCTAATTCTGTTTTCCCAAAGGCTATCAGGTCCAGCGCCAAGCGCAATGGCACAGCCCCGCCATGACGCACCTGTGAGCAAAGTGGCGCGGACAGGAAAAAGGCGGGGTCACCCCCGCCTCATTTCGCATCACATGTCATTTCGCATCACATGTTGGGATAGTTCGGCCCGTCGCCCCCCTGCGGCGTGGTCCAGACGATGTTCTGCGTCGGGTCCTTGATGTCGCAGGTCTTGCAATGCACGCAGTTCTGGAAGTTGATCACGAAACGCGGGTCCTTGCCGTCTTCGATGACAAATTCATAAACCCCTGCCGGGCAATACCGCGCCGAGGGCCCCGCGTATTCAGGCAGGTTGACCTTGACCGGGACATCCGGGTCTTTCAGCGTCAGATGCGCAGGCTGGCTTTCCTCGTGGTTGGTAAAGGAAAACGCCACGTTGGTCAGACGGTCAAAGCTGAGCTTGCCGTCGGGCTTGGGATAGTCGATGGGCTTGTGCATGGACGCCTTTTCAGTGGCTTGCGCATCGGTTTTGCCGTGTCCCAATGTTCCCAGCAGCGAAAAGCCCAGGGTGTTGCACCACATGTCGAAACCGCCCACCGCGAGGGAGGTGGTCAGGCCGAATTTGGACCACAGCGGCTTGACGTTGCGCACTTTCTTGAGGTCCGCACCGATGGCACCGCCGCGCACGTCCTCCTCATAGGCGGTCAGCTCATCGCCAGACCGGCCAGCCGAGATCGCCTCATAGGCTGCTTCCGCCGCTGCCTTGCCGGAGAGCATGGCATTGTGGTTGCCCTTGATGCGCGGCACGTTGACCATGCCGACGGAACAGCCCAGCAGCGCCACGCCCGGTGCCACCATCTTGGGCATCGACTGATAGCCGCCCTCGGTGATCGCCCGCGCGCCGTAAGCCACGCGCTTGCCGCCTTCCAGCAGCTCCTTGACCATCGGGTGATGCTTGAAGCGCTGGAATTCCATGTAGGGAAACACATGCGGGTTCTTATAGCCCAGATGTACCACAAAGCCGACATAGACCTGATTGTTATCAAGGTGATAGATGAAAGAACCGCCGCCCGCGTTCTTGCCCAGCGGCCAGCCCATGGTATGTGTCACAGTGCCTTCGCGGTGCTTGGCGGGGTCGATCTCCCAGATTTCCTTCATGCCCAGGCCGTATTTCTGCGGCTCCTTGCCTTCGTCCAGACCGTATTTGGCGATCACCTGCTTTGACAGGCTGCCGCGCACGCCTTCGGACAGGAACACGTATTTGCCATGCAATTCCATGCCCGGCTCATAGCTGGGGCCGGGCTTGCCATCCGGCCCCACGCCCATTTCCCCCGCGACGACGCCCTTGATTTCGCCGTTGTCACCGAACACCAGCTCGGAACAGGCCATGCCCGGAAACACCTCGACGCCCAGTTCCTCGGCCTGTTCAGCCATCCAGCGGCAGACATTGCCCATGGAAACGATGTAGTTGCCGTGGTTGTTCATCAGCGGCGGCATGGGGAAGTTCGGCACCCGCAGCTTGCCCGCCTCGCCCAGCAGGTAAAAGTTGTCTTCCTTCACCGGTACGGTGATCGGCGCGCCCTTTTCCTTCCAGTCGGGGATCAGCGCATCCAGCCCGCAAGGGTCCAGCACCGCGCCCGACAGGATATGCGCCCCGACTTCAGAACCTTTTTCGAGCACGACGACATTGCAGTCGGCATCCAGTTGTTTGAGCCGGATCGCAGCGGAAAGACCGGCAGGCCCCGCGCCCACGATCACCACGTCATATTCCATTGCTTCGCGTTCGATCTCGGCCATGCTCGGCGCTCCCTCCAGGCAATTAAAAAGGTTTGAAATTGGCTAAACCACGCCAAGCCCCTTTGCAATCCGGACGTGGGGTGAAATTTCGGGCGTGTCACCGCATGCAGGCAAGGGAAAGCGCCCTACGGGCGACCGGGTTCCGCTGGCATGATGCCGCAGGATCAGCCTTCGGGCGTGTCGCCCATCAGGAAACGCGGCCCCTGTCCCCGATCCGCCGCCTTGTCGGCAGGGTTGTAAAGCGCGCAGCTGTCCAGGCTGAGGCAGCCACAGCCGATGCAGCTGTCCAGACGTTCGCGCAGCTTGGTCATCGTGTCGATGCGCTGGTCCAGCGCGGCCTTGAAACCGGCGCTGATCTGGGCCCAATCGGCCTTGTTCGGCGTCCGCCCGCCCGGCAGCCGGTCCAGTTCCGCCTTGATCTGGGGCAGGGTAAATCCGAATTGCTGCGCGATCATCACAAAGCTCAGACGCCGCAGATCCGCCCTTTCGAACCTGCGCTGGCCGCCCGCATTGCGCCAGGGCCGGATCAGCCCCTGCGCCTCGTAATAGCGGATGGCAGAGACCGCCAGCCCGGTCCGGTCCGCCAGCGCCCCAATCGACAAACCGTCATTTACCGCCATCTGAAATTTCTCCGCAAAATACCTTGACCTAAAGTGAGGTTTAGCAATTACGATGAAAAAATCAACAACAAAGGAGGCCCAGATGCCTGCGATCCTCGAACATACGAATTACACCGTGTCCGACCCTGCCGCCACCGCCGCATGGATGGAAAAGCTGTTTGGCTGGCACATCCGCTGGCAAGGCGATGCCATGGCGGGCGGGCATACGGTTCATGTGGGCACTGACGATCATTACCTGGCGCTTTACACCCCCGGCACCCCGGCCAGCGAAGCGACCTTCAGTTACACCCGTGTCGCCGGCCTGAACCATATCGCGGTCGTCGTCGACGATCTGGACGGCACCGAAACCGCCATCAGGGCGCATGGGTTCAAGACCGGAAATCACGCCGATTACGAACCCGGACGGCGTTTCTATTTCCACGACGATGACGGCATCGAATACGAGGTCGTGGCCTACAACTGATCCCCTCTGCCGCCGATCCTGCGCTGCCCCCCTTGCAATCGGCGGCAACTTTGGGTCACTTGGAGTCCAAGCAAAGCAACCAAGGCCGCTCCCGGTATCAAACCGGGGTGCGGCCCTCCTTACGTGGACGGACGGCCCATGGAAAAGATCCCGATGACCCGCGCGGGTCACACCGCACTGGAAACCGAACTCAAGCAGCTGAAGAGCATTGAGCGCCCCGCCATCATCAAGGCGATTGCAGAAGCGCGCGAGCATGGCGACCTGTCGGAAAATGCCGAGTACCATTCCGCCAAGGAAAAGCAGTCCTTCATCGAAGGCCGCATCAAGGAGCTTGAGGGCGTGATCTCGCTCGCCGATGTGATCGACCCCGCGAAAATGTCCGGCCCGATCAAGTTCGGCGCAACCGTGACACTGGTCGACGAAGACACGGACGAGGAAAAGACCTATCAGATCGTGGGTGAGTACGAGGCCAAGATCGAGAATGGCCTGCTGAACATCAAATCGCCCATCGCCCGCGCCCTCATCGGCAAGGAAGAAGGCGATTCGGTCGAAGTGCGCACACCAGGGGGCGAAAAATCCTATGAGGTTCTCAAGATCGTCTATGCCTGACAGGGGGCTGCGGCATGACTGACGCGCCCGAATCCGCTGCCGGCACCGAAACGTCCGAGACCGCCAAACCGGCGGCCAGGGCGCCCCGGGTGACCCCCTTGGGAATTTACGACAAGCCAAAGCCCGATGCGATCACCTCGATCGAGGTGATTGCCATCGCGCTGAGTGCTGTCTGGCTTCTGGGGGCCGGTATTTTCTTTGTATTTGTCAGCTCCGAGCCGGAAACGCAGGCGGAATCCGGCGGGTTCCGGTTTCTGATGACCATGCTGGCAGTCTTCATGCCGGTTGCGATGATCTGGGTTTCGGCGACGGCGGCGCGCGCCAGCCGCGTGATGCGCGAGGAAAGCCAGCGCCTGCAATCGGCCATCGACGCGATCCGCCAGTCCTACATCGCGCAGCAGCAGGGCATGCATATGCGCACCGAACCCTCGGTCGCGCGCAAACTTGATGAAATCGCCGCCGCCGCCCGCAAGACCGAAACCGCGCTGGCGACCTTTCAGTCGCGCCGCGATGAGCGGATGCGCCTCGCCCCCCTTGCCCCCGCGCCACAGGTCGATGACCAGCCGACACTGGCACTGGGCACCCAGGCCAGCGACATGATGCCGCTTCTGTCGAACGAAGACTTCATCCGCGCCCTCAATTTTCCCGAAACCGCCGAGGACGAGACCGGCTTCGCCTCCCTGCGCCGGGCCTTGAAGGACCGCGCTGCCAAACAGCTGATCCAGGCCGCGCAGGATGTGCTGACCCTGCTCAGCCAGGACGGCATCTATATGGACGACCTGCGCCCCGACCGGGCGCGCCCCGAAGTCTGGCGGCAATTCGCGCAGGGCGCGCGCGGCCGTCCGATTGCGGCACTGGGCGGCATCCGGGACAGATCGTCGCTGGCGCTGAGCAATGCACGGATGAAGCAGGACCCGATCTTTCGCGATGCCGCGCATCACTTCCTGCGTCGCTTTGACAAGACCTTCGCCGCCTTCGAGCAACAGGCATCGGACGGAGAGATTTCAGCCCTCGCCGACACCCGCACCGCGCGGGCCTTCATGCTGCTGGGCCGCTGCGCGGGGACGTTTGACTGACCCTTGAACAGGGTTTGATCGCTGGGTTACCCCTACATCCCGAAACTCCCGTAAGGAATGAACCGCACCATGTCCCCCGGCGCCACCTCTGCCACCGGTTCGGGCAGTTCCACCAGCCCTTCCGCCCAGCTTAACCCGCTGATCCGCCCCGACCCTTCGGAGGCAAAGACCTCGGCCCGCCCGTCCCGCATGCGCGCCCGCAGATATTCCCGGCGCCCCGCCTTCTTGCGCTTGGTGAATCCGGCGGGCACGTCGAAACCCTGGGGCACCGGCCAGCTTTCCCCGGCCAGGACCGCCAGCGCGGGCCGCGCAAAGATCAGGGTACAGACCAAAGCCGCAACCGGGTTGCCCGGCAGGCCAAAGACCGGTTTGCCCTGCCACATGCCCAGGGCCAGCGGACGCCCCGGCTTGACAGCGATGCGCCACAGCCCCATCGCCCCCGCCTCTTCCAGCAGGGCCGAGACGTGATCCTCATCCCCGGCAGAGGCGCCGCCGCTGGTCAGGATCACATCCACCTGCCCCGCCGCATCATCGAGCACCCCGCGCAGCGCCGCCCTGTCGTCACCCACCTGCCCCAGATCGACCGGCTGATGGCCAAAGCGCTGCAACATGGCCAGCAGCATCGGGCGGTTCGCATCGAAGATCTGCCCGTCGGAGGCCGGATTTCCCGCAGCGACCAGTTCATCACCCGTTGACAGCACACCGACCCGCAGCGCGGCCCGCACCGCAACTTCGGCATTTCCCGTAGCCGCCAAAAGGGCCAGGTCGGGGGCGGTGATGCGCCGACCCGCGCGCAGGACCGGATCACCCGCCTGCACATCCTCACCCGCCCTGCGCGTGTTGGACCCTGCCTTGACCGGCCCCTGAAAAGTCACCTCTGCACCGTCAAGCACCACGTCCTCTTGCAGGACAACGGTATCGACCCCCTGCGGAAGGGCCGCCCCCGTCAACACGCGGATCGCCTGCCCCTCGGCCACCACGCCGGGGCGGTCCCCTGCCGCTGCACGCCCTTTGGCCAGGGTCAGGCGATGGCTGCCTGCGCCACGCGCGCCTGCGAAACCATAGCCATCCACGGCCGTATTGGGCAGCGGCGGGTTCGCCCGCAAGGCGGCAACATCCGCTGCGGCAACCCGGTGCATCGCCTGATCAAGGGGAACAATCTGCAGCGGTGTGACCACCTGCATCCGCGCTTTCAGATGCGCCAGGGCCTCCTCCACCGGGGTCCAATGCACCCCCGGCGGCAAGGCAAAACAATCGTTGCGCAGGGGCGGCGGTGCAGTGCCTGCCTGCGCCGCCGCGATCAGCTCATCGCGTATCCGCGCGCCCAGTATCCAGGCCTCCTCGCCCGCCTCATCCGGCAGATCCGCCATATCCGCCGCCAGCCGGTCGGGCGGCAATTTGGCCAGCGCATTGGCCAGCAGCCGCACCTGTTCGCGGTCCCGGATGGCATCGGCCCCCCGTGCCTGCATCGCACCCCGCACCGCCTGTTCCACCAGACCGGGCCAGATTTCCGCCAGGACAACAGCCGCGCCGCTGATATCCTCCAGCGGCCAGGCGCGCGCGCCGCAGGCCCTGCGCAGCCGCGCCAGCACCGGCAGCCCCATCATGACCTGCCCGCCCACCGTCGGGGGGAAAGCCATCTGGAAACAGGAGGAAGCGGCATTTGCCACGATGTCCGTGACACGCCTTTCGGCGACTTCATCGAAGCGGACGCCCTGCTTGCGATAGGGCACGCCGGGCCATCTGTCGCGGTGCGATTTCCCCCAGAAGGGGCCGGGGCCGCTGAAAAGCGCGTTCAGGCGCTCGGCCACCTCATAACGGTTGTTGTCGCCCGAGGCATCCTCGCTGATCTGGCTCTCGAACCAGTCCCACAGGGCCAGCGTGCCCTTGTTGCCGACAACCTTCCGGGCAAACCCCTTTGGATAGCCAAAGGGGAAGTCGAACCCCAGCAACAGCCGCCGCCCCGCCGCCACCTCCTGCGCAATCAATGCGCGCAAGTGGCCTTCCGCCTCCTGCCTGCTGCGACAGTAAAGCGGTGCCTGCTCCACCCCTGCGCGGTTGACCCCGATCCAGATCGCATCCTTTGACGGATGTGCCGGGGCGCGCTTTCCAGCGGACCAGTCGACAACGGCAAATGTATCGAACGCCGTCACAGCCCGACCTCGGCCAGGATGAAATCGGCGATGGCGCTTGTGTCATTGAGGTCAAAGACCGGCCGGTCGAGGTCGAGCGGCACATCGCTGGCCACTGCCCGCACGGTCGGATCCTCCGGCGCGATCAGGGGGTTGCCCGTTTCGGCGCGATGCGCCTCCACCTTGGGATGAGCATCGCGCTTGTAGCCTTCGATCAGCACCAGATCGACCGGCGACAACCGCGCCAGCAGCGCTTCCAGCGTCGGTTCCGCCTCGGCGCGCAGCTCATGCATCAGTGCAAAGCGGTTGCGCGATGCCAGCATCACCTCGGTCGCGCCTGCAACACGGTGACGGTGGCTGTCCTTGCCTTCGTGGTCCACGTCGAAGGAATGGTGCGCGTGCTTGACCGTGGAGACGCGCAGGCCCCGCCCGGTGATTTCGGTTACCAGCCGTTCCATCAACCCGGTCTTGCCCGCGTTCTTCCACCCGACAACGCCGTATAACTTCATAACATTGCCTCGGCCCGCTGCAGGTCTTCGGGCGTATTGATGTTAAAGAACGCCGCCTCATCCGGGAACAACGCTTCGCGCCCGTCGTGGCGCGCTGTCCACTGCACAACCTTGCGCATGCCGTCTTGAAGTGATGCACGAAGATCGTCGCGTAACCCCACAGGCCATAAGCCAAAAGTCGGGTGCCGCGCATGGCCCCGCTCAGGATCAGGCGTCGCGGCCAGCACCAGCGGCTGCGCCATCCCCTCGCTTGCCAGCAACAGCTGCGGAACCAGATCGCAGGGAAAGAACGGCGTGTCGGCGGCGGCGGTCACGATCGTATCCGCCCCCCGTTCCGCCGCCCAGTCCAGCCCGGCCAGAACCCCCGCCAGGGGGCCTGCGAAACCGTCGATACTGTCGGGCAGAACCGGCAGCCCAAGCGCCGCAAAGCGGGCTGCATCGCCATTGGCATTCAGCGCCAGATCAGCGACCTGCGGCGACAGCCGCCCGATCACCCGGTCCAGCACGCTCTGCCCGCCCAGCCGCAACAACCCCTTGTCGCCGCCACCCATGCGCGTGGCTTGTCCGCCTGCCAGGATCACGCCGAGAGGTTGCTTCATGTCGCAGCCTCATGCCACCGGACCACATCCCTCACACCCTTCGCCACCAGCATCGCTCCGACGCCACCGCCGGGGACCAGCATGCCCGCAAAGTGCAATGCGTAGCTCTCGGTCATGATGCGGCCTTCCGCCCGGAGCGCCTCGGCTCATCGGCCACAGTTTCCGGATCCACATCCCGCACCAGACGTTCCGCACCGCTCAGGCAGATGAACCGCCGCCCCTTAAGCCGCCCGATCAGGGTCAGCCCGACCTGCCGCGCAATCTCCACGCCCCAGGCGGTAAAGCCCGAGCGTGACACCAGCACCGGGATGCCCATCATCGCCGTCTTGATCACCATTTCGGAGGTCAGCCTGCCGGTGGTGTAAAGTATCTTGTCCGCCCCATCGACGCCCTCGGACAGCATCCAGCCCGCAATCTTGTCCACCGCATTGTGGCGCCCGACATCCTCCATATAGACCAGTGCGCGCTGCCCCTGGCACAACACGGTGCCATGGATCGCACCCGCCGTGAGGTACAGGCTGGGCGTCCGGTTGATCCGGGCGGAAAGCGCATAAAGTGCAGAGGTCGTCACCGGCGTCTGCGGCAGATGTACCTGGTCCAGCCCCTCCATCATGTCACCAAAGACGGTGCCGACCGCACAGCCCGACGTCCGCGTCTTGCGGCGCATCTTGTCTTCGAAATCGGTTTCGACAGCGGTGCGGACCACCACGGTTTCCAGCTCTTCGTCATAATCCACGCCGGTGATCTCATCGCCCAAGCGCAGCATCTGCTGATTGCGCAGGAATCCCAGCGCCAGATACTTGGGATAATCCCCGATGGTCATCGCGGTGACGATCTCCTGACGGTTGAGGTAGATGGTCAGCGGGCGCTCCTCCACCACGCGGATGTCGGTCTCGACCCCGTTCTGGTCCGTGCCGCGCACCGCCCGTGTCAAACGATCCGCCGCAGGATCGGGCGCGATCAGGAAATCAGACAAATCCGGGTTCTGGGCCAATTGTATCCCCTTTTGTAACAGGTTACCCCTGTCTGCATAATCTAGGGGTATCCCATGACCATCACCACCACCAAATCCGCCTATCTGAAGGGCATCGCCGACGGTGCCCCCTTCATTCTGGTGATCATTCCCTTTGCCGCGCTCTTTGGCCTGCTGGCCACCGAAGCCGGTCTTTCGGTGATCGAGGCGCTGTCCTTTTCCGTGGTGGTCATTGCCGGGGCCGCGCAGTTCACCGCCCTGCAGCTGATGCAGGAACAGGCCCCGACGGTGATCGTCCTGTGCTCTGCCCTTGCGGTGAATCTGCGCATGGCGATGTATTCCGCCTCTCTTACCCCCTGGATCGGGGGCGCGCCGCTGTGGCAGCGCGCGCTGGCGGCCTATCTGACAGTCGATCAATCCTATGTCATCGCGATGGCCCAATACGAAAAGGCGCCAAAGATGACGATCCCGCAGCGGATGGGATATTTCTTTGGGGCGGTCACGCCGATCGTGCCGCTGTGGTATTTCTTTACCTTCATCGGTGCCTACCTTGGCGCCCGGGTGCCGGACGGCCTGGCGCTTGATTTTGCGATTCCGATTACATTTCTCGCGATGATCGCGCCGATGTTCCGCACGCTGGCCCATGTGGTTGCGGCCTTTGTCGCTGTTGTCGTCAGCCTGTTCGCGACCGGCATACCCTATTCGCTGGGCGTCATCGTCGCCGGCTTGATCGGCATGATGGCAGGCGCAGAGGTCGAGCGCCGGATGAAGCGCCGCGCGGGAGGTCCGACATGATCGACAAGACAACACTCTGGATCGTGATCATCGGGCTGGGGCTGGGCAGCTTCTTCTTGCGATTCGTCTTTACCGGGCTGGTCGGCAACCGGGCGATGCCGGAATGGTTGCTGCGGCACCTGCGTTACACCGCTGTTGCCGTATTGCCTGCCCTGGTGGCACCCCAGGTCCTCTGGCCGAATGCAACCGGGGGCGAGTTCGACCCCGCACGGCTGGCGGCAGCGACGGTCACGCTGGCGGTGGGCGTTCTGACCAAGAATGTCATCGGTGCCATCCTCTCAGGAGCGGCAACGCTGTACGGTCTGCTCTATCTGCTGGGGTAGCGGTTAATCCGCGACGACAATGCCCGCCTTGACCGCGTCGGTCACATGGCCTTCGTCATCTTCGAAGTAGCGGGTTGTGGTCACACCGGGGCGTTTTGCAATCTGTTCCATGAACTGCGCAGGGTAGAAGGTGGTTTCGATGTCACCAAAGCCCGGAACCTTCTTGAGCAGGGAGGTGGTGGCATTGGCGCAATAGGCACCGGGCACAGCGCCATTCGCCTGGACCAGCCGCAGGGCGGTTTCCGCCTGCTCGGGTGTCACGATCATTTCCTGGGTGACCACATGAAATGTCTCACGCGCATGGGCGGATTTATAGGCCTGGATCCAGGACGGTGTCATGCCATAAAGCACATCGCCGCGTTCGACGACGCGTTCGTCGCGGAATGACCCCGCCGGGTCGAAGATGACCTGCTGGGAGCCATTGACCAGCAAGGCGGTATGACCGCCCTTGCCGGTGCGGTTGTTGATCATCGTGAAGACGGTGATTTTCTTGGGGCCCGGCGCCTGATAGGCGGCCGCGGCCACTGCTTCCGGCGGGCTGTCGGGGCTTGTGTCAGCCGCGCAACCGGCAAGAAGGGCGGCGCAAACAAGGCCGGTCAACAGGCGTTTCACTAAAGAAATCTCCGATACTGGTCACATATGCCTGGCATCACCGGATGCCGCAGCGCTTCAGCGGATGAAGATCGCCATCAGCACCAGCAGCAGCAGAATGATGATTCCGGTGCGGGTCACAAAGGACATGAAAGATGCAAAGGTCTGTTCCTGCACCTTGATGTCCATGCTGCCATGTTCGTGATCGGCCATATCAATCGGTCCCTCGTTTCAATGTTTGCGGCTGACTACCCTATTCAAACCGTCCTGTCACGACCCCATAGTGGCTCAGGGTCAGGTTGTCGCGGCGCTGTTGTCCGCATCATTCTCCAGGTCCTGGACCAGCCGGAAGCCGATCCGGTTGGGTTCGGCATCCTCGACCGCTTTCGGCAGCGCCCGCAGGATCACGTTCAACTGGCTGACATGCTGGATATGCTGCATTCTTCCGCCCACCGGATCGGCGCCGTAAAAGGTGATGATATCGGGATCGAAATAGCCCATGCCCACGATCCGCAGCACCCCGGCATCAGCCCCGGTAAAGCCCATCGCGACCTCGTGATCGCTGTCCAGCTGCTCTTCGAATTTCTTGAGATAAAGGACAATGCGCTCATAGGCCCATTGGGCCGGTGATTTCTGCTCCATGGGCTGACCGCTGACCGCACCGGGCACCGGCTGGTCCTGCGCGCGGGCCGTCTCGGGGTCCATGTGAACCTCATAGCGGCGCGGCAGCGCGTCGGCCTCATAGGCTTCGGCGGCGGTCTTGATCTCGTTGTCCATGTTCACACCTTGCTCTGGTACACCCAGGCCCCGTCCTGCTGCCGCAGCGCGCGGGTGGCGTGGCCTGTCTGGTATAGGTGGCTCAGATGGGCAACGGCTTCAACCAGGGCGAGGCCATATTCGCCCTCGCCGATCTTGCGCTTGAACAGCGGCGGGAAACATTCCGACGCGGATCTGGGGGTCGCGATGTAATCCATCAGACGTTTCAATGCGCCGTGATGATTCTCGATCAGTTGCTCCATCCGCTTGGGCAGGCCGGTAAAGGGCAGTTTGTGTCCACCCAGCACCAGATGATCGGCCCGCGCCAGCGGGGCCAGCCGCTCGCAGGCCTCAAGCCATTCGCCAATCGGATCCGCCATCGGCTCGGTTGCATAGACACCGACATTCGGGCTGATGGAGGGCAATATCTGATCCCCTGCGATCACCAGGTTGTCATCCCTGCTCCAGAAGGTCGCATGCTCCGGGGCATGGCCATTGCCGATGTGCACATCCCAGGTGCGCCCGCCCATGACAATGGTGTCGTCCTGCCTGATCCGGGTGTAGCCCAGCGGCATCGGGTCGACCACATCGGCAAAGTTGAAGGGCCGGTCGTTGCTCCGTTTCTCCAGCAGCTCGCTGTGCATGCCCGACTGGCGGTAAAAGCTCAGCGTTTCAGCCGGGGCCACTTCCTGCGTGTCGAGGGTCAGCATCCGCGCCGTCAGCCAGGCGGTACGCGTGGTCACCAGCTCGGCGCCGTGTTCGGTCTGGAACCATCCGGCGAGGCCCACGTGATCGGGGTGGTGATGCGTTACCACCACCCGGCTGACAGGTTTGCCCCCCAGCGGGCCCGCCAATGCCTCTGCCCAGATCGCCTTGGATTTCTTCGACGAAAACCCGGTGTCGATGATGGTCCAGCTGTCACCTTCATCCAGCGCATAGATGTTCACGTGATCCAGCTTCATCGGCAGCGGCATCCGAAGCCAGAGCACGCCGGGCGCAACCTCGATCGCGGCGGTGCCATGTTCGGGCGGCGTCTCCCAGGGATAGCGCAGGCCGGCGGGTGCAATATCAGCCATTACGCCACCAGATCGTCGGCTGTGACGGCAAAGAGATCGGCCGCGCCCGCCTGGGCATGGGTCAGCAGCCCGCCATATTCCGGCATGATCCGCTGGATATAGAACCGCGCAAGGCGTTCGCGCGGCCCGCCCTTGTCGGCCATGGCGGCCTTGAGGTGCAGATGCCCCCCCAGCACCCGCGCAAAGGCCCGCAGATAGGGCACAGCCCCGGCAAAGCGCGCCTGCATGTCATCCTGCGCCACCAGCCAGTCGGTCGCCTCGCGCAGGCTTTCGCAGGCCTGCCAGACCGCATCGGCCATGTTGGGAAAGCTGTCGCGCGCCCGTTCGATATCCGCTTCCATCTCGTCCAGCAGCGCGCCCGCCGCATCGCCGCCGTCCATCATCTTGCGGCCCACCAGATCCATCGCCTGAATGCCGTTGGTGCCCTCGTAGATCGCGGTGACCCGCACGTCGCGGGCGAATTGCGCGGCACCGGTTTCCTCGACAAAGCCCATGCCGCCGTGGACCTGCACGCCGGTCTGGGCAACCTCGTTGCCCACGTCGGTGCCAAAGGCCTTGGCAATCGGGGTCAGCAGCGCTGCCCGCGCCTTCCAGGCGGCGTCGCCGGTGGCATTGGTCATGTCGATGGCATGGGCACAGGACATGGCGATGGCCCGCGCGACATAGATGTCGGCCTTCATGGTCGCCAGCATCCGGCGCACATCGGCATGGTCGATGATCGTACCCTTGCCGCCCTGCCTGCGTTCCTGCGCATAGGCCAGCGCGTGCTGATAGGCACCTTCCGCCACGCCCACGCCCTGCCCGCCGACACCCAGACGCGCGTTGTTCATCATGGTGAACATCGCGGCCATGCCGCCCTGTTCCGGCCCCACCATCCAGCCGGTGGCACCGGCGTATTCCATCACGGCAGTGGGCGAGCCATGCAGGCCCAGCTTGTGCTCCAGGCTGACGACCTTCAGATCATTGCGCCTGCCCGGGTTGCCATCGGCATCCGGCAGGAACTTCGGCACCAGAAACAGGCTGATCCCCTTGGTCCCCGCAGGGGCGCCGGGCAGACGCGCCAGCACCAGGTGGCAGACGTTCTCGGCAAAGTCGTTGTCACCCCAGGAGATGTAGATCTTCTGCCCGGTGATCGCATAGGTGCCGTCGCCCTTGTCCTCGGCCCTGGTCGACAGCGCGCCCACGTCCGAACCGGCCTGCGGTTCGGTCAGGTTCATCGTGCCGGTCCATTCGCCCGAGATCAGCTTGGGCAGGTAAAGTGCCTTGAGTGCGTCAGAGGCATGATGCTCCAGCGCCTCGATCTGGCCCTGGCTCATCAGCGGGGCCAGTTGCAGCGACAGGCAGGCGCCGCTCATCATCTCGTTCACGGCGGTGTTCAATGTCATCGGCAGGCCCATGCCGCCATGCTCCGGGTCCGCCGTTATGCCGATCCAGCCCCCCTCCGCGATGGCGCGAAACCCCTCGGCAAAGCCGGGTGAGGTGCGCACGACCCCGTTTTCAAGCCTGGCCGGATGCAGGTCGCCGGGGCGCTGCAGCGGTGCCAGCACGGCGTCGCACATCTTGCCCGCCTCGGAGAGGATGGCACGGGTGACATCCTCTGTCGCCTCCGCAAAACGCGCTGTGGCGCGCAGGGCCTCCGTGTCCAGGATGTGTTCGATCAGAAAGGCAAATTCATCTGTGGCAGCTTGGTATGGCATGTCTATCCTCTCCCGACTGGGGCGCAGCGGCTTGGCAACCCCGTCCCCACCCTGCTATGGGCAGGTCCGTAGTGCCGTCAACATGAAGCGCGGCACCCTGCCCCGCAACCCAAAACGCAGCGTCATCAGCACCCATGGCCGATCAGTCAGAGATCCTGCAATTCGACACGGACGGCATCGCCAGGGCCGCAGCACTTCTGTCCTCCGGGCAGTTGGTCGCCTTCCCGACCGAGACGGTCTATGGGCTGGGCGCGGATGCGCGTGACGGGGATGCCGTGGCGCGGGTCTATGCGGCCAAGGGCCGGCCCGGTTTCAATCCGCTGATCGCCCATCTGGCGGATGCCGGACTGGCCCGCAGCTATGTGCAATGGTCCGACATGGCGGAAATCCTGGCAACCGCATTCTGGCCGGGACCGCTGACGCTGGTCCTGCCGCTGAAACCCGGTCACGGGCTTTCAACGCTGGTGACCGCGGGCCTGGACACGGTGGCCCTGCGGGTGCCTGCCCATCCCGCAGCCCATGCGCTGCTGGAGGCTTTCGGCGGCCCGGTGGCGGCCCCTTCGGCCAATCCATCGGGTCGGATCAGCCCGACCACGGCTGCACATGTCTTGGCCGGTTTGTCGGGGCGCATCGCAGCGGTGCTGGACGATGGCCCCTGCACGGTGGGTCTGGAAAGTACCATCATCGGCCTGGATGGCCCGGCCCCCACCCTGCTGCGCGCAGGCGGGCTGCCGCAGGAGGCCGTGGAAGCGGCCCTTGGCCGGCCGCTGTCGGTTGTGAGCGGCGCAGAGGTGATTGCGCCGGGGCAGCTTGCCTCCCACTACGCGCCGCGCGCGCGGGTCCGGCTGAATGCCACATCGGCAGAGGCCGAAGAGGTGCTGCTGGGGTTCGGCCCGGTGGACGGGGTGCTGAACCTCTCCCCGACCGGTGATCTGGTGGCGGCGGCAAGCCATCTGTTTGACCATTTGCACCAGCTAGACGCCATGAACCGCCCCATCGCGGTGGCTCCGATCCCCGATCACGGGCTGGGCCGTGCCATCAACGACAGGCTGCGCCGCGCCGCCGCCCCACGTTAAGAGATTGCGGAAGAAATCCCGGGGTCAGGCCCTGCCTGCCGTCGCCGACAGGCCCAGGGGATCGACACCCAGCGATTTCAGCGCCGCGGACCATTTACGCTCGTCCGGCAGGTCGAACACCGTTTCTTGCGTTGCCTCGCAGGTCAGCCAGCCATTCTGGGCAATCTCGCCCTCCAGCTGGTCAGGCCCCCAACCGGAATAACCCAGCATCAACTGCGCCTTTTCGGGCCCCTTGCCTGCGGCGATGTCCTCAAGCACATCAAGCGTCGCCGTCACGGCAAAAGCACCTGCGATGTTCATGGTCTGCATGGCAGAGCGGTATTCCGGCGAATGCAGCACGAAACCGCGACCGGTCTCCACCGGCCCGCCGATATGCACCCGCAGGTCGAACTGCGCCGGGGCTGTGGGGGTCTCGATCTGGTCCAGCACATCGGACAGCGCCATGTCCGCCGCGGGCTTGTTGACGATCAGCCCCATCGCCCCCTTTTCCGAATGATCGGCGACAAAAATCACCGCATGGGCAAAGCGGGGGTCGCCCATGCCGGGCATCGCAACAAGAAGTTTTCCGGTCAGGTTCATCGGCTACGGCATGTCATTACAGGTGATTTCAGCCTTTACGATGCCCAAGCAGGCAGGCTGTGGCAAGGGGTGGATCAAATGTCGGTGACCTTGCCCGAAACATGGATGATGCAAACGTGACTTGGCAGGGGCGCGCGCTTGGGCCATTGAAAGGGCATGATCAAACATCTTGCATCCGCGCTGGCCCTTTGTCTGGCAACCGCCTTGCCGGGGCTCGCCCAGACCGGAATCGGCACGCCCGTTACAGCGGAAATCCTGCCCGGATGGGTCAAGGCGGACGGCAGCCGCGTCGCGGCGATCAGGTTCAAACTGGCACCGGGCTGGAAGACCTACTGGCGCGCGCCCGGCGATGCCGGCATCCCACCGCAATTCGACTGGTCGCAGTCGGACAATCTGCGCGGCGTCGGCATCACCTGGCCGGCACCGAAAGTATTCCACGAAGGCGGGGTACGTACCATCGGCTACAAGGACGAGCTGGTGCTGCCGATCACCCTTGCCCCGCGCAACGCCGGCAAGCCGATGCGCCTGACGGCAACCCTGGATTTCGGCGTTTGCAGCGACATCTGCGTGCCGCAGCAACTGGAAGTCTCTGCCATGCTGGACGGCACGGACAGCAGGCCGACACCGGCCATTGCAGCGGCCCTCGCCGCACGCGCCTATTCGGGGTCGGAGGCCGGCGTCCGTTCCGCCACCTGCAGCTTGCGGCCAACGGCAAACGGGCTTGAGATCGAGACGCGGCTGGATATGCCCCGCGCCGGCAAAAGCGAACTGGTGGTGATCGAACCCGGCCAGCCCGGCCTCTGGGCGGGCGAGATGGACAGCACAAGGTCCGGCGGAACGCTGACGGCAAGGGGCGCATTGTCCGCGATGTCGGGGGGCACAATGGCAATCGACAGATCGGCCATCACCATCACCGTATTGGGCGACAATCAGGCCATAGAAATCCGCGGCTGCACACCCGGCTAAAGCGCGCCTTGGATTCAACTTGAATCGCCGATAACCTGCCGCGCTTCGCGCTCTCGGGACATCGGCGATACGGAGTGTATCAGGTTAAAGGCGGGACGCTAAAGGTGTCTGAGGTCAGCTGGCGGCCGCCTTCGCCCGCCTGCCCGACAGGGCGAAATAAAGCGCGCCGGTGACGTAACCTGCCAGCGCAATCACCCCGGCCCCGATCACGAACAACAGCAGCGCACCCTGGATCCCGCCCATGGCAAAGGGAACCAGCCCGGCAACCGTCGGCTGCACGCTGCCCTGCCAGACCGCCCAGCCCAGCGTCAGACCACCCCAGGCCAGCACCAGCAGCCAAAGCGCGATCATCCCCAGCCGCAGGCTGCGCAGCGGCGCCCGCAGGCCGCGCCGCATCGCGGTCACCTGCAACGCCACATCCTGCTGGGCCGCCACCAATGCGGGCACCACAAGAAGCACCAGCAACATGCCAAAGCCCAGCCCATAGACCAGCGTGATCACCGTGGGCTTGAGAAACTGCGCCTGCTGGCTTTGCTCATAAAGCAGCGGCGCCATGCCCAGCACCGTGGTCAGCGTGGTCAGCATCACGGGCCGCAGCCGATCTGCCGCGCCGTCGATGATCGAGGGGACCAGCCCCCGCGTTTCGGCATATTCGTCGATGGTCGTCACCAGCACGATGGAATCATTGATGATGATCCCCGTCATGCCCAGCAGCCCTACCACCGTGAACATGCTCAGCGGCACATCCCACAGCGCGTGGCCATAGATCGCCCCGACCAGCCCGAAGGGGATGATCGCCATCACCACCAGGGGCCGGGTCCAGCTGCCAAAGATCCATGCCAATACCAGGTAGATGCCCGTCAGAACCAGAATCAGCCCGGTCAGCGCGTCGCTGAGGAATTCGCTTTCCTGTTCGCTCAGCCCGGACAGGCGGAACTCGACCTGCTGTTCCGAGGCGATGCGCGGCAGGATGACCTCCTGCAGGGCCTGCTGGATCTCTGTCGCGCGGGCAGCATCGTCTTCCGAGATATCGCCGGTCACCGAGATCAGCCTGATCCCGTTCTCGCGCCGCACCGTGCTGAAACCGGTCCGCCGCGCCACGCTGACGATATCGGCCAGCGGCACATAAAGCCCCTCCGGCGTGCGCATCTGGGTCCGGTCCAGAAAATCCGCCGTCAGCTCGCCCTCGGTCAGTTCCACCCGGATCGCGGCAGAGCGCGGACCATCGGGATAGGTCGCCGCTTCGATCCCGGCCAGGCGATTGCGCAGCACCCGCCCCAGCGTATCGATGGTAAAGCCCAGCGCCTGCCCCTGCGGGGTCAGATCGAGGATCAGCTCTTCCTTGTCATAGGCCAGGTTGTCCTCGACCGCGCTGACCTCGGGATAGCGTCGCAATGCATTCTTCAGGTCTTCCGCCGCAGCCTTGAGCCTTTCGGTACTGGCCCCGTAGAATTGCACGTCCAGCGCATCGCCGCCCGGTCCTGACCGCCAGCCGCGAAAGCTGACGGTTTCAGCCAGCGGATGGTTCACCACCCGGTCCTGCAATTCTCCCACGAAGGCAAAGCTGGAATAGGGGCGCAGATCGGCGTCGATCAATTCGATGGAGATGCCGCCCAGCAGATCCGCATCCTTGTTATCCGCCCCTGCCAGGCCGCGCCCCGAGGTGCCGCCGATCTGTGCCATCACATAGTCCAGCGGATTGGCCCCGTAGCGCGCCTCATATTCCGCACCCAGGGCTTCGGTCGCGCGCTGCATCTCGCGCATCATCTCCATCGTGTCGGCGCGGCTGGCCCCCTCTGCCATGGCAAAACTGCCCGACACGGAGCCCTGCTCCGGCGAATTGAAGAACCGCCATTGCACCGATCCGTTGATAAACAGCGTGATCTGCGACGCCAGCACCACGACCACACCCGCCAGCACGACATAGCGGGCGGCGATCACCCCGGCCATGAAGGGGCGGAAGAGCCGGTCGCGCATGAACTCGAACCCGCGGTTCACCACCCGGCTGGGCAGATCGTACCAATGTTCCCTGGCCGCCGCGCGCATCGCATGTGCCATGTGGTTGGGCAGGATCAGGAAACATTCAACCAGCGACGCGGCCAGAACGGCAATCACGGTAAAGGGGATATCCTGGATCAGGTCACCGAACCGGCCCCCGACAACAACCAGCCCGTAAAAGGCGATGATGGTCGTCAGGGTGGCGGCAAAAACCGGCATCGCCATCCGCCGCGCGGCATTCTCCGCCGCTTGCAAGGCACTTTCCCCGGCCCGGTAGCGCTGATCGGCATATTCGCCCACCACGATGGCATCGTCGACCACGATGCCCAGCGTGATGATCAGCCCGAAAAGCGAGATCATGTTGAAGGTGAGCCCGCCTGCATACATCAGCGCGATGGCCGCCCCCATCGCCACCGGAATGCCAGCCGCCACCCAGAAGGCGGTGCGCGCGTTCAGGAACAGGAACAGCAGCAGCACGACCAGCCCCAGCCCCATAAGACCATTGTCGATCAGCAGGTCCAGCCGCCCGGTGATCGCCTCCGCCCGGGTGCGGATCAATTCGACGGTGACATTTGCGGGCAGGCTGGCCGACAGCTCTGCCGCCACCTCCTCGACCGTGGCCTGGATGCCGATGGCATCACCCCCGTCAGAGCGGTCCACCCGGACCGAAACGGCGGGATTGGCACCGACGAAGTAGGATTGCATCCGGTCCACCCCTTCGCTGCGCACGGTCGCCAGGTCACCGATGGTCAGCTTGGAGCCATCGGCGTTGGAACGCAGGACGATCCCCGAAATCTCCTGTGCGCTGCGTTTGGCGGTGCCGGTGCGGACCCTTGCATTGGCCCCGGTGACATCCCCTGCCGGGTCCGCATCGACTTCGGAGGCGATGGCAGCGGCAATATCGGCCATGGATATGTCAAAGGCGATCAGCTTGGCGGAAGGCACCTCGACCAGCGTCTGTGGTGCCGCGATCCCCTGGATCGACGTGCGGGTGACACCACGGGCGAACAGCCGGGTCACGAATTCATCGGCAAACCGGCCCAGCTGTTCGGGGGCAATGGGGCCGGTGATGACCACATCTGTCACCCGGTCGCGCCAGGCCCCGCGCCGGACATTGGGGTCTTCCGCCTCCTCCGGCAGGGTGGTGATGGCGTCCACCGCCGTCTGAACGTCCGTGGCCGCGCGCGCCATGTCCCAGCCCGGCTCGAAATCCAGCGCGACAGTCCCGCGCCCTTCATGCGACGTGCTTTCGGAGCTTTCGACACCCTCAACCGCCAGCAGCGCCGGTTCCAGCACCTGCACGATTGCGGCATCCACATCCTCGGCTCCCGCCCCGTCCCAGACCGTGGTGACAGTGACGTTGTCGACAATCACATCGGGGAAGAACTGCGCGCGCATGTTCGGCGCGGCAGCGGCCCCCGCAACCAGCAGCAGGACCAGCAGAAGGTTCGCTGCCGTGCGGTGCCGCACGAAGTAGGACAGCAGCCCCCCGGCCTTGCCCGTGATCGCGCGGGCCATACCCTAGCCCCCCATCCGGCTTTCCAGCCGCGCCACCATGCCGGCAGGGACACGCGGTTCCGACAGCCGTGCCAAGACCCGTTCCTTTGCCTCCTGCGGCATCGCGCTGCTGGCCTCGACAAAGGCCACCAATCGCGCGCGGCGCTCTTCACTCAGCTCCAGCATATCCGCCGCCTCATCCGGCTGTGGTTGCGGCAATGCCCGGTCAAGGGGTTTGACGGCAATGCCTGCACCCAGCAGGGGCGAGCGTTCGCTCACGACCTGGCGGCCCTCGACCGGCCCCCTGACCAGCACGTCGTCACCCTGGCGGCGCAGCAATTCCACCGGCACCTGTTCCAGCCTGTTGCCGTCGCCCAGCACCAGCACGCTGTCACCGGCATCCAGCGCGGAAGCGGGCAATTTCACCACGTTCTGCAGCACCGGCTCTGCCACCCGGACGGTGACGAAATCGCCGGTCTTGAACCCGGCGGCATTCTCCAGCGCGGCAAAGATCAGACGCCCCGTCGCCCCCTCGCCCGCAGCGGCACTGGCCCGGCTGATGCGGCCCCGCGCCTCCAGGTCGACACCGGCCACATCCAGCGTCACGGTGACATCGCTGCGGATCAACCGGCCCTCATCGTCCAGCAGGCGGGCATATTGCGCCGTGGACAAGCGAAACGACACCTCCAGATCATCGGGGTCGATCAACTGGGCCAGCTGCTCATTGGCAGAGGCCAGGCGCCCCACCACCACGGAAGTGGCCGAAAGCGTGCCGGAAAACGGCGCTTCGATCGTCGTGTCGTCCAGACGGCGCTCTGCCTCTGCCAGGGCGATCCTTGCCCGTTGCAGGCTGGTCGCGGATTGATCCACCCGCGCCTCGGCCGCTGCAACCGCCTGCCGGGAGGAGATCACCGCCAGCCGGGCGGTCGATGCGGCCAGTTCGGCGGTTTCCGTTGCGGTGGCGGTGCTGACGCCCCGCTCCCCCAGATCCTGTTGCCGGTCAAAGGCACGGTCGCGCAGGGCGGCCTGCTCTTCGGCAGCAGTGAGAGAATCCCGTGCCAGCACCAGCGCCCGTTCCGCATCGCGCTGTTCGGCCTGCGCATCGGCGATATCGCTGGCAGCCCGGTCCACCGCCGCCTGCGCATCGCTGGGGTCAAGCCGCACCAGTACCTGCCCGGCCTCGACCGCGCCGCCATCCTCGAAATCTTCCGCCAGTTCAACGACCCGCCCGCCGACAGCGGCGCGCAGTTCCAGCAGACGGCGGCTTTGCAGCGCGCCGAAGGTTTCCAGCACCGGAGCGATGTCCGTCGCCTCGGCCAGCATCACATTGACGGAAAACACCCGTTCGCGCGCGGGCGGTGTCCGGGGTTCCTGCGCAAGACGTTCCTGCAGCGCACTGCCGACCAGATAGACGGCAAACACCAAAAGCCCCAGCGTCGCCGCCGCGAGGAAAAGGCCGATCATACTCTGTCTGAGAAACCGCATGCAGATCCGATCCGAAAATGACTGAGACGAGAGAGCTATACCCTAGTTCGCAGTCGAAAAATACAATTCACACCCCTGATACGCAGCTGCGAAACCTTTCCGTCGCTGCCACCAGGTAGAATGTCGCGCAGCCTTGATCCGGTACATCCGATTTTCTGAATCGCATCAACGGGCCGCATCCTGCAATTCTGACCCGAACGACAAGTATCTCTGGCCCGGACCGGCCCTTTGGTGACGAGGGCGTCAGCGTCGGCAGTGCGGAATTTACTGCCGTCGATGAAAAGCACCCAGGCCCGGAACAAGCCGAAGGCGCCGGGCCATCGCCTGCCCGTTGTCCCGTTCCGGGTCAGCGATGAGGTAAAAGCCATCTTCGCGCGACCTCATACAACCACAAATAAACCGGGCAGATCAGCCTTGCTTGCCGAACAGCCCGCCAAGGGCACGTTTGATGATGCTCCGCACCCTGGGGCGTTTCGACGGGGTAAAGGGCAAGGGGCGGCACACCTCCATCGCTGCCACACCGACGCGCGCGGTCAGCGCCCCGTTGACCAGCCCCTCGCCAAAGCGCCGGCTGAGCTTGCCCAGCAGCGATCCGCCCAGGATCGGTTCCAGCATGTCGTCGCCCACGGCCACCGCACCCGTCGCCACAAGATGCGACAGCACCGCACGGGTCAGCCGCCATGAGCCGAAAAAACCCGAGCGGCCGCCGTAGATTTCCGCAATCCGGCGGATCATCCGCAGGTTCGATGTCAGCGCCGCGGCCACATCGGCCAGCGCCAGCGGCACCAGCGCCGTCACCGTCGCCACCTGCCGCGCCGCCGCCTCGACCTCGCGGCTGGCGGCAAGGTCGAGCGGGCCAAGCAGTTCGGCCTCGGTCAGTGCCAGCAGACCCTGTGCATCCAGCTGGTCCCCCCGCAGTTCCGCCAGCCTGTCCCGGCCCCAGCGGGTGTCCTCGCGGCCCTTGTAGAGCGCGACCATCCGGTCTGTGACGGCCCGCGCGGCCCCCAGATCAGCCTGCGCCAGCGCCTGTGCCGCATCATGGCGCAGCCCGTCGAGCCGGGCCAGACGGCCAAAGGCAGCCATTTCGCGCAGGCAAAGCAGCGACAGGACCAAAAGGAAGGCCGCGACCAGCACCGTCATCGCCCAGCCCAGCAGCGGATATTGCGCCATCAACCCGGTGATGAAACTCCACGCCGCGATGGAGACCGCAGCCCCCACCAGCGCCGTTGCCAGCCACCAGAACAGCCGCACCAACAACGAGGGGCGCCGCGCGGCAAGCTGGGCAGCGATCTGCATCGCCTGCCCCTTTGGCGCCGGGTCCGACAGATCCGGCACCGGCGGCGCTTCGGCCACCTGCGGGCGCGGTGCCGCGTCTTCGTCGAGTTCAAACAGAACCGGGCCCCTGGCCATCACCTTGCCTCCTGTTGCCAGTCATAGCGAATGTCGGGCAGGCCCTCGTCATTGGCCTCGCCCTGTGTCCGCAACGCTTCACGGAACCCATGCCGCAGGTAGAACCGCTGCGCGCCGGTATTGGCCTGAAAGGTCCAGAGCGTCAGCGCCGGTGCCGCGGCCTGTGCCTGCCGCAGCAGATCGCTGCCAACACCCTGTCCCCGTGCCGCCCGCGCGACATATAGCGCATGCAGTTGGGCAGCGTCGCGCGCGGCAAAGCCCAGAACCTCATCCACCCCCACGGCCAGGGTCACCCAGCCAAGGTCGATCATATCCGCCGCATGGGCCAGATCCTGCGCCCGGCTGTGGATGCGGGGCATCCAGGGGGTCGTGTCCACGAATTCGGACAGGATCATCCCCACCGCCCCCGCATCGACGGGCCGTGCCGCGCGCAGCCGGATCACAGCCGGTCCCCGAACAGGAATTCCGCCGCCCGGTCCAGCCGGATATGCGGCGGCCCGTCGCCGGGACGCAACGCCAGCGGGGCCGGTGCAAACCGCATGATCTGGTAGTCCTGATCCAGCCAGCTTTCCGCCCCGCTGCGCGCAGGCGTCAGCAGATGTGCGGGGTCCGAAGGCAGGTCACCGGGATAGAATGCCGCCTCCTTGCCGGTCTCCAGCAGGGTGCCGCGCACCACGCCCAGATCTTCGCCCTGATGTTTCATCATGTCTTCGGTCGTGGCCCGCAGCGAAGCGATGGCCATGGCGGCGGTCCCCGCACCTGCATATTGCGCCCGGTCCCGCGCCTCGCGGGTCAGCGCCTCCATGATCGCGGTCAGTTTGGGATGCTGGCTGTGATGCAGATGATCGGCCTTGGTGGCGGCAAAGAGGATCTTCTCCACCCGCTTGCCACCCAGCAGGCTGCTCAGGAACCGGTTGCGGCCGGGCCTGAAGGCGCCCAACGTCTCGCCTATGGCGCCGCGCAGGTCCTCCACCGCCTGTGGCCCCTGATGGATCGCACCCAGCGCATCCACCAGAACGATCTGGCGGTCGATGCGCGCAAAATGATCCCGGAAAAACGGCCGCACCACGCGGGATTTGTAAGCCTCGAACCGGCGCGCCATCTCGCGGTGAAGCGAACCGCGCGAAGACGCCCCCTCAACCGGAATCGGGGCAAAGGTAAGCACGGGGCTGCCCGCAAGATCGCCAGGCAGCAGAAACCGCCCCGGCGTGCAGTCGGAAAACCCCGCCGCGCGGGCCTGAACCAGATAATCGCCAAAAAGCCGGGCAAGCTCCTGCGCCAGCGGCTCGTCATGTTTGCCCTCGGGATCGACGTTGCGCGCGCGCGCCATGAATTCGGCAGCCGAAGGCCGCGCCGCGATCCGCTCCAGGGTCTCGCGCGACCAATCTTCGAAACTGCGCTCCATCAGCCCCAGATCCAGCAGCCATTCGCCGGGGTAATCGACAATATCCAGATGGATGGTGCGCGGCCCCTGCAAACCTGCCAGCAAACCGGTGGGCCGCACCTTCAGCGACAGGCGCAATTCGGAAATCGCGCGGGTGCTGTCGGGCCAATGGGGCGCAGGGCCGGTCAGCGCGGCCAGATGGGATTCATATTCGAAACGCGGCACGGTGTCGTCGGGCTGGGGCTGCAGGAACGCGGCCTGAATCCGCCCCTCCCGCGCGGCAACCAGACCGGGCATGCGGCCACGGTCCAGCAGGTTCGCCACCAGCGAGGTGATAAAGACCGTCTTGCCGGACCGCGCCAGCCCGGTCACGCCCAGCCGGATTACGGGCTCCATGAACGTCTCCGACACCGCGTCCTGCACATTTTCGACCTGACGCCAGATGCCGTCCGCGATCCGCCCGATGACCAATGCCTTGCCCGTCCCTTCGTTGCTGGGTGTAACATAGGGTCGCGACGCAGGGATTGCCAGATGGCCACCGCCCCGCTAAAGCGCGGCCATGCCCCGATATGCCCTGAAAATCGAATACCACGGCGCGCCCTTCGTTGGCTGGCAAAGGCAGACGAACCTGTCCTCGGTTCAGGGCGCGATCGAAGCGGCCCTGGCCCGGCTGGAACCGCGCACCCACAACATTGTCGCCGCCGGACGCACCGATGCGGGCGTGCATGCGCTGGCGCAGGTGGCCCATTGCGACATGGCGGATGACTGGGACCCGTTTCGCCTGTCGGAAGCGCTGAACTATCACCTCAAGCCGCAGCCCGTCGCGATCCTTGATTGCAAGGCCGTGCCGGATGATTTTCACGCGCGCTTTTCAGCGCTGGAACGGCGGTATCTTTTCCGCATCCTGTCGCGCCGCGCACCTGCCGTGCACAGCGCCGGTCTGGTCTGGCAGATCAAACACCGGCTGGACCTTGAGGCCATGCGGGAGGCGGCGGGGATTCTGCTTGGAAAGCACGACTTTACCACCTTTCGTTCAACCGTTTGTCAGGCGGACAGCCCGGTCAAGACGCTGGATCACCTGACCATTGCCCAGGTTGAGGCACCCGGCGGCGTGGAATACCATTTCGATGTGCGCGCACGGTCGTTCCTGCACAATCAGGTCCGCAGCTTTGTCGGCTCGCTGGAGCGGGTCGGCACCGGATCATGGCAGCCGCAGGACATGCAAAAGGCACTCGATGCCCGCGACCGGGCGGCCTGCGGTCCGGTCTGCCCGCCACAGGGGCTCTACCTCGCGCATGTCGGCTATCCGGACGATCCCTTCGCCTGAGGCGGTGCCAGACTTTTCAAAAAGTCTGGGCCGATTTTTTCAAAAAAATCGTCATCTTGCGCGGGGTTGTTCAGCTCGGCTCATCCCATGTACCATGGTGGTTTCCGGCCATGTCCAGCCGCCCGAACCCGTGATGCCCGAAGAAATCCCGCTGCGCCTGTATCAGGTTTGCGGTCCCCCGCGCCCGGCGCATCGTATCGTACCACGCCAGCCCCGCAGAGAGCGCAGGCAGCGCCACGCCCATGGAGACCGCCGCCACCAGCACCCGCCGCAATGCCGGGATCGCTTCCTGCAACTGGGTGCGGATTGCGGGGGCCAGGATCAGGTGGCCGTGAGGCAGCTCCCCGCGAAAGGCTGACGCAAGGTCATCCAGCAAGGCGGAGCGGATGATGCAGCCGGCCCGCCAGATCTCTGAAATCCGGGCCAGATCCAGCTGCCAGCCGAATTCCCCGGAAGCCGCCGACAGGATGCGGAATCCCTGCGCATGTGACAGGATGCGCCCCGCCAGCAGCGCCAGCTCCAGGTCCCTCTCAGGGGGCATCTGCGCGTCCAGCGCACCCGCTGCCAGCATCGGCTCCGCCGCCGCGCGCATGTCCTTTTCCGAGGACCAGCCGCGCGCGCCCACCGCCGCCTCGATGGTGCTGGCCGATTGCCCCATCCTCAGGGCCTCGATCAGGGTCCAGCGGCCGGTGCCCTTTTGACCCGCCTGATCGCGGATCACATCGACCATCGGCTGCCCCGTCTCCCTGTCGGTGGAGGACAGCACGGTCGCGGATACATCCATCAGGTAGGATTGCAGCGGCCCCTCGCGCCAGCCCTCAAAGAGCCTGCCGATGCTCTGCGCCGTTTGTCCGGCACCGTCGCGCAACAGCCCGTAAACTTCTGCAATCATTTGCATATCGGCATATTCGATGCCGTTGTGAACGGTCTTGACGAAATGGCCCGCCCCGTCGGGCCCCAGATGCGCAACGCAGGGCTCGCCCTCGAATCTCGCGGCAATTGCCTCCAGCATCGGTTGCAACTGGGTCCAGGAATGACCGGTGCCGCCCACCATCATCGAAGGGCCGTGACGCGCGCCCTCCTCGCCGCCCGATACGCCCATGCCGACGAAATGCAGCCCCTTGTCCTTCAGCGCAGCCGCGCGTCTGCGGGTGTCGTTGAAATCGGCATTTCCGCCGTCGATAATGGTATCGCCCGGGTCCAGCAGGGGTGCGATCTCGGCAATCATCGCATCCATCGGCGCGCCCGACGGGATCATGAACAGGATCGACCGGGGGGTGGCAAGCGCCGCGACGAAACCGGCCAGTGCCGGGGTGCCGACCAGGCGGTCGGCCAGCGGCCCCGCTTCCACCAGGAACGGGTCGATCCATTCCGCCTCCCGGTTGGACACCGCAACGGTGAATCCGCTCTCTGCCAAATTCAATGCCAGAGCGGAACCCATTGTCCCCAAACCGAAAACACCTATATCTGCAGTGGCGGTCATGATTGCTCCCTCAATTGTTTGTCCGCAGAGTGGTCGCTGGACCCGCAAGGTGCAAGCCAACAGATTGGATTTGCCTTTCGGCGGGGAATAAGTTATCCACAGGCAGATACAAGACGATGATATTAATAAGAAATTAACAGGCAAACCAGATGATACACGCCTTTCGCCTCGCCTGGACCGAGATGGTCCTTCCTATTCTGAAACGCCCCAAGCGTTTGCAGGTCGCGGCCCTGTGCTATCGCGACACAGCGGAGGGCAAGCGCGTGCTGCTGATCACCAGCCGCGACACGGGCCGCTGGATCGTGCCCAAGGGCTGGCCGATCGACGGGCTGGACGGCCCCGGTGCCGCCCTGCAGGAAGCCTGGGAAGAGGCCGGCGTGCGCAAGGCCGAGATCGAAAGCGATCCTGTGGGATTTTACTATTATGCCAAGGGCATGACCGAAGGTCTGACCATCCCGGTCGAGGCGCAGGTCTATCTGACGCGAGTCAAGGAACTGGGCGAGGATTATCCGGAGGCGGATGTGCGCAAGCGCGCCTGGTTCACCCCCGAACGGGCCGCCGAGCTGGTCGAGGAACCTGACCTGCAGGACATGCTGCGCGCCCTCTGAAGCGCCTGACGACCCCCCGTGATCCCACAGCACACTTGCGCGCGAAGGCCCGCTGTGCCAACCGGTGGAACCCATAGACATGTCACCGGGGGAGACAACAGGTATGAGCAGCCGACCGAAGGGCAGCCAATGGAAGACGCTGGATACCGACCTTAATCGGATTTCGCAGGTCGAACAGGCCACGGCCTATGTGTCGCGGCCCCTGGTCGCCACCGGGATCGCGCTGGCCTTCATGGTGCTGGCCGGCGTGATGGCCTCCATATTTTTCGGTCAGACCCCGCAGAACTTCGTGGTGATCGCCGCCGCCGTCTTTGGCGCCTACATGGCGGTCAACATCGGGGCAAATGACGTTGCCAACAACATGGGTCCGGCGGTCGGGGCGAATGCCCTGACCATGGGCGGGGCCATCCTGATCGCGGCCCTGTGCGAAAGCGCGGGCGCCCTGCTGGCGGGGGGCGACGTGGTCTCAACCATTTCCAAAGGCATCATCGACCCTGCTTCCATCGCGGACACGCGGATTTTCATCTGGGCGATGATGGCGGCGCTCATTTCCTCTGCCCTCTGGGTCAATCTGGCCACCTGGGTCGGGGCACCCGTCTCGACCACCCATTCGGTTGTGGGCGGGGTCATGGGGGCCGGTATCGCAGCGGCAGGGATGTCTGTGGTGAACTGGCCCTCCATGGGCATGATCGCGGCAAGCTGGGTCATCTCGCCGGTGCTGGGGGGTGTCGTGGCGGCAGGCTTCCTGGCCTTCATCAAGGCGCGCATCCTCTACCAGGAGGACAAGATCGCCGCCTCGCGGACCTGGGTGCCGGTGCTGGTCGGGCTCATGGCCGGCGTCTTTGCCACCTATCTCGCGCTCAAGGGTTTGAACAAGGTCGTCACCATCGGCATGTCCACTGCGCTGATCATCGGCGTTCTGGTGGGTCTGGCCACCTATGCCATTTCCGCGCCGCGGATCCGGCGCAAGTCGGAAGGGATGGAGAACCGCAACAAATCCGTCAAACTGCTCTTTGGCCTGCCGCTGGTCTTTTCGGCGGCGCTGCTCAGCTTTGCCCATGGGGCCAATGACGTGGCCAATGCGGTCGGGCCCCTGGCGGCCATCGTGCATGCCAGTGAATTCGGCGGCTTCGAAGCCAAGGTCAGCATCCCGCATTGGGTCATGGTGATCGGCGCTTTCGGCATCTCTTTCGGGTTGTTCCTGTTCGGGCCCAAACTGATCCGCATGGTCGGCAGCCAGATCACCAAACTGAACCCGATGCGCGCCTATTGCGTGGCGCTCTCTGCCGCCATCACGGTAATCATCGCCTCCTGGCTGGGTCTGCCGGTCAGTTCGACGCATATCGCTGTCGGCGGGGTCTTCGGTGTCGGCTTCTACCGCGAATGGCATATGGAGCGGCGGTTGCGCAGACCGGATGTCACTGTCGGCACCGTCAAAAGGATCGCGCCAGAGGAACGCCGCCGCCGCAAGCTGGTGCGCCGGTCGCATTTCATGACCATCGTCGCGGCCTGGGTGATCACCGTACCGGCGGCGGCAACGATCTCGGCGCTGATTTTCCTGGTTTTGAACGTCGTGACGAACTGACTGCCGCCCGGGATCAGGCCTGCTGATCCAGGGGCCGCGCAGCGGTGCGTTTCAACTCGGCCCGCAATGCGGCGGCGGGCAGGTTGGGCAGGCCCTGACCTGCGATTTCAGCCGTCTCGATCAGTTCGGCCACCAATCGTGCAACCGGTGTCCTGCGCCCCATTTCCGCGCCCATGCGGATAAGCTCGCCCTGCAGCGCGTCGATCTCTGTCGGGCGATGTGCCATCAGGTCATAGGACATGGAGGCGCGGGCCTGATCGTCGATCGTCAGCATCTGTGCGGCCACCCGCGTAAAAAGCGGCGTGGGCAACCGAAAGATCCAGGGGACGGCACCGACGGAAACCGGCGTTGTCGAGGCAGGCGAAATCCCCTTGGCGCGCAGCACCGCCAGCGCCTCGGCCCATTGATCGGCCATCAGCCGCCGCCAGCCCCTGTCGTGCAGCTGCGCCTTCAGCGGCAGGCCGCTGAGCGCATTCAGCGCATTGTTGAGGTTGATCAGGAACTTGCCCCATTGCACCGCGTCGATATCGCGGCTTTCCCTGACCCGCAGGTAAGGCACGCTGAGCAAGGCCCCCAGATCGTCCGGCCCGGCACCGATGACGATATCGCCGCTGGTCGCGCGGTGATAGCCGCCCTGCCCCATCGGGACCACGTTGAATGGCACCATCCCGCCGCGCAGGTCGCGGCCCGGCAGGAGGCGCTGCAGCGTCACGACATTGGTCACCCCGTTCTGAAGGCTCACCACCGGGCATTTCGCGGGCGCATGCCGGTCGATCAGCCGCGCGATCTGCGCGGTGCTGCCCGATTTGACCGTCACAAGGATCAGATCGGCATCGGCGAGGCAGGCAGGGTCTTCCGACAGGGTCATCCTGTCGCCGCTGACCTTCTGCGCCATGCCGTCGAAATCCGTCAGGGTCAGCCCGTGGGTATGTATCTCCGCCGCGACCCTTGGCCGGAGCAGCAAGGTCACCTGTGCCCCCGCCGCCGCCAGCACCCCACCTACGAAACAGCCGATGGCACCCGCACCGGCTATGACGATATTGGGGTCTGCGCGCATTGCGGTCCTATCGGCCCAGACAGTGGCGCATGATGGCCTTTTGCGCGTGCAGGCGGTTCTCGGCCTCGTCGAAGATCACCGAATGCGGCCCGTCCATGACGGCGCTGGTCGCTTCATCCTCGCGGTGGGCGGGCAGGCAATGCATGAACAGGGCATCCTCCTTGGCCCGCGCCATCAGCGCCTCGTTCACCTGATAGCCGCGCAACTGGTTGTGGCGGCGCTCGCGGGCCGACTGGGGGTCATGCATGCTGACCCAGGTGTCCGTCACCACAAGGTCCGCGCCCTCGACCGCCTTGTTGGGATCGCGTTCCACCGTATAGAGCCCGGCAAGCGCCGGTTCCGGGTCAAGCGGTGGCGGGCCGGTAAAGACCAGATCAAAGTCGAACTGCTTGGCCGCATGGGCGAAGCTGGCAAAGACATTGTTGCCATCGCCCGACCAGACAACGCGCTTGCCCTTGATCGGGCCGTTGTGTTCCTCGAAGGTCATGATATCGGCCATGATCTGACAGGGATGGCTGCGGTTGGTCAGCCCGTTGATCACCGGCACGCTGGCGTATTCGGCCATGTCCAGCAGGGTCTGTTCCTCGAAGGTACGGATCATGATCAGATCCACATAGCGCGACAGCACGCGGGCGGTGTCCGCGATGGTCTCGCCATGGCCCAGCTGCATGTCGGCCCCCGAGAGCACCATGGTCTGTCCGCCCATCTGACGGACCCCAACGTCAAAGGACACGCGGGTCCGGGTGGAGGGTTTTTCAAAGATCAGGGCGACCATGTGGTCCTTGAGCGGCAATGTGTCGTCCGGCGCGCCCTTGGGCCGCCCGTTGCGGGATTGTTTCATCGCGGCGGCATTGTCGATGATCTGCCGCAAATCGGCGGAATCGGTTGTGTTGATGTCGAGAAAGTGTGTCATGTCAGTCTCTTACTTGGCGACCGCACGCCCGTGGCGGGCGGAGTCGCAGGGATATTTATGGGCCAAAAAGAAATCAGGACCCGGCAAGCGCGCCAGCGGCCCGATCAAGGCGGCTGACCGCTTCGGCGATCTCCTCGTCGGTGATGTTCAGAGGCGGCAGCAGGCGTACCACATTATCGGCAGCGGGCACGGTTATCACCTCGACGCCGTAACCGGCGGCCACCAGATCGGCGGGGGCGATCTTGCATTTCAGACCCAGCATCAGGCCCGATCCGCGGACCTCTTCCAGCACATCCGGGTGGCTGGCCACCAGCCCCTCCAGCTTTTGCCGCAGCAGCCCCGCCTTGCGGTTCACCTCTGCCAGAAAATCCGGGTCGGCAACGATGTCCATCACCGCGCAGCCCACGGCACAGCCCAGCGGGTTGCCGCCATAGGTGGAGCCATGGGTGCCTGCCGTCATGCCGCTGGCCGCCTCCTCGGTCGCCAGCACGGCGCCCAGGGGAAAGCCGCCGCCGATGCCCTTGGCCACCATCATGATGTCGGGGGTCACGCCCGCCCATTCATGGGCGAAAAGCTTGCCGGTCCGCCCCACGCCGCATTGAACCTCGTCCAGGATCATCAGGATGCCCTTTTCGTCGCAGAGGTCACGCAGCCCCTTGAGACAGGCATCGGGTAGCGGGCGAATGCCGCCTTCGCCCTGCACCGGCTCGACCAGCACGGCGCAGGTCGTGTCGGTGAGCGCGGCGTTCAATGCCTCGTGGTCGCCAAAGGCAAGATGGACAAAGCCGGGCAGCAGGGGGCCGAACCCCTTGGTCATCTTCTCTGACCCGGCGGCGGCAATCCCGGCAGAGGACCGGCCATGGAACGAGCCGTCGAAGGTGATGATCTCGACCCGCTCGGGCTGACCCTTGTCGTAGAAATACTTGCGCGCCATCTTCACCGCCAGTTCGCAGGCCTCCGTGCCCGAGTTGGTGAAAAAGACGGTATCGGCAAAGCTATGTTCGACCAGCTTGTCCGCCAGCGCCTGCTGTTGCGGGATCTGGTAGAGGTTCGAGGTGTGCCAGAGGGCGCCGGCCTGATCCGTCAGCGCCTTGGTCAGCGCCGGGTGTGCGTGGCCCAGCGCGTTCACGGCAATGCCTGCGCCGAGGTCCAGAAAACGTCGTCCGTCCGCCTCGATCAGCCAGGTGCCTTCGCCCTTCACAAAGCTGAGGGGCGCACGGTTATAGGTCGGCAGGACAGAAGAGATCATCTGAAGTTTCCTTGGATAGGGCCGCGAAAAGCCCAAATGGGCATGGGCGGCGTGCTGGGTCAAGAGATTTGGGGAGGTGCAATGCACCATGGATCAGACCTGCGGTCGGCAGGTCACGCTGGGCTGTTTCAGCCGCGGCGTCGTCGGGACGGGATATGTCGCATCGTGATCATGACGCATTCATTACGCCGCATTTCGCCTTTTGCCCAGCCCGAAAATGACGTCTTGTCTCTGCACATTGTTGCGGCCATACCGGCCGCATGTATCAGGCCAGGGTCCAGAACAACGCGCTTGCCGCCGGCTTGATCGGGGTGGCAACGGCCTTCATCGCGGCGACGACCCTGATGGCCAAGGCCCTGGGCGGTGACACCTTCGGCGCGCCCCTGCCCGCGCTGCAGATCAGCCATGGCCGATTCCTCTTTGCCTTTGTGGTGATCGGCAGTGCCACGCTGATCCTGCGCCCCGCCCTGGAGCGGCCCCACTGGGGCCTGCACATCGCCCGGACCGCCTGTGGCTGGGGCGGGATCACGCTGATGTTTGCCTCTGTCGCCTTCATCCCGCTGGCGGATGCCACGGCAATCTCTTTTCTCAACCCGGTGTTTGCGATGATGCTGGCAATCCCGCTGCTGGGCGAGAAGGTCGGGCGCATCCGCTGGTCCGCCGCGGCAATGGCGATGGCCGGTGCGGCCGTGCTGCTGCGGCCCACGCCCGACAGTTTTCAGCCCGCCGCGCTGCTGGCATTGGGGGCGGCGATGGTCATGGGGATGGAACTGATCTTTATCAAGAAACTGGCCCGGCGCGAAAACCCGTTCCAGATCCTGCTGGTCAACAACTTCATCGGCCTTGGCATCGCGACGCTGGCGGTGCTGCCGGTGTGGCAGCCACCGACCACGGCGCAATGGGCCGTGCTGGCGGGCATCGGTGGTTGCATGGCGCTGGCGCAGACCTGTTTCGTCAATGCCATGGCGCGCGCCGACGCCAGCTTTGTCGCGCCCTTCAGCTATGCCACGCTGATCTTTGCCACCCTCTATGACATCGCGTTTTTCGGGGTCATCCCGGATGCGGTTTCGCTTCTGGGCGCTGCCATCATCATCGCCGGTGCCGTCCTTCTGGCCCTGCGCGAGGCGCGGCTGAAACCGGAGCCGCCCCGGCCCACAACCGCGGTGTGACGCATCGTCCCTTGCACCCGGCAGTGGAGTGATTAGAATAGGGGCCTGACTTTGACAAAGCGGCCACTCAAAAAGGGCCGCTTTTTAACTGGGGAAACCTGCGATGTCCTGGACCGATGAGCGTGTTGAGACGCTGAAAAAGATGTGGGGCGAAGGCCAGTCCGCGAGCCAGATCGCCAAGGAACTTGGCGGCGTGACGCGCAATGCCGTGATCGGCAAGGTGCATCGTCTGGGCCTGTCGAACCGCGCCACATCCGGGGCCGCAGCGGCCAAACCGGAAACCAAGCCGAAGCCGGAAGCCAAACCCAAGGCGCCGCCGAAGCCCGAAAAGCCCGAGATGAAGACCGAAGCGGCAGCACCGCCCCGGTCGAACCTGCCCGCCCGCAAGCAGATCATTCCCGCAGGCCAGCCGCTGCCCCCACAGCCTTCGGCCAACGAGATCAGCCCGGAAGCGCTGGCAAAGGTCAACGAGGTCGAGAAGAAGGCCAAGAAGATCGGCTTGATGGACCTGACCGAGCGGACCTGCAAATGGCCCGTCGGCGACCCGGCGACCGAAGATTTCTGGTTCTGCGGGCTGCCCGTCAAACAGGGCAAGCCCTATTGCGAAGCCCATGTCGGGGTGGCCTTTCAGCCGATGTCGGCACGGCGCGACCGCCGCCGCTGAGCCGGACTTCCCGCAAAAACTTCGCCAGGTTCCGTCAGGCATTCAGACATCAGCAATGAGAAGCTGATGGGTTCCCCGTGGGGAACCCAATACATCGTTAATAATCCTTTTTATTTGCATAACGCTGCGCACGGGGCGAGAGAGACCCTTGCCGAAGCGTTTCTGGACATACCTGGTCCAGTTGTTTGCCGCCGCTCCCCTCGATGGAACGTGCAACGTGACCTGCGACGTTTCAGGTTTGTCCCGAAACTCTGTAGCGCAGGACTGTCCTGCAACAAAGCCAACGCGCACGTGAGTTGCGCCCTGCCGCGCCGCGTGGTTGATAATCCTGTCACCCTGCTGGAAAGGCCCCGCCATGCCCGATACGATCCGCGCCGCCGATGCGCTTGCCCGCCGCCTTTATGCCGCAGGGTGCCGTACCGCCTTTGGCATGCCGGGGGGCGAGGTGCTGACCCTTATTGATGCGCTGGAAAAAGCCGGGATCAGGTTCATTCTGGCCAAACACGAGAATGCCGCCGGTTTCATGGCCGAGGGGGTCCACCACCGCGACCTTGCCCCGGCGATCCTGGTCGGCACCATCGGGCCCGGCACGCTGAACGGCGTCAACACGGTGGCCAATGCCCTGCAGGATCAGGTGCCGCTGATCGTGCTGTCGGGCTGCATGGATGCGGATGAGGCGCAAAGCTATACCCATCAGGTGCTGGATCAGGCTGCGGTTTTCAAACCGCTGACCAAGGCCCAGTTCACCCTGAACGCCGGCGCCGCGCATCTGATCGCGGACAAGGCTGTCGCCATCGCCACCGAAGGGCGTCATGGCCCCGTTCATATCGACGTCCCGATTTCCGTGGCAGAGGCCCAGGTGCCGGCCGAGCCCCCTGCCCCGCGCGCGCCTGCCGCTGCCCGCGCGCCCCATGGGGCTGACCTTGCCACCGCAAGGGACTGGCTGGCGCAGGCGCGCCGCCCGGTGATGATCGTCGGTGTCGATGTCTTGAACGAAGGGGCGCAGAGCGCCGTTCAGCAATTCGCCGAAGACCACCATGTGCCGGTCATCACCACCTACAAGGCCAAGGGCATCCTGCCCGAGGATCATGCGCTGTCGCTGGGCGGCGCGGGCCTGTCCCCCCTTGCGGATCAGCATATTCTGCCCTTTGTGCAGGCCGCCGACCTGGTGCTTTGCGTCGGCTATGACCCGATCGAGATGCGCCCCGGCTGGCGCAATGTCTGGGACCCGCGGCAAAAGCACGTCATCGACATCAGCGCCGTGCCAAACCACCATTACATGCATCAGGGGACGCTGAATTTCGTCACCGATTGCGCGCCGACACTTGCCGCCCTCTCCGAGGGGCTGGACACGGATGAAACCTGGCCGGAGGGAGAGATCTACCAGCTCAGGACCGCACTGGCATCGGCCTTTCGCCGGGACGAGGACTGGGGCCCTGCCGCGATCATCGACAGCTGCCGGAAAATCTTGCCGCGCAACACGATTGCCAGCGCAGACAGCGGCGCACACCGCATCCTGCTGAGCCAGATGTGGGAATGTTATGCACCCCGCGACCTGATGCAATCTTCCGCGCTTTGCACCATGGGCTGTGCCCTGCCGCTGGCCATCGGGGCAAAGCTGGCCGCGCCCGACCGGCCTGTTGTCTCCTTCTCAGGGGATGCCGGCTTCCTGATGGTGGTTGGCGAGCTGGCCACCGCCGCAGAGCTCGATATTGCGCCGATCTTCGTGGTCTTTGTCGATGCCTCGCTGGCGCTGATCGAAAAGAAGCAGCGTGAGCGGCAACTGGCGAACTTTGGCGTCGATTTCGCACAGCACAACTTTGCCGCGATGGGCGTCGCCTTTGGCGGCGTCGGGGTCACGGTGCGTGACCGCGCAGGATTGGAAGCGGCTCTGACAGAGGCTTTGCGCGCGGATAAATTCACCGTCATCGCTGCGCTGATCGACAGGGGAGCCTATGATGGCCGTATCTAGTATGGCGGAAACGAAATGCGCATCATTTCGTTTCCGCCATGCCACGGGCGATTGCTGAACTGGGCATCGATTCGTTGCAAAAATAGGCACATCGCCTTGCAACCTAACGATTTTGCGCAGGAACCCGCTCAGCCCGGAGCAGGTTTCGGCGGGTTTTGTCACAATCGCTCACGAAACCGGATAGGCCCTTCACGTTGGCGTGTGACACAGCCATGTGCGGTCCCGGGCTGCCTCTTTGACAGTATGGTACCGGCACCCGAAAGCTGCCCGGAAGGCCATCTTGATGACGAACGATATCTGCAATGCGCCCGTCGCACTGACACGCCCGGCTGCGCTGCGAAGCTGGAATGCGATGATCCGCGCGTTTCTGGCGCACAAGCCCGAGACGCCGCAACACCTTGGCGACACCCTCGCCGCCGCACCCGATTTTGCCATGGGACATGCTGCCCGTGGCCTGTTCTCGTTGATGATGGGCCGGGCCGAACTGTGGCAAGTGGCCGAGGATGCCCGCACGGCTGCCCATGAGGCTGCCCGGAACACGCAGATCAGCCCCCGCGAAAAGGGCTGGCTCGACGCGCTGGATCATTGGCTGGCCGACAGCCCCACGGGCGCCATCGCAGCCCTTGAAGGTATCCTTGATCACTGGCCACAGGACACGCTGAGCGCCAAGGCAAGCCACGGCATCCGCTTTATCCTTGGGGATGCGTCAGGCATGCGCAGATCGGTGGAACGGGTGCTGCCCGCCCATGCCGCCGACCACCCGCTGCGCGGCTACCTGCTGGGCTGTCATGCCTTCACGCTTGAGGAAACGGGCGAATACGCGGCGGCGGAACGGGCGGGCCGCGAAGGGTTGGCCCTGGCCCCCGACGATGCCTGGGGTCTGCACGCCATCGCCCATGTCCACGACATGCGCAACGAGGCGGATGCCGGGATCGCCCTGATCGAGGATTTCCGCAGCGCCTGGGAAGGCAGCAACAACTTTCGCTATCACGTCTGGTGGCACAAGGCGCTGCTGCATCTGCACCGGGGAGAGCTGGATGTGGCGCTGGCGCTTTATGACAGCCAGATTCGTGCCGACAAGACGGACGACTACCGCGACATCGCCAATGCCACCTCGCTGCTGATGCGGCTTGAGCTGGACGGGGTCGATGTCGGGCAGCGCTGGGACGAGCTGGGCGCCCTGGCCCAGAATCGCATCGACGATGGCTGCATCGTCTTTGCCGACCTGCATTATCAGCTTGCGCTGGCCGGTGCCGGCAAGGGCCGCGCGGCGCAGGAGATGGCCGACCGCTTTGCCCGCGATGCCCGCCAGAGCGGTGATATGGCCGCGCGGGTCGCCGATCCTGGCCTCTGCGCGCTGGCCGGTCTCACCGCCTTTGCCGAAGGCCGCTATGGCCATGCGTTTGAAAACCTGAGCGCCGCACGGCCGAAAATGCAGAGCATCGGCGGAAGTCACGCGCAACGTGATGTTTTTGAACGAATGACCATTGACGCAGGCCTGCGCGCGGGCCATTTCCACGCGACAGAACAGATCCTTCTGGACCGGCTGGCATTGCGTGACGGTCATGCGGACCGCTTTGCCGAAAGCCGGTTTGACCAACTGTCACGCATGCGACGAATTCCCGCTCAATAGCTTCGAGAACCCTCAACTAAATGACAATCGCCGACACCACCCACGTGCCTTCTCGCCCCGTCACCGCCCTGGGAGCGCAGGCACCTGCCCGCGTCCGTGACCTGCGGCTGGATTTCTTCCGCGGCCTTGCGATGTTCATCATCCTGTTCGCGCATACGCCCGGCAACCTGCTGTCTCTCTGGATCCCAGCGCGCTGGGGCTTTTCGGATGCGACCGAGATTTTCGTGTTCTGCTCGGGCATGGCCTCTGCCATCGCCTTTGGCGGGGCCTTTGCCCGCGTCGGCTGGTTTCTGGGCACGGCGCGCGTGCTGTTCCGGGTCTGGCAGGTCTACTGGGCACATGTCGGGCTGTTCTTTGCCACCCTGGCGATGACCGTCTACCTGACCGACCTCGATATCACCGGACAGAACTACTGGGGCCAGCTGAACCTCTGGCCGGTCTTCGTGGAAAGCGACAAGTGGGAGAACTCGAACATCCTGCTGTCCTTCATGACACTGCGCTACGTCCCGAACTATTTCGACGTCCTGCCGATGTACATGATCGTGCTGCTTCTGATGCCGCTGGTCATGGCGCTGGCACAGGTCGACAAACGTCTGGTCGCGGCCTTTGTCATCGGCATCTGGCTGCTGGCACAGGACGCTCTGCTGCAGGCCCTGGGGCTGGGAGCCTGGCATCTTGAATTCCCGGCAGAGCCATGGTCGGACCGGGGCTGGTTCTTCAACCCCTTCGGCTGGCAGCTGATCTTCTTCACCGGCTTTGCCTTCATGCGGGGCTGGCTGCCCAAACCCCCGGTCACGCCGCTTCTGTTTGGCCTGGCGGCCTTTATCGTGATCGCCAATATCCCGTTGTCCAACATCGGTGTGAGGGAGCTGGAACTGGGATGGGCCGCCGACTGGCGCAAGGCCAATGCGGCCCTCTTTGACAAGACGGATTTTGCCATCCTGCGCTACGTTCACTTTCTCAGCCTTGCCTATATCTGCTGGGTGCTGGCAGGGGATCAGGGCAAGAACCTTCTGGCACGCGGCACGGGTGCTGCGGCACGCCTGCGCGAGGGTCTGTTGACCGTGATCCTCAAGGTCGGCCAGCAAAGCCTTGCCGTATTTGTCTTCAGCATGTTCACCGCGCGCGTCCTGGGCTTTGTCATGGATGTGATCGGGCGCGGTGTCTTCATCACCCTGGCCGTGAACCTGGTCGGCTGCGCCCTGCTGGTCGCCGTGGCCTATGGGGCAGGCTGGTTCAAATCCCAACCCTGGCGTCAGAAGAGGGCCACATCATGATCCGCCGCGACGTACTGAAAGCAATTGCCGCCCTGGCCGCCCTGCCCGCCACAGCCTGGGCGGAGGACAACAGGCTTGCCCTGAAAGAGACGGCTGCACCCTTTGGCCCCGATACGGTCACCAACCGCGCGCGCATTCTGGCCAGCAAGCCCTATGCCCCGCGCCCGATGATTCCCGAAGCCTGGCGCAAGCTGACCTATGACCAGTACCGACAGATCTGGTTCGACGGGCGCAACGCCCTGTGGGAAGGCACCGACGTGCCACAGCGGGTCGATGTGTTCCCGCCCGGTCTCTATTTCCCGCAGGCCGTGGCGATGCATGTCGTGGCAGAGGGCGAGGCAAGGCCCATCGCCTTTGACATGGGGGTCTTTGACAGGACCGACCAGTTCCCCGATCTTCCCGTGGATGACACCCTGGGCTATTCCGGCCTGCGCTTGCGGGCAGAGCTGGAAAAGCAGGGCATCTTTCAGGAATACGCCGTGTTCCAGGGGGCCAGCTATTTCCGAGGCATCGGAACGGGCGAAACCTATGGCCTGTCGGCACGGGGCCTTGCGCTGAAAACCGGCGATCCGGCAGGCGAGGAATTTCCCGATTTCACCGCCTTCTGGCTGGAACGTCCCGCGGCCGACAGCAACAGCCTGGTGCTGCATGCCCTGCTGGACAGCCCTTCCTGCACCGGTGCCTACCGGTTCGAGATCACCCATGGTCCCGTCCTGCAGATGAAGGTCCGCGCAACCCTTTTCGCCCGCGAAGAGCTGACCCACCTGGGCATTGCGCCGCTGACCTCGATGTTCCTGTTCGACGATACCATGCGGCAACGGTTCTCGGATTTCCGTCCGGCGGTGCACGACAGCGACGGCCTGCTGATGCACAACGGCATCGGCGAGGTCATCTGGCGCCCGCTATCCAACCCGCTGAACCTGCAGATCAGCAGCTTCGTGGACAACAACCCGCGCGGCTTCGGTCTGTTGCAGCGCAAGCGGCAGTTCTCGGACTTCAACGATCTGGAGGCGCTTTATCACAACCGCCCCGCCGTCTGGATCACACCCGGTGAAGACTGGGGCAAGGGCGCCGTGACCCTGGTCGAGATCCCGGCCGATCTTGAGATCTACGACAATATCGTCAGCTACTGGCGGCCTGCCACCCCGCTGCCCGCCGGGGCGGAACACAAGATGAGCTATACCATGCACTGGGGGGCCGACCCCGTGGCGGTCACTGCGGATGTGCCGGTCAAGGTCCTGAACACCGCCATCGGCGGCAGGATGGAGGGCGGTCAGGTCGTGGTGATCGACTTTGCCCCCGGTCCCGAAGTGCCCGAAGACCTGTCGGAGATCGAAGTTGTCATTCGCGGGGGCGAAGTTCCGCTCACACCGGGGATCCTGCAACGCAACCCCGAAACCAACGGCCCGCGTCTGGCGTTTACGTTTCAACCCGAAGATGCAGCCTTCGCGGAATTCCGCGCGCAACTGCGCCTCGCGGGGGAACCGTTAAGCGAAGTCTGGTTATACCGTTGGACTAGAACATGATTGAACATCCGCCGACTGACGACACCATGCCAAGCCGGGCACCGCTGGCCATGCAGATACAGGATTTTTCACGCCCGCCCGTCCGCCGCGCGACGACGGTCCAGCCCCGTTCGCTCGGCTGGCGCCTGGCGGTGTTCGGCCCGGCACTGATCGGGACCGGCCTGCTGATGTACGGGCTTTACGGCTGGCTGGCCGGTGCCGGGATGACCTGGCTCGAATGGGCCCTGCTCAGCATGATCGGGGCGACCTTTGTCTGGGTGACGCTCTCGGTCAGCACCGTGGGCGTGGCGATTGCCGGATTGCTCGCGCGGCAACGTGCCGACGAACGAGCGCCGGATGCGGTGCGTTCCCTCGACGTGGCCCTTCTGGTGCCCGTGTACAACGAGGTGCCATGGGACGTTTTTGGCAACGCCACCGCCATGCTGGCCGATCTGCACCGCCGCGCCGGGCCACACCGCTACACGCTTTTCATCCTGTCCGACACGCGCGACGAGGCGATTGTCGCGCAGGAAGAGCGTGCCTTTGCCCAGCTGCGGGCCGAAGCGCCCGCGGGCATGAACGTATACTACCGCCGCCGCGCCACGAATACGGACAAGAAAGTCGGCAACCTGGTTGACTGGATCACCGGCTGGGGCGCCGCCTATGAAGGCATGGTGGTGCTGGATGCCGACAGCCTGATGACCGGCCGGGCCATCGACAGGCTTGCAAGTGAACTTTCCGCAGACCCCGACGCGGGGCTGATCCAGACCTTCCCGATGCTGATCGGGGCCAATACATTGTTCGCCCGCATCCAGCAGTTCTCCAACATCGCCTATGGCTGGCTGCTGGCCGAGGGGCTGGCCCTGTGGGCACGCAACGAAGGCAATTACTGGGGTCATAACGCGATCATCCGCACCCGTGCCTTTGCCGAAAGCGCCGGGCTGCCCTACCTCACGTCGGGCGGACGCAACGACCTGATCCTCAGCCATGATTTTGTCGAGGCGGGCCTGCTGCGCCGCGCGGGCTGGCGGGTGCGTTTCCTGCCCCGCGTCACCGGCAGTTTCGAGGAAACCCCCGGCACGCTGATCGACTATGTTGTGCGCGACCGGCGCTGGTGCCGGGGCAACCTGCAGCACCTGCGCCTGCTGGGCACGGCGGGGCTGCATCCGGTGTCTCGGTTCCACCTGTTTCACGGGGCGGTCGCCTATCTGCTGTCACCGGCATGGTTTGTCCTGCTGGTGATCTGGTCCCTGCTGGGCAAGGACGCGGACACCAATGTGGTGCGCTATTTCAATCAGGCGAACCCGTTCTTCCCCGACTGGCCCCCGGCAATGAGCCATATCGACAGCGCGGTCTTTCTGGTGATCATGTACGCGATGCTTCTGACCCCCAAGGTGGCGGGCGCGGGCATCATCGCCTTTACCCCCAGGGCCGTCGCGGTTTTTGGCGGCAAGGGTGCCTTTCTGGGGTCCTTCCTGGTGGAGGTGGCCCTTTCGGTGGCCTATGCCCCGATCCTGATGATCCAGCAGACCAAGGCGGTTCTGAATGCCGCATTGACCCGCAGTGAACCATGGGCCCCGCAGCAGCGCGGAGCAAAAGGCTATCCGCTGCGCACGCTGATCGGCTTTCACTGGCTGGAAACACTGCTGGGCCTGCTGTTGCTGTCCGGGCTTGTGGCGGGGCTGATCTCGCTCTGGCTGGTGCCGATTGTCTTCAGCCTTGTCATGGCGGTGCCCCTCTCTGCCCTGTCGAGCGTGAACCTCGCAGGTGTGACGCGCCGGGGCTTTCGGATGGACAGCCCCAATACCCTGCGCGAACCGGCCATCGTTGCGCAGGCGCGGCGCGCGCGGACACAGATCAAGTCCCGGCTGCTGGCCATCGAGAAGGTCGCGGCGGAATAGCCGCGCGCCCTGCACACCGGCGCGCGGTCATTGCATGACCGGCAATCCGCGCGCCAGCCACCCCGGCCCCGCACCGGAACCCAACATGCCTTCGGGCACATCCAGAATCGCGGTGAATCCGGCCTGGGACAGACGTTTGCCAAGCCGCGCGGAGCGGACCCCACGGGCGCAGATCAATGCAACGGGCCGCGCCCTGTCGCCGCCAGCCTCCGCCAGAAGCGCCTCGACAAAGTCATCCCGCCGCAGATCAAGCGGGACCGCGCCCAGCGGAATGCCCGTGGCCTGCCATTCATCCGGCCGTCGGATATCCACCAACAGGATCTCGCCCAGCTGCGCCCGTGCCAAAGCCTCCGGCGCGCTCAGCGCATCCTCACCGATCTCGGCCCCAATGTTGTACCAGCGCGCCGCAAATATGCCGGTGGCCACGACCGCAACCGCCCCCAGCAGGAAACCCCGCCGCAACATGTGCGACGGGGTTCGGGAAGGTTCGGCGCGAGGTTTCAGTTGACCGGTGCCGAAGAGGTGAACTTCGGTATCGTGCTGGTCGACCGCTCCTTGGGCTCGATGGAGACCCAGTTGCTCTCAGCCAGGTTGATGTTGCCGGGAATGTCTTCCTCCCAGAAACTCACCACGTTCTTGCTGATGTTCAGGTAGAGCTTTCCATCAACAATGCGCCAGAGGTTCGGATTGCCCGGCACCTTGCCGCCCTTGGCGACCCCATAGGCGCAATGTCCGTCATATTGCGGCGCATATTTCGCCGGGTCGGCCAGAAAGGCTTCGCGGTTTTCTTCCGAGGAGAATGCGAATGTCGCGCCGTTATACTCCGCGGTGATGGCCGCCTTGCCGGGCACGGCTGCCGGCTGTGGCTGGCCCGGATCGGACTGGGGCAGATCGAAATAGGCGACCACATCGTAACCCGACGCGGCAAAGCCCGTTTCATCAATATATTGATCCCCCGCAAAGGCCTGTGTGGCAAGGGTCAGCGCCGTGGCGGCTGCGGCAAGGGTCAGTGTAAATCTGGTCATATTTCAATTACTCCGTGAACGTTGCGTTGCACCAAGGCTACGCATGCGCCTGCGCCATCGCATCCCACAAACCCGTGACCTCGCAGCCCCGTGAGGCAATCTATCATGCCCCGTGATCAAACTGCCCGATTATTTCAGGATCGGCGGCTTTGCCGGGTCCGACCCCGGCGGCAAACGCGGTGTTTGTTGCAGGGCCTCCCCCTGCGGCAGGTCGAACCGCAAACCGACCTTCGCCAGTTTTGCCACCACCGGATCGGAAGGCGCGAAGAAACCCACGTCCATCGCACCCGCCTCGATCCCGGAAAAGGTCAGCGCCTCGGAGGCCGCGCGCACCAGCGCATCCTGCGCGCGCGGGATCGCCCCGACAAAGGCCAGCAGGTGCCCGCGCCCGCCCCCCGCATATGAGACCCCCACCAGGAAAGCCCCCGCTGCCATCGCCGTTGCCGTTGCCAGCTTGGCGTCGATCGCGGCAATCAGGGTTTCGGGCAGCCCCTTTGGCGGCAGGACCTGTTCGATGCGGGCCTCGACCTCGCCCGGCGCATGGGCCAGCGTGTCACGCAGCCAGTCCAGCGCCTCCGCGGGCAACAGGATTTCAGAGGGCGCCACCCCGACATTCACCGCCATGCCCAGCGGCTGCCCTTCCAGCATCCCCGCGATGGCGCGCCCCGACAGGGCGACATAGGGCGCAGGCTCCCCCACATAGGCGCCCAGCCGCGCGGCCCGGTCAAAGACCAGCACATAGGTGTCATCCAGCAGGACCGGGCTGATCTGATCCCCCTCCGGCTCCGCCTCAAGCAGCAGATACAGTTCCGCATCCGCGATCCGCTCGAAAAACCGCAACCGGGCGGTGTCGTCATCCTGTGCCGCGGTCATGGCGGCATGGGCGGTGTCCAGCGGGGTCGGGTCAGTCATTCAGCACCTCTGCAACGGCGGCACGCAGCCGGGGCAGAACCTCGGCTTCGAACCACGGGTTTTTCTTCAACCACCCGGTATTGCGCCAGGACGGATGAGGCAAGGCAAAGACGCCCGGCGGATGATCGCGCCAATCGGCAACCGCCTGCCTCACTGTCCTGAATCCGGGCAGATGATAGCGCATCGCATGGCCGCCGATCAGCACCGTCAGGTGGATGTCCGGCACCACCTCCAGCGCCCGCGCCCGCCAGGTCCGGGCGCAGATGGGTGGCGGCGGCAGATCGCTGCCCTTGGCGTCATAGCCCGGAAAACAAAAGGCCATCGGAATCACCGCAACCTTGCCGAGGTCATAGAACTGCGCCTCATCCAGTCCCAGCCAGTCACGCAGACGATTGCCCGAAGCGTCCCGGAACGGTTTGCCCGCCTCATGCACGCGCAGCCCCGGCGCCTGACCGGCAATCAGGATGCGCGCACCGGGGGCAAACCACACCACCGGCCTGGGCGCATGCCTCGTGGCCGTCGCGGCAAACCGCGCCGCGCAGAGGCTGCATGCCCGCAATTCATCACGCATATCCGACATGACATCCAGATACACCACCGCACCGTTCTGCCAAACCCCGGTTTCATTGTTCTTCAAATACACATCGCAACCGCGGCAAAGAACACTTCGAGAATTATAGAAATAAAACTTGCGCCACAATTTCATTTCTATATTTCTAGAAATATGAAATCCGAATCGCATATCGCCCCGCCCCTCACCCTGGCCGCTGCCAGCTTTGCCGCTCTCGGCTCCGAACAGCGCCTGTCCGTCCTGCGCAGCCTGGTCCGCGCAGGGCCAGAGGGGCTCAGCATCGGGGCGCTGGGGGATCGGACCGGCGTCACCGGCTCCACCCTCACCCACCACCTGAAACTGCTGGCCGCTGCCGGTCTGGTCAAACAGACACGGTCGGGCCGCTCCACCATCTGCGCCGCCGTCGCCTATGACGAGATCCAGGCGCTTGCGCATTTTCTGCTGACCGAATGCTGTGCCGATGCCTCGGCCCCCTGCAAGGACCACGACCATGGCTGACACCACCCAGACCTCACAAACCCTCAGCGCCGCGCTGCGCTGGCGTCCCGGCGCATGGGCCTTCACCCTCGCGATCCTGGTGGCACTGGCCCTCTTCGACCTGCCGCAGCTTGTCCCGACCCTGGTGTTCGCGGGCAAGGCGCTGGCGGGCACCGCCCCCTTCATCGCCTTTGCGGTCCTGGCCGTGGCCTATCTCAAGGCCAGCGGGGCCGAAACGCTTCTGGCCCGCGCCTTCGAGGGGAACCCGGCGCGGATGATCGTCATGGCAGCGCTGCTGGGCGGGCTGTCGCCCTTCTGCTCCTGCGAGGTCATCCCCTTCATCGCGGCCCTGCTGGCAGTCGGCGCGCCGCTGGGCGCGGTCATGGCCTTCTGGCTGGCCTCGCCGCTGATGGACCCGGCGATGTTCGCCATCACCTCGGGCACGCTGGGCTGGGATTTCGCCATTGCCAAGACCCTGGCCGCCGTCGGCATCGGCATGTTCGGCGGTTTCGGTGTCATGCTGGCCGCGAACACGCCGCTCTTTGCCGATCCGCTGCGCGAACGCCCGGCGGTGGGCGGTTGCTGCGGCGTCAGGAAACCCTTCTCCGGCCAGCCCGTCTGGCGCTTCTGGCAGGAGGGCGCGCGCCGCGAGGTGTTCCGTGACACCGCCATGGACAACGCGCTGTTCCTGATCAAATGGCTGACCCTGGCCTATGTGGTCGAGGCGCTGATGCTGACCTATGTGCCTGCCGACTGGATTGCCGGCGTGCTGGGCGGCACCGGCCTGATGCCGATCCTGCTGGGCGCGCTGGTGGGGGCACCGGCCTATCTGAACGGCTATGCCGCCGTGCCGCTGGTGGATGCGCTGCTGGCGCAGGGCATGACACAGGGGGCCGCGATGTCCTTTGTCATCGCGGGCGGGGTCAGCTGCATCCCGGCGGCCATTGCGGTCTGGGCGCTGGTCAAACCGCGCGTCTTTGCCGCCTATATCGGCTTTGCCCTGATCGGCGCGATCATTGCCGGGCTGCTCTGGCAAGCGGTGGCCTGACCGCTACATCGCATGACAAGCGGGGCTGCACGCGCTGCCGCCCCACCCAATAGGGACAGGAAGACCATGGCGCACGACCATCATCATCACATTGATCCAGAAGCGGGCGACGCCAAGGTGGCCTTTGCCATCGCGCTGAACATGGCGCTGACACTGGCACAGATCATCGGCGGCGTGATTGCCGGCAGCCTGTCGCTGATCGCCGATGCGCTGCACAACTTTTCGGACGCCATCGCGCTGATCATCGCCTTCGGTGCGCGCAAGATCGCCCGCCGCCCGGCAGATGCGCAGATGACATTCGGCTATGGCCGGATCGAAGCCGTCGCGGCGCTGGTCAATTACACCACCCTGATCGTGATCGGCCTCTACCTGGTTTACGAGGCGGTGATGCGCTTTTTCGAACCCTCCGCGGTGGCGGGCTGGATCATCGTGATCGTGGCGGGAATCGCGCTGGCGATCGACCTGGCGACGGCGGCGCTGACCTATACGATGTCCAAAAGCAGCGTGAACATCCGCGCGGCCTTTTTGCACAATGTGGCCGATGCGCTTGGCTCCGTTGCGGTGATCCTGGCCGGGACCCTGGTGATCCTGTTCGGCTGGACCTGGGTCGATCCCGCGGCGACCTTGCTGATCGCGGGCTACATCCTGTGGCAATCACTGCGCGAAATGCCTGCCGTGATGCGCATCCTCATGCTGGCCAGCCCGCCCGATCTGGACACCGCTGCCGTGATCGACACCGTTCAATCCACCCCGGGCGTGGCCAGCACCCATCATGTCCACCTGTGGATGATGGGCGAACATGAAACCGCGCTGGATGCCCATGTGGTACTGGACCCGGGCGCCCCGGCCGATGCCACCCGAAGCGCGGTGAAAGCCCGTCTGGCCGCAGCCCATCACCTGCACCATTCCACGCTCGAAATGGAAACCCGCGAGCACGCCTGCCGGGCTCCCCTGCTGATCGGCCACTGACCTGCCGTGCCGCGTTGTACATTTGTTTCCTAATGAGACATAATGTGGACAAAATTGGGCACTAGGGCTGACCCAAGCCACGGCCAACGGGGCACTCGGATCAGATCAGACACCGCGAGCGAAACAGGCATGCTGGAATTCGAAAACGTCTCCAAGTCCTTTTGGACCGGAACCCAACACAAGGTGATCCTTGACCGGGTTTCCTTCAAGGTGGAACTGGGGCGTTCACTGGGCATCCTGGCCCCCAACGGCACCGGCAAGACAACGCTGATCAACATGATGGCCGGCCTTGAAAAGCCGGACGAGGGCGAAATCAGGCGCGGCTGCAACATCTCTTTCCCGCTGGGCTTCATGGGCGGTGTCGTCGCCAAGGTTTCGGCGATGGAAAATGCCCGTTATATCGCACGGCTTTACGGGCTGGACCCGGATTATGTGGAAAGCTTCTGCCGCTGGCTCTGCGGGCTGGGCGAATATTTCGATCAACCGCTGGGCACCTATTCGGCTGGCATGCGGTCGCGGTTTTCCTTCGCGCTGATGCTGGCGCTTGATTTCGACATGTACCTGATCGACGAAGGCATGCCTGCGACAACAGATGTTGAGTTCAACCGCAAGGCGGGCGATATCCTTCAGGAACGTCTGCGCACCACCACGATCATCATCGTCTCGCACCAGGCGCAGACGCTTGAGAAATTCGCACGTTCAGCCGCCGTTCTCCTGAACGGGCAGCTGCATATGTTTGACACCTTGGAAGAAGCGAAACAGCTCTATGACTACGAAACCCAAGGCTCGTAAGTTCCGCATCAAGCGGAGCGTGCCCCCCATGCCGACGGCAGATCATGCCGAAATTGGCAGTGCGCAGCCGAAAGAGCATGTTACGCCCGAACGCCCCGCCACATCCGCGCGCCCTGCAGGGCCGCGTCCCGTCCCGGTATCCGGTGCCAGGCCCGCAGCGCAGGCGCCTACCGCCTCGCAGCCCAAGGCCGGGGCCGAGGACAGCGCGCCGCAGGACACCCTCCGCAGTGGCGAGGTTTCTTCCCCCAAGGAAGTGGCGGGCGAGCTGGACATGGATGCGATCCGCCGCGAGGGGCTGACCGGCCGTCAGCTGCGCATGGCGCGGCGCGTGGCGCAGAAACACGGGCTTGCGCCCACCTCCGACTTTGACGCGGTGCGCCTGCTGCGGTCCAAGGGGATCGACCCCTTCCAGCGCTCGAACATGCTCGAACTGGTGGTGCCGCAGGCCGGTGGAGAACAGCGCGACGGCGGCCCCGGCGACATGATGGCGCAATTGCCCGCACAGCAGGGCGGTGCCGGAACCGGCCGCGTGCAACTGCCCCAGACCGTGCCGGCGGGCGGCGGCATCAACCTGCCCTCGACCGAGCTGAGCCCCGCCGAACGCCGCCAGCGCGAAATCGGCGACATCCAGCGCGACATCTCGCGCCGCCGCCGCCGCAAGCTGGGGCTGCTGATGGTGCGGCTGGCGTTCTTTGTCATGCTGCCGACCTTTGCGGCAGGGTATTATTTCTACAAGGTTGCGACCCCGATGTATGCGACCACCAGCCAGTTCCTGATCATCCAGAGCGAAGGCACCAGCACCAGCCCCTTTGGCGGGCTGCTGCCGACGCAATTCGCAAACTCGGCGGACAGCATCGCGACACAGGCCTATCTGCAATCCAAGGACGCGATGCTGCGCCTGGATGCGGACGCCAATTTCAAGACGCATTTTTCGAATGCGGACGTGGACCCGATCCAGCGCCTGACCGATGATCCGACCAATGAAGAGGCCTATAAGGTCTACAAGAAGAACGTGAAGATCGGCTATGATCCGACCGAAGGCGTCATCCGGATGGAGGTCATTGCCGCCGATCCGCATGTCTCTGCCGATTTCTCGCGCAACCTGCTGAAATACGCGGAGGAACGCGTCAACAACCTGTCCAAGAAAAAGCGCGAAGACGGGATGGCTGACGCGGTGCAGGGGCTGGAGCAGGCGATGGACAAGCGCCGCGCCGCCCAGCAGAACCTGATCGAGCTTCAGGTGCAGAACGGTGTGGACCCCGAGGCCGAAATCATCGCGATCAGAACCCAGATCACCACCTACGAAGGATTGCTGATCGAAAAGGAACTGGAACTGGCCGCCCTGCTGGACAACACCCGCCCCAACAAGGCCAAGGTCGATGGCGCACAGGGCGACGTGCGCCGCCTGAACGAACAGCTGGACAAGCTGAATGCCAAGCTGAATTCGGCCACACAGGGTGAGGATTCACTGGCCAAGAAAGCGGTTGAACTGCAACTGGCCCAGGCCGATCTGGTTGCGGCGGACACCAACCTGCAACTGGCCCAGACCGGGCTGGAGGCCGCCCGCGCCGAGGCCAACCGTCAGGTGCGTTACCTGACCGTTGCGGTGGAACCGGTGGCGCCACAAGAACCCACCTATCCGCGCAAATTCGAGAACACGATCTTGGCTTTCCTGATCTTTGCAGGCATCTACCTCATGCTGTCGCTGACATCGGCGATCCTAAGAGAACAGGTAACCTCATGACGCAAGTTCCCGTTGGTGACATCCTTATCGGCAATGACCGCCCGCTCACGGTGATCGCCGGCCCCTGCCAGCTGGAATCCGAGGATCATGCCCAGATGATCGCGGGCCGGATGAAAGAAGCCTGTGCAGCAGCCGGGGCGCAATATGTGTTCAAGGCAAGCTATGACAAGGCCAACCGCACCTCGCTTTCGGGCAAGCGGGGCCTGGGCATTGATCAGGGGTTGAAGGTACTGGAATCCGTCGCACGCGCCAATAATGTGCCGGTGCTGACCGACGTACACACCGAGGAACAATGCGCGATTGCGGGCGCGGTTGTGGACATCCTGCAGATCCCCGCCTTCCTCTGCCGCCAGACCGACATGCTGCTGGCCGCCGGAAAGACCGGCAAGGCGGTGAACGTCAAGAAGGGCCAATGGCTTGCACCCTGGGAAATGGGCAATATCGTCGACAAGATCAAATCGACCGGCAATGAAAAGATCCTGCTGACCGAACGCGGCACCTCCTTTGGCTATAACACCCTTGTGACGGATATGCGCAGCCTGCCCCAGATGGCACAGACCGGCTACCCGGTGGTCATGGATGCAACCCATGCGGTGGCCTCTCCCGGCGGCAAGGGGACGTCATCGGGCGGACAGCGCGAATTTGCGCCGGTGCTTGCACGCGCCGCCGTGGCCATTGGCGTGGCAGCGGTTTTCATGGAAACCCATGAAGACCCCGACAACGCCCCCAGCGACGGGCCGAACATGGTCTATCTCGACCAGATGCCGGGTCTGATCGCCAGCCTGATGCGCTTTGACGCGCTGGCCAAAGAATTTCCCCTGTCTTTCTGATACCTGAACGAAAGAGGTCCCTGCGTGACCAGACCAGCACCTGCCGTGACCCAGAACACCTGGGAATTTCTGCGCGACGCCATGATCACGCCCACGGGATTCCGCGAATATGACGCGCGCTGGAAATACCCCGATGATATCAATCTGCCGGGCATCACCGCCCTGGGTCTGGGGCTGGGCACGCAGATGTACCGGCGCGGAATTGAACCGGTCATTGCGGTCGGCAACGACTATCGCGACTATTCCCTGTCGATCAAGAACGCGCTGATGCTGGGGCTGATGCAGGCGGGCATTCAGGTGCGTGATATCGGCCCCGCACTGTCCCCGATGGCCTATTTCGCGCAGTTCCATCTGGATGCGCCTGCGGTCGCCATGGTCACGGCCAGCCACAATCCCAACGGCTGGACCGGGGTCAAGATGGGGTTCGAGCGCCCGCTGACCCACGGCCCGGATGAGATGAGCGAATTGCGCGATATCGTGCTGAACGGCGAAGGCGTGGCGCGCCCCGGCGGTGGCTATGAATTTGTCCACGGCGTGCGCGAGGCCTACCTGGATGATCTGGTTGGCGATTTCAGAATGACCCGGCCCCTCAAGGTGGTCTGCGCCACCGGCAACGGCACTGCGTCAGCCTTTGCGCCAGAGCTTTTTCGCCGCATGGGGGTCGAGGTGGTCGAAAGCCACAACCGCCTCGATTACACCTTTCCGCATTACAACCCCAACCCCGAAGCCATGGAAATGCTGCATGACATGGCCGCGTCCGTCAAAGCATCCGGCGCGGACCTCGCGCTGGGATTTGACGGGGACGGTGACCGCTGCGGCGTGGTCGATGATGAGGGCGAAGAGATTTTCGCCGACAAGGTGGGCGTGATCATGGCCCGCGATCTGGCGCGGCTTTATCCCGGCTCGACCTTTGTGGCGGATGTGAAATCCACCGGGCTTTTTGCCTCGGACCCGGAGTTGATCAAACACGGGGTGACGGCGGACTACTGGAAAACCGGCCACAGCCATATGAAGCGGCGCGTCAAGGAACTGGGCGCGCTGGCGGGGTTCGAGAAATCAGGGCACTACTTTCTCGCAGAGCCCATCGGGCGCGGATACGACTGCGGGATGCGGGTGGCGGTGGAAATCTGCAAGCTGATGGACCGCAATCCGGACAAGAGCATGTCCGACCTGCGCCGCGCCCTGCCGCAGACCTGGGCCACGCCGACCATGTCACCCTATGCCGCCGATACGGAGAAATACGCGATACTGGACCGGATCGTGGGCAAGCTCACGACCCTGCCGGAACTGGCGGGCCGCAAAGTGGCGCAGGTGGTCACTGTGAACGGCGCAAGGGTGATCCTGGACAATGGCGCATGGGGGCTGGTGCGGGCATCCTCGAACACGCCCAATCTGGTGGTGGTCTGCGAAAGTCCGGATTCGGAAGCTGAGCTGCGCCAGATTTTCGCGGAACTGGATGCGGTGATCCGCAGCGAACCCGGCGTCGGCGATTACGACCAGACCTTCTGAACCTGCGCCGGATATTCTTTCAAAGGAATTTGCCGGAGTTTTTGAAAACTCCGGTACGCGGCAGGCAAGACCGGTGGCACAACAGGCGAATTTTTCAAAAAATTCGGTCCGGAGTTTTTTGAAAACTCCGGCGCGCGGCGTCACTTTCTTCGCTGATGCTCGTCCAGACGCGGCATGATCTCCACGAAATTGCAGGGCCGGTGACGGTAATCCAGCTGCTTCACCAGGATCTCGTCCCAGGCGTCCTTGCAGGCCCCGGGTGATCCCGGCAGCGCGAACAGATAGGTGCCATTCGCCACCCCGCCGGTCGCACGGCTCTGCACGGCGGAGGTGCCGATCTTGTTCATCGACACGATGGTAAAGACGGTGCCAAAGGCGTCGATCTCCTTTTCATAGACGTCGCGGTGCGCCTCCACCGTCACATCGCGCCCGGTCAGCCCGGTGCCGCCGGTGCTGATCACGACGTCCACCCCGTCGTCCGCGCACCAGGCGCGCAGCTGGTCGGCGATTTCCGCCCGCTCGTCGCGGAGGATCCGGCGATCGGCCACCCGATGCCCCGCGGCCTCGATCCGGCCCACCAGCACGTCGCCTGACCTGTCTTCGGCCAGATCGCGGGTGTCCGACACGGTCAGCACCGCAATGCGTACCGCGATGAAGTCCTTGGTTTCGTCGATCCGGCTCATGCCCGCTCCATCATTGCCAGCCGCGCGGCCAGCGCGACAAAGATACCCGCGCTGAGATAGCCCAGCAAACGCCCGCCCCGCGCCAGCCTGCGGCCGAGCGTGCTGGCGAAAATACCAACGCCTGCGTTGATCACAAATCCGCCCAGCCCCAGCACCGCGCCAAAGACAAGGAACTGCCCCAGCACGGATCCGGCATCGGGGCGGACGAACTGCGGCACGAAGGCCAGCACAAAGAGGATCACCTTGGGGTTGCTCAGGTTGACATAGAACCCGGTGCGAAACGCCTGCCAGACGCCAAAGGCGCGGGCATTGTCCTTTGCGGCCCTGCTGTGCCGAAGGGTCTGCGCCGCCAGCCACAGCAGATAGGCCACGCCAATCCAACGGATCACCTCGAGCGCCCAGGGCAAGGCGGCCACCACAGCCCCCAGCCCCAGGCCCGCCAGCCCCACATGCACCATGCCGCCAAAAGAAATCCCGGCACTGGCCGCCACCGCCGCCCGGGGACCGGAACGCAGCCCCTGGCCGAGGCAGAACATCATGTCCGCCCCCGGCGTCAGGTTCAGCGCCAGCGCGGCGGGCACAAATGCCAGCAGGGTCAAAGGATCAACCATCCGCCAGCTTCGCCTTCAGCGACAAAAGATCGGCCCAGGCCTCGCGCTTGAACTCGGGCGAGCGCAGCAGGTAGGCGGGATGGAAGATCGGCAAGGCGGGCACCCCGACGGCCTCGGTCCATGCGCCGCGCAGCCGGGTGATGCCACGTTTGCCCAGCAGCGCCTGGCAGGACCAGTTGCCGACAATCACCAGCACCTGCGGCTTTGCCAGTGCGATGTGGCGCATGAGGAAAGGTTTCATCATCGCGATCTCTTCCGGCTTGGGGTCGCGGTTCTGCGGCGGCCGCCAGGGCAGGACATTGGTGATATAGACCGGCGCCTCTGCCCGGTCGCGCCCCATGTCGATGGCGGCCAGCATCTTGTCCAGCAGCTGCCCTGCCCGCCCGACAAAGGGCTTGCCCGCCCGGTCCTCGTCACGGCCCGGTGCCTCGCCCACCAGCATCACGGGCGCGCCGGGGGTGCCATCGCTGAACACCAGATTGCGCGCGCCCTTCTTCAGGTCGCAATGTTCGAATGCCGCCATGGCCGCGCGCAAGTCCTCAAGCGTTGCCGCAGCAGCGGCCGCCTGTTCGGCAATGGCCACGGCATCGACCCTGGCCTGTGGCACCGGCGTGACCGCAGGTGTCGCAGCCACGGCCGCCTTCGGCTTTTCAACAGCGGCAGGCACCTCATAGCGATTGACCGGCACATCCCCGATCGCCTCGAACGCGCCAAGCTCGATCTGCCATTCCAGCAGCGCGAGATCGTGATGATAAGCCGATGATTCCATGCCCCCACTCTACGCCCTGCCCGCGCCAAGCTAAATCCCCACCTTGTCGCCCGCCCCCGCACCCCCCTATAAGGGCCCGACACTGACGAAAGGCGCCGCCATGTCCTTCCCCCACCGCCATCTGCTAGGCATTGAGCATCTGTCGCAGGGCGATATCACCACCCTGCTGGACCTTGCCAACACCTATGCAGAGCTGAACCGCCAGCCTGACAAACACGCCGATGCGCTGGCCGGACTGACGCAGATCAACATGTTCTTCGAGAATTCGACCCGCACGCAGGCCTCTTTCGAGATTGCAGGCAAGCGGCTGGGTGCCGATGTGATGAACATGGCGATGCAGGCGTCGTCGATCAAAAAGGGCGAAACCCTGATTGACACCGCCATGGCCCTGAATGCCATGCACCCCGACCTGCTGGTGGTGCGGCACCCGCAATCGGGCGCTGTGGACCTGCTGGCACAAAAGGTCAATTGCGCGGTGCTGAACGCGGGCGACGGGCGGCACGAACATCCCACACAGGCGCTGCTGGACGGGTTGACCATCCGCCGGGCCAAGGGACGCCTGCACCGGCTGAGCATCGCCATCTGTGGCGATATCGCCCATTCCCGGGTGGCACGGTCGAACATTCTGCTGCTGGGTAAGATGGAGAACCGCATCCGCCTGATCGGCCCGCCGACCCTGATGCCCGCAGGCGTGGCCGATTTCGGGGTCGAAGTCTTTGACGACATGGCCGAGGGGCTGAAGGACGTGGACGTGGTGATGATGTTGCGCTTGCAAAAAGAACGCATGGATGGCGGCTTTATCCCCAGCGAAAGGGAATATTACCACCGTTATGGGCTGGATTCCGAAAAGCTTGCACATGCCAGGCCCGACGCCATCGTCATGCATCCCGGCCCGATGAACCGGGGCGTGGAAATCGACGGCACGCTGGCCGATGACATCAACCGCAGCGTGATCCAGGACCAGGTTGAAATGGGTGTTGCCGTGCGGATGGCGGCCATGGATCTGCTGGCGCGCAACCTGCGCCAGACACCGGTGCGCCAGGTTTCCTGACCTCTGTCCGAACCAATACCGCCCGGTTTGCGTTTGTCCCTCATGAGACAGCTCAAATCATCCACGATTGAAAATCCGGACCCCGACGAGATGGCACAAATCACCATTCCCGCGCATGAACATGGCATTGTGCGTGTCTTCAGTCTTTCGATGTCTGATGATCAGGCGAAATCGCTGCGCAACAGCCGTCAGGCGCAAAAGGATGCGCTGGGGATGCAGCAACTTGATCCGCGCGGAATCGACGTCTTTCAGATTTCCGATCTGGCCGAGATCGGATTGCATGGCTATCTGCGCGAAGGGGTCGATGCCGATGAGGCCGGTTTGACCCGCGACCGCGCCAAGCTGCGTGCGCTCGAAGGATGGGTCATGCTGGTCTATTCCAGCGCTTTTGAAGGGCGCGAGGTGACATTCACGCCGACCCCGGAACTGACGCTGATCGGCACCTATGGTCAGGCAAAGCGCGACTGGAGCCAGATCGAGATCGATTCGGATGCGGCAAAACCATATTCCGGCACGCCGACCCTGACGCCCCCGCAGCCGGTGCGCGGTGGCGCTGGCGGGGCGATGGTGATCATCGGGCTGCTGGTTCTGGTTGCCCTTGTCTGCCTGTGGATGCTTTCCTAACCCCGGCCCATGCGGTAGGTAACTTTCATGAAGGAACCTGAACCCGACCCCAAGATGTCCGGCCGCATCGCGATGATCGCCCTGCTGGTGGCATTTGGCGTGGCCGCGATGATGGTCTGGATGGCCGGATGACGTCGCGGCTGAGCTGGGCGCCGCAACGGGCGGTGTTTCTGCGCCGGGCGGCGGTCACCGCGCTGTTTACCTTCCTGGCGCTGCTGGCGGTCGGGTTTCTTTTGTCCTTTTACACCGATCTGCCGTTCCTTTGGGTGATCCCTACGGCGCTTTTGCTGACAGCAGGATTTCTGTTCGACGACGCCCTGCGCTGGCGCGCCTCCAAATACGACCGCTGGCATCTTGAGGGCGGGCATCTGATCCACGAAGACGGCGATGGCACCGCGCAGCTGCCGCTGAGCGAGATCGACCGGGTCTTTACCCGCTTCGGGGGCCGGGTGGTTGTGGAATTATCCTCGGGCCAGCGCATCGCGATGGGATATCTGCCCTATCCGGCAAAAACCGCCGAGACCATCGAGACCGCGCGCCGGGGTCCCCTCGCGGATTGAACTTGCCCCTTGGTTCAGCCCGCGTTTTAGGGCAAGACACGCCGGACCCAAACACGAAGGCCCGCCATGACGTTGCACTTCATCAACGCGCAGCTGATCGACCCCGAAGCGGGGACACTCACCAAAGGGGCGCTGACCGTCCGCAATGGCCGGATCGAACGGATCGCCGCCAATGATGAACCGCCCGGTGACGCGCAGATCATTGATTGTCGGGGCAAATACCTCGCCCCCGGCATTGTGGACCTTGGCGTAAAGGTCTGCGAACCCGGTGAACGCCACAAGGAAAGCTATCGCTCTGCCGGGTTGGCGGCGGCCGCGGGCGGTGTGACCACGATGATCACCCGCCCCGATACGACCCCGGCCATCGATAGCCCCGAAGTGCTGGAATTCGTCACCCGGCGCGCCAATGAGGCGGCACCGGTCAACGTGATCCCGATGGCGGCCCTGACCAAGGGGCGCGCGGGCCAGGAGATGACCGAGATCGGTTTCCTGATGGACGCAGGTGCTGCGGCCTTTACCGATTGCGACCATGTGGTCACGGATACCAAGGTGTTTTCGCGCGCCCTGACCTATGCCCGCAGCCTTGGCGCGCTGGTCATCGCCCATCCGCAGGAACCGATCCTGAGTGCCGGGGCAGCCGCGACCAGCGGAAAGTTCGCCTCCCTGCGCGGCCTGCCCGCCGTGTCGCCGATGGCCGAACGCATGGGGTTGGACCGCGACATTGCGCTGATCGAGATGACCGGGGCGAAATACCACGCCGACCAGATCACCACCGCCCGCGCCCTGCCCGCGCTGGAACGGGCCAAGCGCAACGGGCTGGACATTACCGCCGGGGTGGGTGTGCATCACCTGACGCTCAACGCGCTCGACGTGGCGGATTATCGCACCTTCTTCAAGCTCAAGCCGCCGCTGCGGGACGAGGATGACAGGCTGGCGGTTGCCCATGCTGTCGCTTCCGGCCTGATCGACATCATCTGCTCCATGCACACGCCGCAAGACGAGGAATCCAAGCGCCTGCCCTTCGAGGAAGCCGCCTCCGGTGCCGTCGGGCTGGAAACCCTGCTGCCCGCCGCGCTGCGGCTGGTCCATGCAGAGGTGATGGACCTGCCGACGCTCTGGCGCGCGCTGTCGCTGAACCCCGCGAAGCGTCTGAACCTGCCCGGCGGACGGCTGAGCGCGGGGGCCCCTGCCGATCTGGTGCTGTTCGACGCCGACGCACCGTTCAAGCTGGACCGTGCCACATTGCGTTCCAAATCGCGCAACACCCCGTTTGACGGAATGCGGATGCAGGGTAAGGTCCTGAAAACCTATGTTGCTGGCAATTGCGTATTCGAGGCCCCCTGATGCCCCTGATTGAAAGTTCCGCCGCCGTTCTGATCCTTTGGGGTCTCATTGGCTATCTTCTGGGCTCGATCCCCTTTGGCCTGCTGCTGACCCGCGCGATGGGGCTGGGCAACCTGCGCGACATCGGCTCCGGCAACATCGGTGCCACCAACGTCCTGCGCACCGGCAACAAGAAGGCCGCCGCGCTGACCCTGGTGCTGGACGGGGCCAAGGGCGCGGTTGCGGTCCTGCTGGCCCGTGCGATGGCGGGCGAGGATGCGGCACAGCTGGCCGGGCTGATGGCGATGCTGGGCCATTGCTATCCCGTCTGGCTGCGCTTCAACGGCGGCAAGGGTGTCGCGACCTTCCTTGGAATCGTGCTGGCACTGGCATGGCCGGTTGGTATCGGCTGCTGCATTGCCTGGCTGATCGGGGCGCTGACCAGCCGCATATCCTCGATGGGGGCGCTGGCCGCCGCTTCCGCCTCGACCTTCCTGATGGTGATTCTCGGCGCGGGTAACGCTCTGGTTCTGGGCGTGGTCCTGACCCTGCTGATCTTTTGGCGTCACCGGGCCAATATCAAACGCATCCGTGCCGGCACGGAGCCGAAAATCGGCAAGACAGCGTAACACTGCCACCCGATGATCCGGGCCTGCACCAAAGATCACAAAGCATTGAATCTATTGAGTTTACCTCAATATCCTGTGTGCTTTCACGACAGGTGACCCGACCCTGTGACATCGCGCCACAGCGCCACCGGACAAATTCTCTTGCCATTCCCGACATTCCTGATATTTCTGTCATTACAGAAATTAACGTACGGAATATGAAGATGCACCTCACACCGGCCATGCAGAACTTTATCCTCCACTGGGGGGACATGGGCGCGAAATGGGGCACCAACCGCTCCGTGGCGCAGATCCATGCGCTGCTGCACATCGCGCCGGAAGCCCTGAGCGCGGATGAGATCTGCGAGCTGCTGAACCTCGCCCGGTCAAACGTGTCGAACGGGCTGAAAGAGTTGCAATCGCTCGGCCTGGTCAAATCGCAGCGCAAGCTGGGGGATCGGCGCGATCACTTCACCTCGATCCGCGACATGTTCGATCTGGTCAACCAGGTGATCGAAAGCAGGCGGGAACGTGAATATGCCCCGACCCTCGCCGCCCTGCGCGAGGTTCAGGCCGAGGCCGAACAGGACGCAACACCGCCCGCCGTGAAAGCGCGCATCAACGAGACGCTGACCACCATGCAGATGTTCGACGACTGGTATCGCGATGTGTCGCGCCTGCCCCGGTCGGTGCAATTGTCGGTGATCAAACTGGGGGGCCGCATCGCGCGCTTCCTGCCAAAGTCCAAGGACAGGGGCTGACAAGCGCCTTCCATTTACCCGAGGATTTCTCTCATGACAGAAATTACTGGAAACTTCGCCTCCGCCCGCACCGCCGGTCCGCGCCATATCATTGATCCCGTGGCGTTCATTCTTGCCCTCATCGGCGGCCCGGTACTGGTAACCGCAATCAGCTTCTGGCTGGTGGTCCCGGTCTTCGCGCTGATCATCGGCGGGCCGCTTTACCTTGCTGTCGGGACCCCGGTTTTGCTGTGGCGTCTGCAAAGAGAGGTCCACGACATCTTTGAGCTGGCCGTTCTTGCGATGAAAGTGGTGGGAATCCTGACACTGGGCGCAACACTCTATCTGTGCCTCACCTCCCAGGAGGGGCAAATCCCTTCCCTGCTGACAATGGCCCTGTTCGCCCTGGTCTTTGCTGCCCTCTGGACCGCCACATTCGGCTGGCTCTATCGCAGGCTCTGCCGCGATTTCTTCACCCATCCCATTCCCAACTGACCTCGATAGGAGAGACAAATGATCCTGCTTGCCCTTATCTACCTTCTTCTGGCCTTCGGCGCGCTTGCCGCCCTGTGCATCATGATCCTGCGCATCGGCGCGATGATCGGCACCTGCCCGCAGACCGGTGCCGCAGCCCGCGCAGCGGCAGTCACCATCGCCACCGGCTTTGCCGCCATCGGCACGGGCGGTGTGATCCTGATCGGCGCACTGCTGCCGCTTGCGGTCAGCGGCCCGGTGATCAGTTTCCTGCTGGCACTGGGTCTGGCAAGCCTCTGCCTTGGCCTAGGCTTCACCCATGCCGTCGGCACCCTGCGCGCCGTGCTGGCCACCCCTGCCCGGGACAATCCCCGGCAACAGCCGGAACCGGCCTGACGGCACGACCACATGAACCAGGGGACCGGCGTGCAACCGCGCCGGTCCCGCACCCTGCGAATAGACGGCGCGCCCGATTAGATCACACCACCGTCAAAATCCTGCCCCGATCGCCCGGCAGTTTCGGTCCCTGAACAACATTCATCGGATTGCACCGTGCGAGCATTTTTCCAGTACTTCGAGAACTTCTTTTTCCGCGCATTCAATTTTTCGGGCCGTGCCTCACCGCTCGAATACTGGTGCGTGATGCCGCTGATCTGGATCGTGATCCTTGCCCTGCTGCCGGGGGATGCCGCCGAATTCTGGTCCAGCCTGCTGGCGCGGCAGGTCCCGCCGCTGAACCCGCTTTACTACGATTCCATTTTGGTCTTCGTGCTGACCATCGTCCCGCGCCTCTCCCTGACCGTGCGCCGCCTGCATGACAGCGGCAAAAGCGGCAAATGGGCCAAGCTGCCCTTCATCGCGATATTCTCCAGCATCACTCTGGCATTGGGCATCGGCTCTGCCTTGCTGACATCCAGCGTCGCCGGCAATGAAGCCGTGCTTGGCCTGGCCGTATTGGCTGCCCTCGTCATGGGATCGGCAGAAAGCGCCTGGGACGGCATTTTTGCCGCTGCAATTGCCGCAAATAGCCTGGGATGGGATGTGATCTGGGCAACGCTCAGTGACATGACGGGCGGCATGCCGAAACCACAGCTTGCACAAGGTGTCGGAGATCTGGCCCAGTCGGTGAAATCGGACCCCGGTATTGGCATTCCGGCGATCCTGGTCACGATGCTGATGGTCTGCACACCCGTCGTCTCGGCCCTGTTGCACCTGATGTTCATGCTGGCCCCCACCAAATACGAAGAGGACGGGTTTGGCGGCATGCTGGACCCCGCGCCGATGCGCAAGACGGGTGGATCCTCTGCCTCCGGGATCAAACGGCGTGATCCGCTGCAAAGCTATGCCTGCCTGTTCGAACGCAGCCCCGAGCAGGAAGCCGCCCTGAAGGTCAGGCAAAAGCAGGAGTTGAAAGACCTCTACCGTACCCGCGTGCTGGGCCAGGGCTAAGGCACGCGCGCCGGGAAAGGCTCAGTAGCTGAATTCGTCGTAGATCCGGCTCAGGTCACCGCCCCAGGGGCCGTGATAGGCCTCCAGCAGCTCATCCGCAGGCACCTTGCCGGTCTCGACGCTTTCCTTCAGCGCGTTCAGAAAATGTGTCTCGTCGGGAACCAGCCCGCCGGCGCCGGCACGTGCGCGGGCTTTCAACCCGGCCTCAGACAGGGCCAGGGCCTCACGGGCGACCTCATGCAGGGAAATGCCCTGCACCTTGCCCTGCAACCCTTCGATGCTGGCCGACACGCGCAGCCCGTCATGCTGTGCCGGTGTCCAGTGCTTGACCAGATCCCAGGCGCCGTCCAGCGCCGACTGGTCATACATCAGCCCCACCCAGAAGGCCGGCAGCGCGCAGAGCCGCCGCCAGGGCCCGCCATCCGCGCCGCGCATCTCGATGAACTTCTTCATCCGCGCCTCGGGGAAGGCGGTGGTCAGGTGATCGGCCCAGTCGCTGAGCGTCGGCGTCTCGCCGGGCAGCGCGGGCAGTTTGCCCGCCATGAAATCGCGGAACGACATGCCCAGCGCGTCGATATACTTGCCGTCGCGGTAGACAAAGTACATCGGCACATCCAGCGCATAGTCCACCCAGCGTTCAAACCCGAACCCTTCCTCAAAGACAAAGGGCAGCGTGCCGGTGCGCGAGGCATCCAGGTCGCGCCACACCCGGCTGCGCAGGCTCTTGTAGCCGTTCACCTTGCCTTCAAAGAACGGGGAATTGGCGAACAACGCGGTGGCCACGGGCTGCAAGGCAAGGGCCACGCGCATCTTCTTGACCATGTCGGCCTCCGACCCGAAGTCGAGGTTGACCTGAACCGTGCAGGTCCGCCGCATCATGATCCGGCCCATGGTGCCGACGCGGCCCATGTAGTCGTTCATCAGCTTGTAACGCCCCTTGGGCATCAGATCCATCTGCTCATGGGTCCAGTCCGGTGCCGCGCCCAACCCGATAAACCCGACGCCGATCTCGTCGGCAACATCCTTGACCTCGCGCAGGTGGCTGTTCACCTCGTCGCAGGTCTCGTGAATGGTCTCGACGGGTGCGCCGGACAGTTCAAGCTGCCCCCCGGGTTCAAGCGAGACATTGGCGCCATCCTTTTCCAGCCCGATCAGCTTGCCGCCCTCTTCGACCGGGGTCCAGTTGTGGCGGTCGCGCAGCCCCTCCAGCATGACCCGGATCGAGCGTTCGCCCTCGTAAGGCAGGGGTTTATGGGTATCCTTGCAATAGCCGAACTTCTCATGCTCGGTTCCGATCCGCCACTGGTCCCGGGGCTTGCAGCCCTCCGCCAGGTATTCGGCCAGTTGTTCGTGACGCTCGATGGGGCCGCCGCCGGACTGTGGAATGGACATGGGTGAGGGCTCCGCAATGATATCTCTGAATGGTCAGGGATGGGCGATCAGAAAGGGCGTGTCAATGCAGCACGCGCACTGGCGGTCGCTGCACCTGCCGCTGCCAGATCACCACCGATTGCACGCCGCCTGCCCGCAGCTCACCCAGCATCCTCTCGGTCCTGATCCCAGGCAGGGTTGCAAAGGCATCAAACAGCGCCTCTGACCCCGCCGCGTTCACCGGAATCAGCAAAGCGGACTGCCCGGGCTGTTCAAGCCGCCAATGCGCCGGATACATGTTGCGTTCCAGCGTCAGGCTCTGCATCTCCCGCAGGGCCACGGTGCCCCCGGTCAGCGGGCCGAAATATGTGACCTCGCCCTCATCGACCTGAACCGCCCCCGGCCCGTCCCGACCCGCCCGGAACCGCAACCGCTGCACCCCGATCCAGGCCAGCCCGGCACCCGCCGCGATCAGCGGATAGCCCACGACCGCCAGCAGAAAACCCGGCACCGCCACCAGCCATAACCCGGTCAGCCCCAGCACGGCCCCCGCGATCACCTCGCGCCAGCGCCACAGACTTTCTGCCGCCTCAGGCCGGAGAAACGTCATCCGGGATCCACTTTCATTTCATTGTTCCCAAAATACACACCACAGACCTCAGCCCCAATCGCCCAAAGCCTGCTGCCAATGCGTCATCGCCGCAACCGCCGCCGTATCCGCCCGCAGAATGCGCGGCCCCAGACGCACCGCCACTGCCGCCTCCAGCCGCGCCAGCCGTTCCCGCTCCTTCTCCGAAAACCCGCCCTCCGGCCCGATCAGGATGGCCCAGGGCCCCCGCGCCTCTGGCAGCGCAGAGCCGCCCCCGGCGGCCAGCGCCTCGTCGCAGAACATCAGGTGGCGGGTGCTGTCCCATCCGTCCAGCAACCGGTCAAAACGCACCGCTTCGGCCACCTCCGGCACATAGGTGCCACCGCATTGCTCCGCCGCCTCCACCGCATGGGCCTGCAGACGGTCGGTCTGCACCCGGCCCGCGTTGGTGAATTCCGTCATCACCGGCACGATCCGCGCCGCCCCCATTTCGGCGGCCTTTTCCACGATGAAATCCGTGCGGGCCTTCTTGATCGGGGCAAAGCACAGCCAGAGGTCCGGCGGCATCTGCAAGGGCCTGCTCTGCGCGACGCAGATCAACTCGCCGTCACGTTTGCCAGCGCGGGCAACCTCTGCCAGCCATTCACCGTCGCGCCCGTTGAACAGCGCCACCTGCGCGCCGACAGGTTGCCGCATCACCCCAAAGAGGTAATGCGCCTGCCCCCGGTCCAAAGGAACCGATTGCCCCGCCCCCAGGGGGTGATCTACATAAAGCCTGATCTTCGCACTCATGAGGTTCATATATGCAAGACCAGCCCGCCGCGCCAGATCGCCAGGACGCAAAAGGCACCGTCGCCGATGCGCCGCCCGACAATTGGGTGGATCGCCACGCGCCCGAAGCCCTGCGCCCCTACCTGCGCCTGTCCCGCGCGGACCGGCCCATCGGGACCTGGCTGCTGCTGCTGCCCTGCTGGTGGGGGCTGGCCCTGGCCATCCTGCATGACCAGAGCCCCCGCTGGGAAGACCTCTGGCTTTTTGCCGGCTGCGGCATCGGCGCCTTCCTGATGCGCGGCGCGGGCTGTACCTGGAACGACATCACCGACCGCGACATCGATGACAAGGTGGCGCGCACCCGGTCCCGCCCGATCCCGTCGGGACAGGTCTCGGTGCGCCAGGCCCTGGCCTGGATGGTGCTTCAGGCGCTGCTGGCGGCCTGCATCCTGTTCACCTTCAACTGGGCCGCCGTCGGTCTGGGGGTGCTGTCACTGCTGCTGGTCACGGTCTATCCCTTTGCCAAGCGCTTTACCTGGTGGCCGCAGGTCTTTCTCGGGCTGGCCTTCAACTGGGGTGCGCTGCTGGTCTGGACCGCACATACCGGCAGGCTGGAATCACCCGCCGTGCTGCTTTACGTCGCGGGAATCGCATGGACGCTGTTCTACGACACGATCTATGCCCATCAGGATACCGAGGACGATGCGCTGATCGGCGTCAAATCCACCGCCCGCCTCTTTGGCGACAAGAGCCCGCAGTGGCTGCGCCGTTTCCTGGTGGTGACCGTTGGCCTGATGGGGCTGGCCGTGGTGTTCTCTGCCCTTCCAGACGCCTCCGTATTGGCGCTGGTGCTGGCCCTGGGCGGCCCCTGGGCCATGGGCTGGCACATGGCATGGCAATTGCGCGGGCTCGACCTGAACAACCCCTCGAAAATGCTGCAATTGTTTCGCGCCAACCGCGATACAGGCATGATCCCGCTGTTGTTCTTCGCAGCAGCCCTGCTGGCATGATTGCACCCCCCGCCCCCGGCGCGTATCAAGACGGCAGCGTTCACGATCAAGAAGAAAAGCCATGCGCCTGTCTGCTGTCCTGACCATCACCCTTACCTTTGTAGCCGCCGCCGTGGTTTCCCTCGTGGCGGCGAATTTCTCTGTCAAACTGATCGAGGAAACATCGGAAATCGGTGTGCGGGACGCGCTGGACGATCAGGGCATGACATGGGCCGAGGTACAGGCCGACGGGCTGCAGGTCACGCTTGCAGGCATCGCACCGACCGAGGCCGTCAGGTTCCGGGCACTGACCACGGCAGGCTCCATCGTGGATGCCGCCCGCGTCATCGACGACATGGAAGTCGAGGCTCAGGCCGCCATCGCCCCGCCGCGTTTTTCCGCCGAGGTCCTGCGCAACGACAGTGGCGTGTCCATCATCGGTCTGATTCCCTCTTCAACCGACCGCGAGGCCGCGATTGCCCGTTTCACCAAGATGTCCGGCAGCAAGGAAGTCGCCGATCTGCTTGAACAGGCGGATTATCCCGCCCCGCCCGGCTGGGAAGAGGCATTGGGGTTTGCCATCACCGCCATTGCCCAATTGCCCCGTGCCAAGGCCTCCATCGAAGCCGGGCGCGTCTCCATCACGGCAATTGCCGACAGTCCCGAAGCCAAGGCCGCAATGGAAACCAAGCTCAAACGCGCAGCACCGCCATCGCTGAAGCTGGTGCTCGACATCGCGGCCCCCCGCCCGGTGATCACCCCCTTTACCATGCGCTTCGAACTGGATGAGGATGGCGCAAGATTCGACGCCTGTTCCGCCGATACGGATGCCGCGCGCAACCGCATCCTGGCGGCAGGCGAACGCGCCGGCGCCCCTGCGAACAGCCGCTGCACGGTCGGTCTGGGGGTTCCAAGCCCGGCCTGGGCGGAAGCGGTGATGCAGGGCATCGACGCCGTCAAACGCCTCGAAGGCGGTTCGGTCACCCTGGCCGATGCCGATATGACCCTGGTCGCCCAGCCCGGCGTCGACCAGTCACTGTTCGACCGCGTCGTGGGCGAGCTGGAAACCTCCCTGCCCGAGGTCTTTGCCCTGAGTGCAAAACGTCCCAAGCTCGAAGATCCCAATGCAGGCCCGCCGGAATTCACCGCCACGCTCAGCCCCGAAGGTCAGGTGCAATTGCGCGGCCGTGTCAGCAATGCGCCGCTGCGCGAACTGGCCGACAGCTATGCCAAGGCACGCTTTGGCTCCGACAAGGTCTATATGGCCGCGCGGATCGACGAAGACCTGCCCGACAGCTGGGGCCCCCGCGTGCTGACCGGGCTGGAGGCGCTCGCCAGCCTGTCCAACGGCGCTGTCACCGTCACCCCCGATACCGTCTCGGTCACCGGCAACACCGGCAATCCCGATGCCAACACCGCAATTGCCTCCCTGCTGTCCGACAAACTGGGGGAAGGGGCCGACTATGACATTGATGTCATCTACCAGGAAAAGCTGGACCCGGTGCTGGGCCTGCCCACGCCAGACGAATGCGAGGCCGAAATCGGCGAAGTGGTGAAAGTCGCCAAGATCAATTTCGAACCGGGCAGCGCCACCATCGACGCCAGCGCCCTGGGCACCATGGACGACATCGCGGAAATCCTGAAACGCTGCGGCGACCTGCCGCTTGAGATTCAGGGCTATACCGACAGCCAGGGCCGCGAGAGCATGAACCTTGCACTGTCGCAATCGCGCGCCGAATCCGTCCTGAACGAATTGCGCGCGCGCCGCGTGTTGACCGGGTCTTTCACCGCCAAGGGCTATGGCGAGGAGAATCCGGTCGCCGACAACAAGACCGAAGTGGGCCGCGAAGCCAACCGACGCATCGAGTTTCGCCTGATCCGCCCGAAAACAGTGGAGCTTCCGGGGCAAACAACGCTGGAATCCGTTGCCCAATCAAGCGATACAGAGGCGGATCAAGTCGAAGAAGGCCCCACTGATGAGCAGAACTGAATTCGTCCTCGCCACCGCGATCATCCTGTTCGTGGCTTTCTGTCTGGGATGGTTTGCAAACTGGCTGCTGCACAGGTTCACCCGTGTCGCGGCAGGTGATGTGGCCCAGCTCGACAAGATGAGCCAGGAATTGCACGAGGCCGAAGAAACCCGCGACCAGGCGATCACCTACCTGCAACAGCGCGAGGCGGAGCTGACCAATCAACTGGCCCAGACGGAAGCGGAACTGCGCGCAGCGATGGATGGCCTGCGCGACGCCCGCCACGAGGCCGAGGAAATGCGCGCCTATATCGACCGGCAGCAGGCCAGCTGACCGGTCCTGCAAAGCGGACAGGGGCGCGGCCGGGGCCGTCTCAGGCCACGGTCATGACAGCACATTGCGCGCTCTTGCTGATCTCCTGAGAGGTCGAACCCAGAAACAGCCCCTTGACGGCACCCAGCCCCCTGCGCCCGGTGACAATCAGATCGGCCTTCGCCTCCCTGGCGCGCGCCAGAACATTTGCCGCCGGAAGACCATGCCCGATGTGAACCTCCACATCCGGCATCCCCGCTTCTGCCGCAATCCCTTTGGCGCGTTCCGCCATTTTCACGGCCGCTTCGCGCAGCATCTCGTCATGGGCCGCCGTGGGGCCGACATAGAACCCTGAAATCGCCTCGGCGGCAAAGGTCACCGTCTCTTCCAGAGGCGTATGGCATACCTCCAGCCTGGCCCCGAACTTAAGCGCTAGTTCGCAACCCATCTTCAGGGCGCGCTCGGCAGCCTCGGACCCGTCAAAACCAACAACTATGGACGTGATCATCTTTCATCCTCCTGTGCTTTCCGCCTGATCCTATCAGCGGAGTGTGCAGGGAACCTTGATGTGGGTCAAACAGCCGCTTGTCAGGACCAGCGGTCCAGCGCCGCCTCGTCCTCGTCCTTTGCCGCGACCCAATCGCCGCCCTGCGCCGTCACTTCGCGCTTCCAGAACGGGGCGCGGGACTTGAGGTAATCCATCAGGAACTCCGCCGCGGCAAAGGCATCCTTGCGGTGCGGAGCCGCGGTCGCGACCATCATGATCATCTCGCCGGGTTTCAGCGCTCCGAACCGGTGGATCACCAGCACATCGCCAAGAGAGAACCGCGTCACCGCCTGCTGCGCCATATCGGTCAGCGCCGCCTCTGTCATGCCGGGGTAATGTTCGATCTCCATCACGTCCAGCGGATCACCGGGCAGGTCCCGCACGACGCCGGTAAAGGTGACAATGGCCCCCATGTCAGCGCGGCCCGCGGCAAAATCCGCAGCTTCCTGCCCCAGATCAAAGGCCGCTTCCTGAACGGAAATGCGCATCGCCTACCCCCCCGTCATCGGGGGGAAGAACGCCACTTCACGGGCGCCATCCAATGGCGTGTCAAAATCCACCAGGGTCTGATCCACCGCCACACGCAGCGCCGACAGATCCTCAAAGGCCGCAGCATAACGTTCCTCGCGCGCGCGCAACTCGACAACCAGGTCATTCACGGTCCTGGCCCCGGTCTCGACCTCTTCGCGCGGCACGCCGATCCGCTCCCGCACCCAGGCAAAATACAAGACGTTCACGAGTTGCCCTCCTTCAGATGCGGCATCGCCTTTTTCAGGTAGTCCACCCCGGTGATTGCCGTCAGCGCCGCCGCGATCCACAACAATGTCAGCCCGACGCGCCCCGCCCAGACTTCCAGGTCGAGGTCGTGACCGATCAGATCGTGCTCCAGCGCCACGCCCAGCGTTTCCCCCGACGCCACATCCATCCCGCCACCGGAAAGGCCGAAATAATGCTCGAACACGCCCTGGCTGAACAGCACAGCGATGGCAATCATCTGCGCCGTTGTCTTCCACTTGGCCAGTTTGGTCACCTTCAGCGTGCCGGACACATCGCCAAGGTATTCCCGCAGCCCGGAGACAAAGACCTCCCGGAACAGAATCACCGTGGTGGGCAACACCAGCCAGGGTGACCAGCTTGAAAAGCCCACAATGACCATCAGCGCAATCACCACCATGGCCTTGTCGGCAATCGGGTCCAGCATGGTCCCCAGCTTGGTCTCCTGTTTCCAGGCACGCGCCAGATAGCCGTCGAACCAATCCGTCACCGCCGCGACCACGAACAACAGCATCGCCAGCCCGTCCGCATAAAGACGATCGAAATACAGGAACATCACCGCAACACCAGGTGCTGCGACCAGACGCAAAAGCGTCAGAACATTGGGCAGATTCCATTTCATGACCGCACCCTAACCCGCCCCGCAAAGGCGCGAAAGCACCAACCCCCCTCTCTTTTTGGCCAAAAATATTCCCAGGGGGTTTGGGGGACAGCGTCCCCCATCAGAAAACAGGATCCTGCGCGGCGCAGCCGCTCCTCCGGGTCAGCCCCGGTCATGAAAATAAGCATATATCGTCTCGGCCAATGCGCCGGATACGCCCTCAACCGCCTTGAGATCGCTCAGGTTCGCGCGCCCCACCGCCTTGGCGGATCCGAAATGCGCCAACAATGCACGTTTGCGGGCCGCGCCCACGCCCGGCACATCGTCCAGCGGCGTGGCCCCGACCGCCTTGGCACGTTTCGCGCGGTGCGTCCCGATGGCAAAACGATGTGCCTCGTCGCGCAGGCGCTGGACGAAATACAGTACCGGATCGTTATGGCGCAGCGCCATCGGGCGTTTGCCAACGCGGTGGAACTCCTCCTTGCCGGCGTCCCGGTCCACGCCCTTGGCAACACCGACCATCGGAATATCCTCGACCCCATATTCGCGCATGATCGACGCCACGGCAGAGACCTGCCCGGCCCCGCCGTCAATCAGCAACAGCTCCGGCCACTGGCCTTCCCTGCGTTCCGGATCTTCCTTGATCAGGCGCTTGAAACGGCGCGTCAACACCTCTTTCATCATGCCGAAATCGTCGCCGGGGGTCAGCTCATCACCGCGGATGTTGAACTTGCGGTACTGATTCTTCATCATCCCGTCGGGTCCGGCCACGATCATGGCACCCACCGCATGGGCCCCCTGGATATGCGAGTTGTCATAGACCTCGATCCGCTGCGGCGGTCCCGGCAGGTCGAATGCCTCGGCCAGACCGCTCAGCAATTTGCCCTGTGTCGCCGTCTCCGCCATCTTGCGGGCCAGGCTCTCGCGGGCGTTGCGCAGGGCGCCATCCACCAGCTCGGCCTTTTCGCCACGCTGAGGCACCAGCAGTTCCACCTTGCGGCCCAGCTTGCCCGACAGCGCATCCGCCATCAGATCGGGGTTTTCGATCTCGTTGCTCAGGATCAACTGGCGCGGCGGCTCACGGGTGTCATAGAACTGACCGATAAAGGCCTCCAGCACCTCGGCAGCATCCACGTCTGCACCGACGCGCGGGTAGTAATCGCGGTTCCCCCAGTTCTGGTTCGCGCGGATGAAGAACACCTGCACGCAGGCCTGCCCGCTGTCCATGTGCAGCGCAATGATGTCCGCCTCGGCCACGCCCTTGGGGTTGATGCCCTGGGCCGTCTGCACCTGCGTCAGCGCCTTGATCCGGTCGCGCAGGGCGGCGGCACGTTCAAATTCCATCGCTTCGGAGGCCTGCGCCATCTCGCCCGCCAGCCGGGCCTGAATATCCGTCGTCCTGCCCGAGAGGAATCTTTCCGCATCCCGCACGGACTGGCGGTATTCATCGCTGCTGATCTTGCCGACGCAGGGGGCGCTGCAGCGTTTGATCTGGTGTTGCAGGCAGGGCCGCGTGCGGCTGTCGAACATGGCATCCGAACAATCGCGCAGCAGAAACACCCGCTGCAACTGGTTCAGGGTCCGGTTCACCGCCCCCGCACTGGCGAAGGGACCGTAGTAGGCGCCCTTCTCCTTCTTGGCGCCCCGGTGCTTCTTGATCTGGGGAAAGTCCTGATCCGTGGTGACGAGGATGTTTGGAAAGCTCTTGTCGTCGCGCAGCAGCACGTTGAACTTGGGCTTGAGCTGCTTGATCAGGTTCTGTTCCAGCAGCAGCGCCTCGGTCTCGGTCCTGGTGGTCAGGAACATCATCGAGGCGGTGTTGGAGATCATCCGTGCGATGCGTGGCGAATGCCCGGTGGGGCGCGCATAACTGCTGACCCGCGCGCGCAGATTCCGCGCCTTGCCCACATAAAGCACCCGGCTTTCCGCATCCAGCATCCGGTAGACACCCGGCGAGGTGTCGATGGTCTTGAGATAGCCCTGGATGACCTCGTGACCCAGCTGCGGTTTGATCGTTTCTTCCGTCATCGTCCCGTTCTGATTCTCCGGTTGGCCTGCAACAGGCGGCTGGTCATGACAAGGATTAACCTGTCCACCAAATATGTGGATAACTCTGCAGATAACTCTGACGCAGGTGGAATTTTTCTTTGAATCCGGCCCGCTTCACCGAAACGCACAATATTTAGGCAGATATGCAACCTCTTGATTTTCCACGTTAAGTTTATTAACCCTTGCCAATTCATTGAATCTTAACGACTTTTGCAACGGTTTTGTAACACCTCCGCAGCGCCGTGCAGAACTTTCGCCCGGGGTCTTACTCGACACCGATGATGTCGCGTGTCTGCCAGACCAGATGCTGCCCGCCATCGACGCACAGCAACTGTCCCGTGACCCCCGGCGCATCCAGAAAATAGCCAAGGGCGGCAGTGATGTCATCGGGATTGGCCCCGCGCTCCAGCAATGCGCTGGCGCGTTGCTGGGCGAAATGCGCATCGCTCTGCCGGGCGCCTTTCAGGGTTGGTCCGGGGCCGATGCCATTGACCCGGATGACCGGGGCCAGCGCCTGCGCGGTGGTATGGGTCATGGCCCACAACCCCATCTTTGCCAGCGTATAGGTCATGAACTCAGGCGTCAGCTTGCGCACCCGCTGGTCGATCATGTTGACGATCAGACCGGTCGCAAGCGGCTCTCCGTTCGCGTCCCGATCCGGGGTCAGCCCCTGCGCGGCCATGGCCTGTGTCAGCAGGAAGGGCGCGCGCAGATTGCTGCCCATATGCCGGTCCCAGCTGCTGCGCGTTGCGGATTTCAGCGTGTCGTATTCAAAGATCGAGGCATTGTTGACCAGACAGGTGATCGGCCCGCCCAGTGCCGCGGCCGCGCGGGGCAGCAGGCTTTCCGTCGCGGCGTCCTCCAGCAGATCGGCCTGCAGCGCCGAGGCCTTGCGGCCCATCGCCTCGATCTCGCGCACGACTTCTTCCGCGCCTTCGGCGGAACTGGCGTAATGCACGGCCACATCATGGCCCCGCGCCGCCAGGTACAGCGCCATTGCGCGGCCCAGCCGCTTTCCCGCACCGGTCACCAACGCCCGTTTCATCACGTTCTCCTCAGCTCAACACGACCACAAGATACAGGGCATATAGAGCGGACAAGGCAATCCCCCAAATGCGCGTGATGTCGCGGCCCAGATAGACAAAGGGGATCAGCAACAGCGATGCGCCCAGCATGACCCAAAGGTCGAGCCTCAGGAAGGCGGGGTCGACGTCGATGGGACCGACGAGGCTGGCGATGCCGATGATCGCCAGCAGGTTGAACATGTTCGATCCGATCACATTGCCCAGCGCCACATCCGCCTGGCGGCGCAGGGCGGCCATGACTGTCGTGGCCAGTTCCGGCAGCGAGGTGCCGACCGCCACCAGGGTCAAACCGATCACCGTATCGCTGACCCCATAGGCGGTTGCGATGATGGTGGCATTATCCACCAGCAGGCTTGCGCCCAGCGGCAGGCCGATCAGGCCCAGCACCAGGAAAACCGCAATCTGCCAGCGCGGCATGTCGGGGTCGGCCCCTTCGGGTTCCTCGGCATCATCGCCTTTGCAGGCGTTGCGGTGGTTGCAGGCCTCGCCGAACTGATCGGCCAGCACATAGGCCAGCCCGCCCAGCAGGACCAGCCCGGCAATCCAGTCAAAGACACCCCGGAACGCCAGCGCGATGAACAGCACCGAGGCGGCGATCATGAAATTATATGTCTTGCGCGTGTGGCATTCAGAGGTGTGCATGGTTGCCAGCAAGGCCGGTATGCCCAGCACCAGCAGGATATTGGCGGTGTTCGATCCCACCACATTGCCCAGGGCAATGCCCGGTGCATTGTCGATCACGGCCTTGATCGAAATCAGCAGCTCCGGGGCGGATGTGCCAAAGGCCACGATGGTCAGGCTGACGATCAGCGCGGGCACGCCCAGCCGCAGCGACAGATTTACCGCGCCCTTCACCAGCGCATCGCCGGCCAGCAGCAGGATCACCAGCCCCAGAAGAGACAGCAGCCACGGCATCAGCATCAGCCCTGCCCCCCGCAGCTACAGCGGCCCTTGCCGATACGATACCGGCCGCAGGCGCTGCATTTGGTCTGGCTGAAGCGTTTGCCGCCGAGCCAGTGCATCTTGCCGAACCAGGCAAGCATCCCCATGAACACAAGGAAAAGAAGAACGATCTTGAATACCATCAGAGCCCAAACCGCGCAAAGGCCGCGCGTTCTTCGATGCCCTGCACTGCATCATCGACGATCTGCGCCCCGAACCGCGACAGCAATCCCTTGCGCGCGCCATAGCGGCGGAATTTGACCTTGTCGCCAAATCGGTCTTTCATCATCGGGCGCAGGTGGCCGATACCGTCGATCAGACCCAGTTCGGCGGCGCGTTTCGCCAGCCAGATCTCTCCGGTGAACAGGTCCTGATCCTCGGGCAGCTTGCCCGCCCGACGGCTGTTCACATGGTCCTTGAAATTCTCGTGGATGTCTTCCAGCAGCACCTTCAGCCGGGCCACGTCTTCCGGGTTTTCGGGGCGGAACGGGTCCAGCATGCTCTTGGATTTGCCAGCGGTATAGACGCGCCGTTCCACACCGTATTTGTCGATCAGCTCATGCACCCCGAAGGAGGCGGAGATCACACCGATGGACCCCAGCACCGACGACGGATCGGCATAGATCTCATCTGCGGCCACGGCCAGCCAGTAGCCGCCGGAGGCGGCGACATCCTCGACAAAGGCGATGACGGGAATCTTCTTTTCCTCTGCCAGCCGGCGGATGCGCGCACCGATCAGCGAAGACTGGACGGGGCTGCCACCGGGCGAGTTCACCTCAAGCGCGATGGCGACCGGTTTGCCCTTGCTGAACGCCTTTTCGATCACCGGCCCCAGGGTCGCGTCGTTCAGCACGCCACGCCCTGAGGTGCTGATCATCCCCGACAGGCGGATCACAGCAACGGTCGGGTTGGACTTCAGGAAAGGCAGCCAGTTGTTCATGCCCCCCATGTAGAACGCCGACGCCGGTCAAACAAGGCGAGGCGAAGCTTTATTGGCGAATGCGCCAGCCGGTGCGGAAAATCCACCATATGATGCCGAGACAGACGCCGGTAAACAGCCCGATGGCCAGAAGGCTGGTCAGGATCGGCACATCCGCGGTGTCAAAGAACGCCCAGCGGAACCCCGAGATCAGGTAAACCACCGGGTTGAACATCGACACTGCCTGCCAGAACGGCGGCAGCATCGAAATGGAGTAGAAAGACCCGCCCAGGAACACCAGCGGCGTGACGATCAGCAGCGGTACGATCTGCAATTGTTCGAAATTGCCCGCCCAGATGCCCAGGATAAATCCGAAGAGCGCGAAACTGATCGTGGTCAGCAGCAAGAACGCCACCATGGCCAGCGGATGGGCGATGCTGAAATCGACAAAGAAGTATGCCGTGATCAGGATGATGAACCCGATGATCAGCGACTTGGTCGCAGCGGCCCCCACATAGCCCATGACGATTTCGAGAAAGCTGATCGGCGCGGACAGAAGCTCAAAGAACGTGCCGATGAACTTGGGGAAATAGATCCCGAAAGAGGCATTGGCGATGGATTGGGTTATGACCGTCAGCATAATCAGCCCCGGCACGATGAACGCCCCATAGCCGACCCCCTCGACCTGTTCGATCCGGCTGCCGATGGCCGCGCCGAAAACGACGAAGTAAAGCGAAGTGGAGATGACAGGCGCAAGCAAACTCTGCGCGACGGTCCGGAAGAACCGGAACATCTCGAAAATATAGATGGAGCGGACAGCCGTCCAGTTCATGCCGCGTCCTCCTTGACCAGATTGACAAAGATATCTTCCAGGCTGGATTGCCGGGTCACGACATCGCGCAGCACCAGCCCCTCGGCGGCAACATCCGCCAGCAGCTTGGTGATGCCTGTGCGTTCGGCGTTGGTATCATAGGTATAGATCAAGGCGTGCCCGTCACTGGACAAGGCCAGATCGTCGGACTGCAGGTTCCTGGGAACCTCGGTCAGGGTCTCGGTCAATTGCACCTCAAGTTCCTTCTGACCCATGCGGGTCATCAGCTTGGACTTTTCCTCGACCAGCAGCAGCTCGCCATGGGCGATCACACCGACGCGGTCGGCAATCGCCTCCGCCTCTTCGATATAATGGGTGGTCAGGATGATGGTCACGCCATCTTCCTTCAGCTTGTCGACGATCTGCCACATGTCCTTGCGCAATTCCACGTCGACGCCTGCCGTGGGTTCGTCAAGAAACAGGACGCGGGGGTCATGGGCCAAAGCCTTGGCGATCAGGACACGGCGCTTCATACCGCCCGACAATTCCCTGATCTGGTTGTCCTTCTTGTCCCAAAGCGACAATTGCCGCAGCACCTTCTCGATGGCCGCATCGTCGGACGGCTTGCCAAACAGGCCGCGTGAGAACCGCACGGTGTTGATGACCCGTTCAAAAGGTTCCAGGTTGATTTCCTGCGGCACCAGCCCGATCATCGACCGCGCGGCGCGATAATCATGCAGGATGTCGTGCCCGCCGACAGTGACCTTGCCGCTGGTCGGCATGGTGATCCCACAGACCGTGGAGATCAATGTGGTCTTGCCCGCGCCGTTCGGGCCGAGAAGGGCAAGGATTTCACCCTCTTCAATCCCCAGGTTCACGCCCTTGAGCGCCTGGAACCCATCCTTGTAGGATTTGCGCAGGTCTGTGATTTCAACGATATTTGCCATGGCTCAGGCCCCCTTCATCCCGCGCGAACTTAATTGGCGGGACGTTAAAGTAAACAGTTCAGTTCAGTCTTTTGACCGACCGAACCAGCCTTTTTTCCTGGGGGCCTCTTCGGCGTCGTCCCCGCCTGCGTCTTCCGCCGGTCCCTCCAGGGCCGCCTGAAGGTTGTCGAAGAACTGATCCGCCATCTTCTTGGCAAACCCGTCGATGATCCGGCTGCCCAGCTGCGCGAGCTTGCCGCCCACCTTGGCCTCCACGTCATAGCTCAGCTCGGTGCCGCCATCCTTTGCCGCCAGCCGCACGTCGGCACCGCCCTTGGCAAAACCCGCAGCACCGCCCTTGCCCGCGCCGTCAATCTTCATGGATTGGTCCGCAACCAGATCGGTGATTGTCACCTCTCCCTTGAAGGTGGCCTTTACCGGCCCGACCTTCTGCACGACGGTCGCCTCGTATCCCTCCTCGACCGAGCCGGTGACCTCGGTGGCGCCCGGCACGCAGGCCTTGAGCACCTGGGGATCCAGCAGGGCAGCGTAAACCTCTGACGGGGGCGCCGCAATCTGACGGGTATCTGACATCTGCATGGGGGAACCTCCGGGTTATTTGCGCGCAGGATAGCCAAGTTGGCAGGACTGTCCAACGCCAAACGCACTGGACAGACGCGGCAGGGCTGATAGGTCAATTGCATGACTGTGCTTCCCCAAAATCGCGCCGGGCCAGCGATTGCCTTTGTACTGGCCGGGATCCTGGCGATTTCCGTAAATGACATGCTGATCAAGCGGCTTTCCGGGGGCTATCCGCTGCATGAACTGGTGTTCGTACGCTCGGCCATCGGGATCGTATTCAGCCTGGTGCTGGTCCAGATCGAGGGCGGCTGGCACATCCTCAAGACCGACCGGCCGGGTCTGCACCTGCTGCGCGGGGCGCTGGTGGTGATTGCCAACATGACATTCTTCGTCGCCCTTGGGGCGATCCCCCTGGCCGATGCCACCGCATTATTCTTTGCGGCCCCCCTGTTCATCACGCTGCTGTCGATCCCGATCCTGGGGGAAAAGGTGGGGCTCCTGCGGCTCGGTGCCGTGATGGTTGGATTTGTCGGGGTTGTCATCATGCAACGGCCCTGGGCCGGCAGTGAAACGCTGGGTGCCTCCCGGCTGGTGCTGCTTTTGCCGGTGCTCGCGGCGCTGACCTATGCGCTGAATCAGCTGATGACCCGCAAGCTGGGGGTAAGCAGCAAGGCCTCGGCCCTCTCGGTCTACATCCAGTCGGTTTTCATCGTCGTTTCGCTGGGGTTCTTCCTGGTGGCCGGCGACGGACGCTTTGTGAGCGAGGGCAGCTCGGCCTCGATGCAGTTCCTGCTGCGCGCCTGGGTCTGGCCCGCGCCGGGGGACGGCTGGATCTTTGTTGGCATGGGGTTGAACGCGGCGGTAATCGGCTATTGCCTGAGCGCCGCCTACCGGATGGCCGATGCCGCCACGGTCGCGCCCTTTGAATACATGGGCCTGCCGCTGGCGGTGTTCTGGGGCTTCATGATTTTCGGGGATCTGCCCGCCTGGGAAGTCTGGATCGGCATCGCATTGATCCTCGGTTCGGGATTGTTCGTCTTCCTGCGCGAGCGGCAAAAGACCCGTGTGCGGGTCAACCGACCGACCACCCGGCGGTACTGAGGGTTCGGAATTTTCAAAAATTCCGAGCCGTTTCCTTCAAAGAAAACGAAGTCAGGTAGCGAAAGTGGCGAGCCGTCTGCGAGACCGCACAGGCTGTGTCCTCTGCATCGATCTACACCGTTTGATCCGTGGCACACGGAATTTTCAAAAATTCCGGACCGTTTTCTTCAAAGAAAACGACTACTCCGGCTGAGACACCTGCACCACCACCTTGCCCGTGGCTTTGCGGGTCCGCAGCAGGTCCAGTGCCTCGTTCGCCTGTTCCAGCGGCAGCACGTTGCTGACATGCGGCTTGATCCTGCCTGCCACATACCAGTCGATCAGGGTGCGGAAACTGTCGGTCAGCACGCCGGGTTTGATCCGCGCGTAACCGCCCCAGTAAAAACCCAGAACCGTCAGGTTCTTGACCAGCAGGATGTTGGCCGGGATCTGCGGCACCTCGCCACTGGCGAACCCCAGCGGCAGCAGCCGCGCCTCGGGGTTGCAGGCGCGCATTGCCGCCTTGAACTGATCGCCGCCGATCGGGTCATAGACCACATCCGCCCCGCCCAGCGACCTGACCACCGCGCGGATGTCATCGGTATCGGAATCGATCAGGTGATCGGCACCCAGCTTGCGGCAGATCTCAAGCTTCTCCTTGCCCCGCGCACAGGCGATCACCTCTGCGCCCATCAGCTTGCCCAGTTCCACCGCGGTCAGGCCAACCCCGCCCGAAGCCCCCAGCACCAGCAGCCGTTCCCCCGGTTTCAAACCTGCCTTGTAGTCCAGCGCGACATGGCTGGTGCCATAGGCGATCAGGAAGGCCGCCGCATCCACCGCGTCCATCTCATCAGGAATCGGGACGCAGACCTCCGCAGGCAGGACCGCGTATTCCGACAGGCCGCCAAAGCCGGTATAGGCCGCAATGCGCTGATCCTTTGCCAGCGTGGTCACCCCGTCACCCAACCCCACGACACGGCCCGCCAGTTCCATCCCGATGGTAAATGGCAGCGGCGGTTTTTCCTGGTAGGTGCCCTTGATCATCAGCGTGTCGCCGAAATTCAACCCGCAGGTGTCGATCCTGACCAGCACCTCGCCCGGTCCGGGCACAGGCAGTTCCAGTTCCCGCAGGCTCAGGGGTTCGTCATAGGCGGTCACTTGCATCGCGCGCATCATGGGGTCCTTTTCGATTGGCCCGCTTTGTCGCCTGTCCCCGCAGCCCTTGGCAAGGGGCATCACGCTATCCTGCGAAAATCACGGCGCGGATGCCATAGGCCACAAGACCCAGGGCCGAAATGCTCAGCACCCAGAGCAGCACGAACCATCCCAGCCGACGCAGCCAGAGCGGCATCAATGATATCCGTCTTCCGGGTCGATCTTGCCCCGGAACACCCAATAGGCATAGGCGGTATAGGCAAGGATCATGGGCACCAGCACCAATGTCCCGACCAGCGTGAACCACAGTGAACTGTCGGGGGCCGCGGCATCCACGATGGTCAGGGCACCGGGCACCATATAGGGGTAAAAACTGATCCCGATGCCGATGAACCCCAGAACAAAAAGGCTGAGTGCGCAGAGGAACGGCTGCAGGTCACGCTGCTGTTGCAACCCCCGGAACAGGCCCAGAATGCAAAGCCCCACCAGCACCGGCACGACAAAGCTGAAGCCCATCGACGGCCAGGTGAACCAGCGTTCGAAATAAACATAGCGCAGGAAGGGTGTCCAGAGGCTGACAGCCGCCATGAAAATCACCGTTGCAATGGCAAACGGCCAGGCCAGCCTGCGCATATGGGTCTGGATGCGCCCCTCCAGCTTGAGGTTCAGCCATGTGGCTCCGAGCATCGCGTAGCCCACCGTCACCGCGACACCGGTCAGGAAGGTGAAGGGCGTCAGCCAGTCCCACCAGCCGCCCGCATAGGCGCGGTTCTCGACCTCGATCCCCTGTACCAGCGCGCCCAGCGCGATGCCCTGGCACAGCGCCGCCGTCAGCGATCCGCCGAAAAACGCGATGTCCCAGGTCCCCTTCCAGCGCTTTGTGCGCCAGCGGTACTCAAAGGCCACGCCGCGAAACACCAGACCCAGCAGCATCAGGATGATCGGCATGTAAAGCGCGGGCATCACCACCGCATAGGCCAGCGGGAATACCGCGAACAGCCCGCCGCCGCCCAGCACCAGCCAGGTTTCATTGCCGTCCCAGATCGGCGCGACGGAATTCATCATCACGTTGCGCTCTTTCTCGTCCTTGGTCAGGGGAAACAGCAGGCCCACCCCCAGGTCGAAACCATCGAGGATGACATAGACCAGCACCGCAAAGGCGATGATCCCCGCCCAGATGAATGACAGTTCAAAACCCAGCATCTCAGGTCCTCGCCTTGTCGTCGTGATTGCCCTGCATCTGCACAGACGGGGTCGTCCCGGCGGTGCGGGTCGGACCTTCGTCCGTGATCGGCGCATCGCTCACGGGTTTGATCGGCTTGCCCATCAGGCGCAGGATATAATAGGTGCCTGCGCCGAAAACGAAGAAATAGACGATGATAAAGGCAATCAGCGAGGCCGCGACCGCAGGGGCCGCGACGGGCGAGAGGCTGTCGGAGGTCCGCAGCAGCCCGTAGACGGTAAAGGGCTGGCGACCCACTTCGGTCGTGATCCAGCCCGCCAGCACCGCGACGAACCCCATCGGCCCCATCGCCATCGACGCGCGGTAAAGCCAGGGCGCATCGAAAAGCCGCCCGCGCGCCCGCGCGATCAGCCCCCACAATCCCAGACCCAGCATGGCAAAGCCAAGACCCACCATCACCCGGAAGGAGAAAAAGACGATGGCCACCGGCGGTTCATCCTCGTCCGGAACGGTATCAAGACCGGCCAGCGGCGCGTTCAGGTCGTGCTTGAGGATCAGAGAGCTGAGCTTGGGGATCTCCACCGCGTAATCGACACGCTTTTCCGCCTGATTGGGGATGCCGAACAGGATCAGCGGCGCCCCGTGGGGATGGCTCTCGAAGTGCCCCTCCATCGCCATCACCTTGACCGGCTGGTGTTCCAGCGTGTTGAGCCCGTGGGAATCGCCCGCCAGGATCTGCAGGGGGGTCACCAGCGCCAGCATCCACATCGCCATGGAGAACATCCGCCGGGCAGGCGCATCGCTGCGGTCGCGCAGCAGGTGCAGGGCCCCCACCGCCCCCACCACCAGCGCGGTTGTCAGGAAGGCGGCCAGCACCATGTGCGTCAGGCGATAGGGGAACGAGGGGTTGAATACGATCTGCCACCAATCCTCGGGAATGAACTGCCCCAGCTCGTTCATGCTGAAGCCCGCAGGCGTCTGCATCCAGGAATTGACCGACAGGATCCAGGTGGCCGAAATCAGCGTGCCGAATGCCACCATGCCCGTTGCCATCATGTGCAGCGCATCACCCACCCGTTCGCGGCCAAAAAGCATGATCCCCAGGAACCCCGCCTCAAGGAAAAAGGCGGTCAGCACCTCATAGGCCATCAACGGGCCGATCACCGGGCCGGCCTTGTCCGAAAACACCGACCAGTTGGTGCCGAACTGGTAGGACATGACGATGCCCGACACGACCCCCATGCCAAAGGCAATGGCGAAAATCTTGACCCAGTAATTGAACAGAATCAGGAAGGTGCGGTCCCGCGTCCAGAGCCAGCGCGCGTTCAGCACCGCCAGGAAGCTGGCCAGCCCGATGGAGAAGGCCGGAAAGATGATGTGAAACGAGATCGTGAAGGCAAACTGCACCCGCGCGAGGATCTCTGCGGAATATCCGTCGAACATGGTCTGGCCTCCATTGCTTCTGTCCCGGACATAGGCTGTTTTCGCAGCCTGTACAGCGACACATTTCGCCGCAGCGGGTATCAGAAGCGCAGGTCCACTTTCAGACCCGGTTCATTGTCACCCAACACGAGTTCCGCACCATGCAGCGCCGCCACGGCCGCCACCAGGCTCAGGCCCAATCCGTTTCCGGGCGTGTTGCGGCTGCGATCCAGACGATAAAGCCGGTCCAGCACCTTGTCACGTTCCTTGACCGGAATGCCCGGTCCGGTATCGGCCACCTGCAGCCAGACCCGGCCCGCCGCGTGCTGCGACAGGCGAATCGTGATCTGGCTGCCTGCAGGCGTATGGCGCAGTGCGTTTTCGATCAGGTTCGAGACCATCTGCCCCAGCAAAGCCCTGTCCCCCCGCACCTTCGGGACATCAGCGGCAATCTCCAGGGTCAGGCGATGGCCGCTGTCGCCGGCACTGGGGTCATAAACCTCGACCAGGGTCTGGCAGACCGGCGCCAGATCAACGGGTGCGAAGCGCGACCGGGCCGATCCGGCCTCGACCTGCGCCAATTGCAGCAGCGCCTGGAACACATGCCCCATATCCGCGACTTCGGCACGGGTGCGGGCAACCAGTTCGGCCTCTTCGCTGTCCGGGGGCACCTTGCCCTCCAGATCCTCCAGTTGCAGGGCAACCCGTTGCAACGGCGTCTTGAGGTCATGGGCGATGTCCGATGACACCTGTTTCAGCGCGGTGACAGACGCCTCCTGCGCAGTGGCCATCTGATTGAGCTTGCCGCCGATCTGCGCAAGGTCGTCTGACCAGCGCGGCCCGACCACCACGCGCGCGCCCAGATCCCCGCCGGTCATCCGGTCCAGCGCGCGGCCCACCACCTCCACATGCCGCTTGGAGCGACGTGCCAGCACCAGCCCGCCCGAAAGCGCGATCAGCGCCGTTGGCAGCAGGCTGATCAGCAGGATGTTGAGGAAGACCCCACCCAGCGCCTCGATCTCTGCCCGGCTGCGGGCGATGGTGATGATGCCGCCATGCAACCGGTCGGTCAGCGACAGATAGGCGCCATCATATTGCGCGCGGTCCCGGTCCAGCGAGATGATGTGAAAACCCGCCTCGTCCCGCGCGATCGCCCCGTTGCCAAAGATCCGGCCCGAGGGCGCGATATAGCTCAGCACCATGCGGTTGGGGTCAGCCTCGCGGCTTTCGGCCTCTACCAGCGCCGCCACGGCGCGGGCATTGGGGGCGGCGCGAAAGCCCGCTAGGTCCTGGCGCAGATCGGCACGCATGGCCTGTTCGAACGAGCGTTGGGTAAACCCGTAGCTGGCCGCGAGGCTCAGCAGGCTGACTGCGGTGAACAGCGCCACCAGCAGCAGCGCCAGCCGCAGCGGCATCGACCGCCAGAGTTCCGCAAGCCGTGCCGTCATGCGGCAATCCGGTATCCCGCCCCGCGCACCGTCTGGATGATTTCCTTGTCAAAGGGCCGGTCCACCTTGGCGCGCAACCGGCTGATGTGGGTTTCCACCACATTGGTGCCGGGGTCAAAGCCGATGTCCCAGACCGCTTCCAGCAACATGGTTCTGGTCTGAACCCGCCCCTTGCGTCGCAACAGATGTTCCAGCAGGGCAAATTCGCGCGGCAACAGGTCAAGCACCTGCCCCGCCCGCGTGACCGTCCGGGTGATCAGGTTCATTTCCAGATCGCCCGCGCGCAGCACCGTCTCCGTCTCCATCGCCTGGGGCCTGCGCGACAGCGCCGCCACCCGCGCCGACAATTCGCCAAAGACAAAGGGTTTCGCCAGGTAGTCATCCGCCCCGGCGCGCAGCCCCTCGATCCGGTCGTCGACATCGCCCATCGCCGTCAGCAGCAAGACCGGCACCTTCGATCCGGCGCCGCGCAGCGTCTTGAGCAGGGTCAGCCCGTCGACCTGCGGCAGCATCCGGTCAAGAATCAGCACATCATGCCCCCCCGCCGTCGCCGCAATCAGCCCTTCGCGCCCGTCCGCGACCAGATCGACAACATGACCTTCCTCGCGCAATCCCTTGGCGATGTAGCGCCCGGTTGTGGCGTCGTCTTCTATGACGAGCAGTTTCATCGTGACCTCTGTTCCTGATCTGCAGGTCTCCTGCATAGACAATATGGGGCCGCAGGCCGCGTTACAAATTTGTATAGGGCCGCCCACGATGCTGTAAGGACAGACCGTCATATGGGGTGGGCACAAGAAAATTCGAGGTAACCCCGATGCACTCCATACTGAAATCACCAAGACAAAGCGCCGCCGCGGCATTGACCGCGGCCCTGCTGGCCACTTCCGCGCTGACCGTCGCACCTGCTGCGGCCTATGCGGTGCCCGCCGGCGGCTATGCCGATCTGGTGGAACAAGTCTCCCCTGCCGTGGTCTTTATCGAAGTCACCACCAAGGCACAGGACACTCCCGCCCCGATGCCGCGCAACATTCCCCCGCAGCTGCGCCGCTTCTTCGAGGACGGCATGCCCGGAATGCCCGGCCACCAAGGGCCGCTTCAGGGCGTGGGCTCAGGCTTCATCATCTCTTCCGACGGCCAGATCGTGACAAACCACCATGTGGTGGCAGGAGCCGACACCGTGACCGTCAAACTGGCCGATGACCGCAGCTTCGAGGCCAAGGTGGTCGGCAGCGACCCGATGACGGACATCGCCCTGCTCAAGATCGAAGCGGATGTTGACCTGCCCTTTGTCAAATTCGGCGCCACAGATGGCCTGCGGGTGGGCGACGAAGTTGTCGCCGTCGGCAACCCCTTCGGCCTTGGCGGCACCGTGACCTCTGGCATCATCTCTGCCCTGTCGCGTGACATCCGCTCGGGCCCCTTTGATGACTTCATCCAGACCGATGCCTCGATCAACAAGGGCAACTCCGGCGGACCGCTGTTCAACAACGCCGGTGACGTGATCGGCGTCAACACCGCCATCCTGTCGCCCGATGGCGGCTCCGTCGGCATCGGCTTTGCCGTGCCTGCCGACCTGGTGCAGACGGTTGTGGCCGATCTGTCCGACGACGGCAGCGTCTCGCGTGGCTGGCTGGGTGTGAACATCCGCCCGATGACCGAAGAGGTCGCCAATGTCCTGGGCTACGATTCACCCAAGGGCGCGGTGATCGAAGCGGTGAGCGAGGACAGCCCAGCCGCCAAGGCCGGTCTGAAGCGGGGCGACATCATCATGTCCTTTGGCAAGACAGAGGTGACCGACCTGCGCGACCTGACCCGGGCGGTGGCCACCACCGAGCCTGAACAAAGCACACAGATGAAAGTGCTGCGCAAGGGCGAGGAGCTGACCCTCGACGTAACCGTGGGCAAGCTGGATCCCAAGCCGGCCTGACCCATGCGTGACCCCGGCGGCGCATCCCCCGTTGCCGCCGGGGCTTTTCAACTCCGGCCCGGCTGCTCCTACAATTTGGCGATGCGCACAAGCGCCTGCCGCAACAGCCGGGCCTCTTCCTGCGAAAAATCCGCCATCAAAGCCCTGTCGAACTGTTTCCCCTGCGCGGCCAGATCGGCATAGGCCTGCCGGCCCTGCGATGTCAGCGCAAGGGTTTCATGGCGCCTGTCGTCCTCCCAGGGGCTGCGCGTCAGGAATCGTTTGGCCTGCAGGGCCGCAACCGCGCGGCTGACCTTGGTCTTGTGCATCCGCGCCCGGTCGCAGATCTCCTTGGCCGTCATTGCCCCGTAGCGCCCCAGATGGAACAGCACCCGCCATTCGGTGCGCAACATCCCGTATTTACCCTTGTAATATCGCTGAAAACTCGCGCTGGATTCCTCCGCCGCCATGTTCAGCAGATAGGGCAGAAACCCCCGCAGGTCGAAATCATCCACCGTCTCCCCCGGCGGTGCCCCGTCTTTTTTCGGCATTTTGCAATTTATCCCGTTGTTAGTTACAAAACCAACTAATATGTGATCTTCACGTTTTGCGAAAGGACCTGCCATGAATAAGGACGTCGCCCCCCACGCGCTGAAAAGCGCCGCAACGCCTGTCGGCACCCATGAGGGATACATGCCCGGCTTCGGCAACGACTTCGAGACGGAGGCCCTGCCCGGCGCCCTGCCCCAGGGCATGAACTCGCCCCAGAAGGTGAACTACGGCCTCTACGGCGAACAGCTTTCCGGCACCGCCTTCACCGCGCCGAGCCACCAGAACGAACGCACCTGGTGCTACCGCATCCGGCCATCGGTCAAGCACACACACCGCTTTGAAAAGATCGACCTGCCCTATTGGAAATCCGCGCCACATGTGGATCCGGATGTGGTCAGCCTGGGCCAGTACCGCTGGGATCCGGTCCCGCATTCCGAAGGGAAACTGACCTGGCTCACCGGCATGCGCACCATGACCACGGCCGGTGACGTCAATACGCAGGTCGGCATGGCCAGCCACATCTACCTTGTCACCGACAGCATGGTGGACGCCTATTTCTACTCCGCCGACAGCGAACTGCTGGTGGTCCCGCAGGAGGGCCGTCTGCGCTTTGCCACCGAACTGGGCGTGATCGACATTGAACCGCAGGAAATCGCGATCATCCCGCGTGGCCTGGTCTACCGGGTCGAAGTGCTCGAAGGGCCCTGCCGCGGCTTTGTCTGCGAGAACTACGGACAGAAGTTCGACCTGCCCGGTCGCGGACCGATCGGGGCCAACTGCATGGCCAACCGCCGCGATTTCAAGACGCCCATCGCCGCCTTCGAGGACCGTGACGCGCCCTCCACCGTCACGGTGAAATGGGCGGGCCAGTTCCACGAGACGAAAATCGGCCATTCCCCGCTCGACGTCGTTGCCTGGCATGGCAACTATGCCCCCTGCAAATATGATCTGCGCACCTATTGCCCGGTCGGCGCGATCCTGTTCGATCATCCGGACCCGTCAATCTTTACCGTGCTCACCGCGCCCTCGGGTGTCGAAGGCACCGCGAACATCGACTTCGTCCTGTTCCGCGACCGCTGGATGGTGGCCGAGGATACCTTCCGCCCGCCGTGGTATCACAAGAACGTCATGTCCGAACTGATGGGCAATATCTTTGGCATCTATGACGCCAAGCCCAAGGGCTTCGTCCCCGGCGGCATGTCGCTGCACAACATGATGCTGCCCCACGGCCCGGACAAGAACGCCTTTGAAGGCGCGTCGAACGCCGAGCTTGAGGCCGAGAAACTGGAGAACACCATGTCCTTCATGTTCGAAACCCGCTTCCCGCAGCACCTGACCGCCTTCGCCGCCAAGGAGGCGCCACTGCAGGACGATTACATCGACTGCTGGAGCGACCTCGAAAAGAAATTCGACGGCACCCCCGGCAAGAAATAATGCCGCCTGCCGGTTTTGCCCTGGGTGAAACCGGCAACTATCAGCACAAGGAATACCCATGACCCTCCTCCAATCCTGGGTGGAAAGCGCCAACAGCGCCGACACCGACTTCCCGCTCAACAACCTGCCCTACGGCGTGTTCGAGACAAACACGCTTGAACCGCGCTGCGGCGTGGCCATCGGCGACATGATCCTCGACATGGCCGCAATGGAAGAGAACGGGCTGATCGACCTGGCCGAAGAGCCGGTCTTTGACGTGCCCTACTGGAATGACGTGATGGAACTGGGGCCCGAAGGCTGGGCCGCCCTGCGCAACCGGCTGACCGACCTGCTGGCGGCCGATGCCCCGGACCAGGCGCAGGTCGCGCCCCACCTGGTGCCGATGGCAGAGGCGCGGATGCACATGCCGCTGGTGGTCACCGAATTCACCGATTTCTACGCAGGCAAGCACCACGCCACCAACATCGGCACCATGTTCCGCAGCGCTGAAAACGCGCTGCCGCCGAACTGGCTGCACATCCCCATCGGCTACAACGGGCGCGCCTCCACCGTGGTTGTCTCCGGCACGCCCATCGTGCGCCCCAATGGCCAGACCATGGCGCCGGACGCCGATATGCCCTCCTTCGGCCCCAGCAAGCGGCTGGACATCGAGCTGGAGATGGGCGCCATCGTCGGCACCTCCTCCGAGATGGGCCACCCGATCACCGTGGCGCAGGCCGATGACATGATCTTTGGCTATGTCCTGCTGAACGACTGGTCGGCGCGCGACATCCAGCCCTGGGAATACCAGCCACTGGGCCCGTTCCAGGCCAAGGCATTTGCCACTTCGATCTCCCCCTGGATCGTGACGAAAGCGGCGCTGGAGCCATTCCGCACCTCCACGCCCGAACGCGAAAAGGACCTGCTGCCCTACCTGCGTGAACCCGGCCCGATGCTCTATGACATCGAGCTGGAGGTGACGATGGCCCCCGAAGGCAAGGCGCCGACCACCATCGCGCGCACCAACTACAACCAGATGTACTATTCCGCCGCACAGCAGTTGACCCATCACGCCTCTTCCGGCTGCGCGATGAACGCGGGCGACCTGCTGGGTTCGGGCACGATCTCCGGCCCCGAAAAGCACGAGCGCGGCTCGCTGATCGAACTCAGCTGGGGCGGCAAGGAAACCATCACGCTGGACAGCGGCGACACCCGCACCTTCATCGAGGACGGCGATACAATGACCCTCAAAGGCGCCGCCAAAGGCGACGGATTCCGCATCGGCTTCGGCGACTGCGTGGGCACGATCAAACCGGCAATCAAGTTCCCCTGAGCTTCATTGTTCCAATAAATACACAGATGTGACGCCACCACATGCGCCACGCCAGAAAGGACATACCATGGCCAAAGCTTTTGCCTCCCAGGGCGACCTGACCGAAAAGAAAATCACCTTCGACGAGGTCGGCCGCGGCCTCTGGGCCTTTACCGCCGAAGGGGACCCCAACTCCGGCGTCATCATCGGTGATGACAGCGTCATGATCGTCGAGGCGCAGGCGACACCGCGCCTGGCCGGCAAGGTCATCGAGAAAGTCCGCGAAGTCACCGACAAGCCGATCAGCCATGTGGTGATGACCCACTACCACGCGGTCCGCGTGCTGGGGGCCTCCGCCTATGGTGCCGATCAGGTCATCATGTCCGACGTGGCCCGCGCCATGGTGGTCGAACGCGGACAAGAGGACTGGGACAGCGAATTCCAGCGCTTCCCGCGCCTGTTTGAAGGGCATGAGAGCATTCCCGGCCTGACCTGGCCCACCACCACATTCTCCGACAGCATGACCGTCTATCTCGGCAACCGCCGGGTGGACATCAAACAGATCGGCCGCGCCCATACCGCAGGCGACGCCGTCATCCACGTCCCGGACGAGAACGTGATGTTCACCGGTGACATCGTCGAGGACCACTCCGCCTGCTATTGCGGTGACGGGCACTTCAACGACTGGGGCGGCACGCTGGACAATATCCTGGCCTATGACGTGGACGCCATCGCACCGGGTCGCGGCGGCGCGCTGATGGGCAAGGATGCGGTCAAGGCTGCCATTGCCAGCACCCGCGACTTCGTGAATTCCACCTATGCCCCCGCCGCCCGCGTCGCGGCCCGCGGCGGCAGCCTCAAGGAAGCATGGGACGCGGTGCGCGAAGCCTGCGACCCCAAGTTCTCGGATTATGCGATCTACGAACATTGCCTGCCCTTCAACGTGGCCCGCGCCTATGACGAAGCGCGCGGCATCGACACGCCCCGCATCTGGACCGCCGAACGGGACATCGAAATGTGGAACGCGCTGCAGGCGTGATCCTGCAGCCCAGGGAGGATCGATATGGTTGCCGTGAGATACCAGACTGCTTTCAAGCTCTACCCCTACCACCAGGTCCCCGCGCAATCGCAGGCCCCGGTGCGGCACCCGGTGGTCATCGTCGGGGGCGGTCCCATCGGCCTCACCCTGGCGCTTGACCTCGGGCTCAAGGGCACCCCGGTACTGGTGTTGGACGACCACGAGGGCGCTGGCCTTGGGTCCAAGGCAATCTGCTTTGCCAAGCGCACGCTGGACATCGCGCATCGTCTGGGTGCGGCGCAGCCGATGGTGGACAAGGGCGTGGTCTGGAACGTGGGCCGGGTGTTTCACGCGGACCGCGAGGTTTACGAATTCAACCTTCTTCCCGAAGACGGCCACCGCTACCCCGCCTTCATCAATCTGCAGCAGCCCTATTTCGAACGCGACCTTGTGGAAGCCATCGAAAAAGCCCGGACCAATGGCGCCCCGATCGAGATACGGGGCGCAAACCAGGTCACCGCGATCACGCCGCAGGACGGGTTTACCACGCTGGAGGTCGACACCCCCGATGGCCCCTACCGGATCGAGGCCGACTACCTGGTTGCCTGCGACGGCGCGCGTTCTCCCCTGCGCGAGATGATGGGGCTGACCTTCGACGGCCGGGTGTTCGAGGACAACTTCCTGATCGCCGATGTCCACATGAAGGCCGACTTCCCCACCGAACGCTGGTTCTGGTTCGATCCGCCCTTCGAGGGCGCCGGCCAGTCCGCCCTGCTGCACAAGCAGCCCGACGACATCTGGCGCATCGACTTTCAGCTTGGCTGGGACATCGACCGCAAGGCGGAGCTGGACCCGGAGCGTATCCGCGCCCGCGTCGATGCCATGCTGTCCAGCCAGACCGGCACCGTGCCGGAATACGCGCGGGCATGGACCTCGAGCTACACATTCCAATGCCGTCGCATGAAGTCTTTCCGGCATGGCAATGTGATCTTTGCAGGCGACAGCGCGCACCAGGTCTCGCCCTTCGGTGCGCGCGGGGCCAATTCCGGTGTACAGGATGCGGACAACCTGGGCTGGAAACTTGATCTTGTGCTGAAAGGGCTGGCCGATGACAGCCTGCTCGACAGCTACGCCACCGAACGTGAATTCGGCGCCGATGAGAACATCCTGAATTCGACCCGTGCCACCGACTTTCTGACGCCCAAGACACAGACCAGCCGGCTCTTCCGTGACGCGGTGCTGACCCTGGCAGAGCGGCATACCTTTGCCCGGCCCTTGGTGAATTCGGGACGCCTGTCGGTGCCATGCACCTATGACGGATTTCCGCATTTCGGCCCCGATGCGCTGAATGGCCCTGCGGTCACCCGCCCCGGCGCGGCCTGCGTCGATGCGCCGGTCGAAGACGGCTTCCTGCTGGACAACCTCGGCGGCACCTTCACCATCCTCGCTCTGGGCTGCGCCGCAGAGGCGCTGAGCGCGCAGGGCATTGACGCGGCTGTGCTGGAAATCGCCAACCCCTCCGACGCGCTGATCCGCCGCTACCTTGGTGACGCGAAACAGGCCGTTTATCTCATCCGTCCCGATCAGCATGTCGTGGCCCGCTGGCCCGGTTTCGACGCGGATGCCATCGCCAGCGCCATTGGCCGCGCCCTCGGAAAGGACAGCTGATGTCTGTGACACTGACCCCGAACATCCCCGACCAGGACGGATTTTACGATGAGCTGCTGCGCGCCCATGAGGGTCTGAGCAAGGAGCAGTCCGATGCGCTCAACGCGCGGCTGATCCTGGTGCTGTGCAATCACATCGGCGACCGCGAGGTGATCCGCGCGGCGCTGGCGGCGGCGAAATAGTCACAGGTCCACTTCGACCACGCCACCGGCCTCTGCCGCCCGGCTCTGGCACAGGATGATCGCATCCTGCCGCTGCGCCCTGGACAGCACGAAATCGCGGTGCTCGACCGCGCCCGAGACCAGGCCGCATTTGCACACGCCGCAGATGCCGTCGGAGCATTTCACGTCCACATGGATGCCATTTTCCGCCAGCACGTCCGTCGCGCTCTTGCCGGCAGGCACGGCGAGGTCGCGCCCCGAGCGCGCCAGCCGCAGGGTGAACTCGTGGTTCACATATTCCGGCACTTCGGGGACCGAGAAATACTCCAGATGCCGCGCCTCCTCCGGCACGCCCGCCGCCTCTGCCGCCGCCATGACCGCCGACATGTAGCGATCCGCCCCGCAGGTATAGACATGCGCGCCCGCAGGCAGGCCGCCCATCACGGTGCCCAGATCGGCGCGTGTATCCTCATCGGTGATGTGCAGATGCACCCTGTCGGCCCAGGGCACCGCCGCGAGGTCCGTCAGATACCCCATGCTGCCGCGTGACCGCCCGGAATAATGCAGGGCAAAATCGCGCCCCGCGCGGTGCAGCTCATGCGCCATGGCAATCATCGGTGTCACCCCGATCCCGCCGCCCATCAGCAGCGAGAACGGTGCCGCCGCATCCAGCGGGAAATGGTTGATCGGGTTCGAGATGAAGACCTTGCGCCCCTCGCTGAAGATCCGGTGCAGCAGTTTCGATCCGCCGCGCCCGGCATCCTCCATCAGCACGCCGATCTGATAGGTGCTGCAGTCGCCCGGATCACCCGACATGGAATACTGGCGCAGGAATTCCGGTGCCACCACGATATCCAGATGCGCCCCCGCCTGCCAGGGCGGCAGATCACCCCCGCCCACAGGCTGAAACTCATATTTGGTGATCCCTGCCGCCATCTTCTCCGCCTTGGTGATCTCTACATGGATCACCGGGCTGTCGGCGGCATCGGTGGTGCGGTGCACCATGCTCTCATCGCCCGCCGCCAGACGCCGCTGATATTCCTCGGCCGTGATCATCGCGCGGTAGGCCTCGATCCCCGCCTCCCGGTCCATCGGGTCAGGGTACGGATATGGATGCGGGGCCAGTGGGGCGGGATAGACCGCCAGAGTCTGGTCCTCATACTTCAGGTCCAGATCCCGTTGCAGGGACCGTTCGTTCACTGGCTTGTCCGTGGGGCGGTAGCCGCCGTCTTCCGCGATCTCCAGATCCCACCACCATTTCTTGACCGGGTTCAGCCCGCCATTGCCCACCGCATCATCCAGCCGCGCCAGCGCCGGGGCCGCTGCGGGAATGTTCATTGCGGCCCAGCGGAACGGGGCTTCCTTGAAGATGCCTTCCAGGTTCCAGGGGCAGGTCTTCATGCAGCGCCCGCACATCGCGCCGCCGGGTGTGGTGATCCGGTAGGTGGCGCATTTCTGGCTGTCGGATTTCCAGATCTCGTAGCCGTTGAACATCAGCTTCGGCCCGGCGGTGATCGCGCCCGAAGGACATTCCCGCGCGCATTTGTTGCAGGACTCGCAGAATTTCTGCAGGCCAAAGTCGATGGGTCTGTCATGCGCCATCGGCAGATCGGTGGTGATCGCGCCGGATTTCAGGCGCGGGCCCAGATAGGGGTTCAGGATCACCTCGCCGATGCGGCTGACCTCGCCCAGCCCGCTCAGCAGCAAGAGCGGCGGTTGCAGCACCTCGCCATCCATCACCGTATGCGCCTTGGCGCTGTAGCCGAGGTTGCGGATCTGTTTCGCCACCACGCCGCCAATCAACGAGAACCGCAAATAGGCGCGCATCGACTGCGCAACGCTGATCCAGTCGTCGCCCGAGGCGCCCTCCATCGTCTCGTAGCCCTGGTCGATGATCAGCGACACCGCCTGATCATGCGGCGGGTCGATGGGCGCGCCGGTGGCGTCATGCGAATACCACGCCCAGTCCGGGCAGCGCGAAATGCCGACCGCATCCGCGCCAAGGTAGTAGCAGGTCGCCTTGACCAGATCGGCGGCCTCCGCCGGGTCCAGCGTGACCTTCCGATCCGCCGGGGCACCATCCTGCAACAACACGAAAGCCCCCAGCGCCCGCCGTTGCGCGGTCGAAGGCGCAGCCTTGCGCACATAGTATCCGCCCTTTGCCCCCTCCTGCAGCGCCTTGCCCATGTCGCCGAACTGCGCGCGGGCGAACATGTCGGTCCGCTTGGGCACCCGCGCCACCCGCGCCTCGTCGATATAGGTGGTAGGGTCCGCCACCCGTTTCAGACGCTCGAAAGGATGCGCGCCATCCACGAACCGGCGTTTGGCATAGGGCACCGCGTTCATCGCATTCTTGCGAGATCCCGTGCCCAGTTTCCACCGCATGCCAAAGGCCGGGGCAGGCTGCGCCGACATCGGGGCAAGGGGCCGGTCCGGGGCCATGGCAAAGCTGGTCGTCACCGCCGCCAGACCGAAGCGCCCGCCGATATAGGGGTGGTGCAGCGCGCCGTGCTCCACCGTCGCCAGCCCCGCGGCAACCGCCAGCCGGCCAAGATCAACATCCGAGGTCGTGACCGTGTGCCCCCGCGCGTCAAAGCCCAGCACCCTCAGGTAATTGGCCAGCACCACGGCGGTTTCCGCCGCAAGCAACCCTGCCCGATGCGCCTGCGCCTCCCTGATCCAGGTGGTTCCGGCTTCGCCCGCCTCAACGTCACGCGGGTTCTCGTAAAGGAACACCAGCGCATGGGTGTGGCCGTCAATCGTGCCCGGCGGCGCCTCCATCGATTCCTTGAGGTCGGCCATGATCATGTCGATGCCCGAGGCCAGTGTTTTGGTCTGGCGGGTGCGCAGGTCTTGCGCCAGCCGGTCGATGTCGGGGTTGCGAAAGGGGGTTTCCAGCACCGCTTCCGCAGGCAGCTTGCAGACACCCACCACCGCCGCGTCAGAGAAATATCCAAAGGCTTTCAAATGATTTGCACGCTCCTGCAAGTCCTCCGGCACCTCGGATATGCCCCGATTGATCAGCCCGTCGCGGATCGCGTCCAGCATCGCCTGATGCTCGCGCATCGCATTGAGGATCGACAGCGGGTCGTCAGACCGTTCAAAGCTGAGCTGCGCCATCTGCGGCACCGCTGACAGCTCCGGCATTTGCCCGGCCCGCGCCAGCAGCTCGGTGGGGTATGGCCCCATGTGGACCGGACGGTTCTTGTCCGAAAACAGGCGGAATGTCATCGCGCGGTCCCTTTGCAACAGCCAAATGCCGAGGTCGCGACGGTCACCTGCCGCACAGGCCTTGTCAACCGATCACGCGCAGGCAATTCCGACCACCCCGGCCGCCCCGAAACAGGCCACAGCCAGCGGCCCCGTGGGGCCGTGACCCAGTCGGATGCAACACACCCCATTTAGTTAGCATGGAAAGTAATATAGCCTTGCACTGCCACCCGTAAAATACCAGATGAACCCATCCCACCAGCCAGCAGGTTCCCGTGTGACCAAGCCCAAAGACGCCAGTTCAGAGACCCTGCCCGCCACCGACCGGTCCCTGCCGATCGCGCTGATCCGCGCGCGGGAAACGGTGATGGCCCCGATCCGCGAGATGCTGAGCGAGACGGGCATCACCGAACAGCAATGGCGGGTTCTGCGTGTCCTGTCCGAAGGCGGCACGCTCGACGCGACCGAAGTGGCGGACCGCGCCAGCCTGCTGCTGCCCAGCCTCACCCGCATCGTGCGCAGCCTGTCGGACCGCGGCTATGTCACCCGCACCCGCGACAATGGTGACCGCCGCCGCCAGATGCTGGCGATCACGCCCGCCGGCCAGCAGGTGATCGACGACAATCTTGACGAGGCCCTGCGCATCGCCCAGCGTATTCGTGCAACCCTTGGCGAAAACAATTACGAAAAGCTGCTGGATCTGCTGGGCGCGTTACACACGTTCAAATAGAAGAACGCCAAATTTCTTGACAGCCGAATGTCTGGTTCCTTACCCTCGCCCAATATTTCGGGGTAATTTCCTTCTAATTCATTCCACTGGATCATTCTGCCCGGCCTTTCCCCCGCCGTGCGAAAGGAACATCATGCGTTCGATCAAATTCATCGCCACGACCGTTTTTCTTTTTCCAATTGCTGTCAGCGCCCAGGACAATTTCCTCAACGGTGTAAGTATTTCCGACAATGATTTGGGAGAGGCCGACCTGTTTGTCACCGACAACTCCGTTCTGGACGGGGATGTGTGCATCGGCAACGGCTGCACCTTGGACGTAACTTTTGCGACAGATGTCGCCGTCATTGTTTCCGATACAAACAACGGCGTGATTTTTGACGATACATCCTCGGCTACCTACCCGGACCGGGACTGGAAACTGCTGATCAATGATGTGCCGCCAGTTGCGTCCGGCGGACTGGAACGGTTCGCTATCGAGGATGTCACCAACGGCACCATTCCCTTTTCGGTTCTGGGCGCTGCCCCGGAGAATGCGCTGGTGGTGGCCAGCAGCGGCCAGGTGGGCCTGGGCACGGCCATTCCGCAAGCTGATCTGCACATTTCCAGCGCGGACACAGCCGACGTGCTGCTTGCACCCACGAATGCGGGTGTGCGTTCTTTTCAGGTGGGAGTGGATGCAGATGGCCTGTTTACCCGGATTTCGACCGGCGCGATCCCGTTCGAAGTGGCAAATGACAGCGCTTTTGGCGCGTTGCAGATCCTCAACAGCGGGGTCCGGGTGAACGCGGGCAATTTCGACAAGGATTTCCAGATCGGCAGCGATGTGAACGACAATGCAATGTTCGTCGATGGCGCCACAGCCTTTGTCGGCTTCGGCACCAATTCCCCCGAACAGCTGCTGCACATTCGTTCCGACGCGACCGGCAGCGACGCCTTCGCCTTGTTCGATGCCAATGGCACAGGCTCCGACGCGGCGTTCCTTCTGCGCCAGAACGGCGTCACGCCCACGACCTGGGAATTCCGCAACCAGCAGGATTCAGGCCGCCTGAATGTCGGGGTCGCGGGAGGCAACACGCCGCTCAAGATTGACAATACCGCCAACAACAATCTGCTGAAACTGGGCCGCAACGGCCGCCCGGACGAGGTGGTGGTGACCGGAAAGCTGGTGGTGAACAACACCCAGATGAACGTGCCGGATTACGTCTTTGCCGAGGATTACGCCCTGCGCCCGCTGTCTGATGTTCAGGCATTCATTGACGCCAACAGCCATCTGCCCGAGGTGCCCTCCGAAGCACAGATCAGGGCAAGCGGTCTGGACATGGCCGAAATGCAGCTGGTCCACCTGAAAAAGATCGAGGAACTGACGCTTTACACGCTGGAGCAGGAAGAACGGATCACCCGGCTCGAAGCCGCGCTGGAGGCGCTTGTCGCAGAGTAGCCGCAGCGGGGAACTGATAATGGCCTGCGTCTGCGCTGCCCGTGATGTCACGACACAGGGACTTGATCTGGCACAGATGCAGATGGTGGACCTGGAAAAGATCGAAGAGCTTACCCTGCACAGTATCGAGCAGCACAAGACCAACACGGCACAGGGCGCGAGGATAGAACGACTGGAAGAACTGATCGAGGATATGCGCACCACCCGCTGACCAATTTCTTTTCATGGACGGGTCAGCACCAGGCGCTTAGCGTTACCTGCATATTCACAACTTTAAAGCGCCGTTTCGACGGCTGAACAAAAGGAACAATTTCAATGATCCATTCACGTCTGTTTGCTTCCGGGTTTGCCCTTGCTCTTGCCGCGATGCCAGTGCTGGCCCAAGACCTGACCGGGGACGATCTGATCATCAGCGGAGAGATCGACCAAAACGGATTTGGTACAAACGATTTCAGCGCGTCACTCTCACTCTTTGACGGGCGCATGTGTATCGGGAATGCCTGTGACGACTCCACTGTAGGCGCCCCGGGCCAGCCACCGCTGAAACTACGCTGGAGCGATCCAAGCCTCGTTTTTGAGGACAGTACGACAACGAGTAGCATCCCCAAGCGTGACTGGCGGATTCAGATCAATGATAACACGGTCGGCGGGCTGGACCGGTTTTCCATTCAGGATGAAGGCGATACACCCGGTGAGGAAATACCGGTGATCCCCTTTACAATTATCGGTGGTGCCCCGGAAAACAGCTTCTGGATCGCAGACGATGGCGATATCGGCCTGGGGACAAGCCTGCCGCAGGGCGATCTGCATATCGTAAGCTCTGGCACCCCCGTCAGCCTGCGGATGCAGAACGGCGGCGCCAGCCCCTACAACTGGGAAATGCAATCCAACAGCCTGAACTGGTTCGTGAAAAACGTTACCGGCAACCGGGTGCCATTCGTGGTGCGCGCCGGGGCCAGGGACAGCACCCTCGTTCTGAGCGACGACAGCTTTGTCGGCGTCGGGACGGCGGCACCCGAAGAACTGTTGCACATCCGCTCCGATGCGCCCAACACGGACGCCTTCGCGCTGTTCGATGCGAATGGCAGCGGCTCTGACGCGGCCTTCCGCCTGCGCCAGAACGGTGTCATCCCCACCACATGGGAGTTCCGCAACCAGCAGGATTCCGGTCGCCTGAACGTCGGCATCGCGGGCGGCAATACACCGCTGAAGATCGACAATGCAGCGGCCAACAACCTGCTGAAGCTGGGCCGCAACGGCAAACCGGACGAAGTGGTCGTCACCGGCAAGCTTCTGGTCAACAACACCGAGTTGAACGTGCCCGACTACGTTTTCGATGACAGCTATGCCCTGCGCCCCTTGGCCGATGTCCGGTCCTTCATCGAGGCCAACAGTCACCTGCCCGATGTGCCCTCGGCCGCGGATATTGCTGCGACCGGGGTCGATATGACCGAGATGCAGATGACCCTGCTGAAAAAGGTCGAGGAGCTGACGCTTTATACCCTGGCGCTGGAAGATGCCCGCGCAGCGCAGGCACAAGAAATCGCGGAATTGCGCCGGTTGGTCACGGCAATCCAGGACTGACGACAATCAGCCACCACACCATTTTACGCCATATGGGCGGCAAATTCTGAACGGATTTGCCGCCCATATGCCTTTCCCTCGCCCATTTTAGGCCAAACCGTTGGTTAATGTAGCCACTGGATCACGACCAAAGGTGGCGCAAACAGATGAACAGCCCAAGCACCCTCGCCCGCTGCGCTATTGCAGCCTGCACATTATTTGCTGCGGGGTCGGCTGCTGCGGAAACTGCGCTGCCGGTCAATGACAAGGTGGCTGAACAGAACCACCGGACAGAGGCATTGGCACCCCTTGTTCACCGCTTCACCCCACAGGCCAGTAACCAGTAAAGAGGACCAACAATGCCCTTCACCAAATACCTGCGCGCCACCGCGATTGCGGCGGCTACCCTGCCCGCCCTTGCCCAGGCTGAAGTCCTCAGCGAGGACAATCCGACCATCCGCAGCTTTCTCTGCGTCGGCTTCAACTGTGCAGATCAGGATATTGCAGGGATTGACGATTTCCGGGTCAAGGACAACACGATCCGCATCCACTTTGACGATGTGTCCTCCTCCAGCAGCCCGGACAACGACTGGCGCATCATGATTAACGACAGCGCCAGCGGATCGGACGAATACTTTGCCATCCAGGATGCGACGCGCGGGCCGCAGATCTTTCGTCTGTCCGCAGGCGCACCGGAAAACGCTTTGTTCATGGCCCCTACCGGGCGCATCGGCCTGAAAACCTCAATGCCACTGCGTGAACTGCATATGGTGGACGCCAATACCGTGACCCTGCGCATGGACCAGCGCGGCGGCAGCGCGCCCGTGCAGGTCTGGGACATCAACGCCAACCACAACGCCTTTTACGTGACCGATATTTCCAACAGCACGACCCCCTACAGGATCGAACCGGGCGCGCCCAGCGACAGCTTCAGCATCGAGAGCAACGGTTTCATCGGTCTGGGCACCAATGCCCCGGAGGAATTGCTGCACATCCGCACAACGGCTGACAATACCGATGCCTTCGCGCTGTTTGACGCCGCGGGCAGCGGCTCGGATTCCGCCTTCCGCCTGCGCCAGAATGGCGTGACCCCCACCACATGGGAATTCCGCAACCAGCAGGATTCGGGCCGCCTGAATGTCGGGATCGCCGGGGGCAACACGCCGCTCAAGATTGACAATACCGCCAATAACAACCTGCTGCGGCTGGGCCGCAACGGCAGACCGGATGAAGTTGTCGTCACCGGCAAGCTGGTGGTGAACAACACCGAAATGAATGTCCCGGACTATGTGTTCGAACCCGGTTACAAGCTGAAGACCCTGGCCGAAGTCGATCAGTTCATTGCCGAAAACGGGCATCTGCCCGGTGTTCCTTCTGCCGCCGATGTCGCGGCAACCGGGCTGGACATGACGCGGATGCAATTGGCCCAGCTCGAAAAGATCGAGGAACTGACCCTGCACAGCATCTCGCAGGACAAGCAGCTGTCAGCCCAGCAAGAGGAAATCGCACAACTGCGCGCAATGGTTGAGACCCTTGTCGAAGCCCGGTGAAATCGGGGGTTGGGCGCAGCTGCCCGGCAAATAACAACCACGCGCCCTGCCGAAGCCGGGCGCCTGGCCACCCAACTGTGGCCAAAACCCAGCACAAGGTGATAATTCCTGCGACGCGGGACGAATTGGGCAAAACTGTGTTCTCTGTCACGCCCAACCCCGTTATGTTAACTCTGAAATATCAAAAACATCAAAGAGCGACAGCAAACTGTGCTATAATTGCGCTTCCCAGCGCCAGGAGAGAAAAATGAAAAACACCTTTAACCGCACCAGCACCATTGTCGCCGCCGGCGCTTTGATGACCCTGACAGGTGCCGCAAGCGCGCAGCAGGTTTTTGCAACAGACGTCATTATACAGGGCAGCCTCTGTGTCGGCTTTGATTGTGTAAACGGTGAAAACTTCGGTTTCGACACGGTGCGGCTCAAGGAAAACAACCTGCGTGTGCATTTTGACGACACCAGCGCCTCGGCTTCCTTTCCCGGCAACGACTGGCGCATTGTCATAAACGATACCGGCAATGGCGGTGCAAACTACTTTGGCATCGACGACGCAACGAGTGGCAGGCGTGTTTTCAACATCGAAGCGGGCGCAATTTCCAATGCGATGTATATTGATGGCGATGGCGATGTTGGCCTCGGCACCACCAACCCTGCGGTCGAACTGCATGCCGTGGACGGCAATACGCCAGCCCTGCGGCTGGAGCAGGACGGCAGCTCCGGTTTTACGGCGCAGACCTGGGACCTTGCGGGCAACGAAGCAAACTTCTTTGTCCGGGACGTGACAAATGGCAGCAAGCTGTCTTTCCGGATCAGACCCAACGCGCCTGAAGACTCGCTCTTCATCAAAGAAGGTAATGGCGATATCGGCATGGGTACGGACAACCCGCAGGCCGGCCTTCATATTCGCCGGACAAGTACCACAAAGGCGGCGCTTTTGGTTGAGGCAGCTACCGCCGATGCGACCCTCGAACTCAAGCAGAGCGGCACCGTCAGCACGACCTGGGAATTCCGCAATCAGCAATCTTCGGGGCGTCTGAATATCGGTCTTGTGGGTGGCAATACGCCGGTCAAGATCGACAATACCGCCAACAACAACCTGATCCGCATCGGTCGCAACGGTCTGCCGGACGAGGTGAACATCACGGGGCGTCTGGTGATCAACAATACCCAGGTCAACGTGCCCGACTACGTGTTCGCTGATGATTACGTGCTGCGCCCGCTGGCCGAGGTCCGGGCCTTCATCGACACCAACAGCCACCTGCCCGAAGTCCCCTCTGAGGCGCAGATCAAGGCCAATGGCGTCGACATGAGCGAAATGCAGATGGCCCTGCTGAAAAAGGTCGAGGAACTGACGCTCTATACGCTTGATCAGGAAGACGTGATCAGCGCGCAGCAGGCCAAACTGGCCGAGGTTGACGCCCTGCGGGCGGAACTGGCCGAGATCAAGACGCTGCTGTCAGAAACCCGCTGAACAACAAAGCCAGCCCCTTATAGGGTCTGGCGAAATACCTGAAGCATCAGGCATCACGTAGCGCGTTGAAATCTCTGATTTCAGGCAGCGTTACGTGATGCAGGTTTTTCGCATGACGTTTTACAGCGTCCCGCCTTTAACCTGATACACCCCGTATCGCCGATGTCCCGAGAGCGCGCAGCGCGGCAGGGTATCGGCGATTCACGTTTAAGGCGGGGCGCTCTAGCGGGGCTGGTCGGTCCCTGTTTCCTCAATCTCCAGATCAGCCTCCGGGACATTAAGGGTCGACCAGGTCTTGTCCTGCCGGGGGCTTGGCGGCATGTCGCAAGCGCGCTTGTGAATGTTCACCTTGGCAATGAAATTGGCGGATATCGGCGCGGTCACAAAAAGGAACGCGATGATCAGCAGCTCATGCATCGACCCTTCCGCGTAAACGTAAGAGTGGATCATCGACGCCAGCAGCAGCGCCCCGATGCCGACCGTACCAACTTTGGTCGGGGCGTGCAGTCGGGTCATGGAACCGTTGAGTTTCAGCAGGCCTATCGCCGCCACCAGGGCGAAAAACGCGCCCACGACAAGGCAGAAGGCCACGGCATATGTTCCGATCACGGCAAGGGTCATTCGATGATGTCCCCCCGCAGCACGAAGCGCGCATAGGCCACGGTCGACACGAAGCCGAGCATGGCGATGATCAGCGACGCCTCAAAATAGATGCCGGTGCCCTGCGCGACCCCCAGCAGCACGATCAGCCCGATGGCATTCACCACCATCGTGTCGAGCGCCAGGATCCGGTCGCCGGTTGACGGCCCGATCACCAGCCGGACCATCGCCCCCAACTGGCTGAGCGCCACGCAAACAAAGGCAGCAACCAGGCTCCATTGCATCACCTCCTGAGCAAGGGTCATGCGAAAATCTCCTTCAATCTGCGTTCGTAGCGGTGCTTGATATCATCGCGCACGGCATCAGGATCAGGCGCGTCGAGCGCATGTACAAGCAGGCTGTGCCCCTCGTCCGAAAGGTCCGCCGAAACGGTGCCGGGGGTCAGGGTGATGGTGCCGGCCAGAATCGTGATCGCCTCGGGCTGGCGCAGGTCCAGCGGGACGACAACCCAGGCCGGCCGCATCGCGGCATTGGATTTGGTCAGCACGATCCAGGCCACCTGCACATTGGCCACCAGAATGTCCCACATCACCAGCAGGCAATAGCTGAGCATCCTGAAAACCCTGATCTTGCCAGGCCGATCCGGCCACCATTGCGCCGTACCAATGGGGATCACGATCCCCAGGATCAGACCAAAAACGACCATACCCGCCGAGATGCCGTTCTGCAGCAGGGTCCAGACCACGACCAGCAGCAGCGTCAGGAACGGATGTGGCAGCAGCCATCGCAAGGCACGCATCATCTCAATGTCCCTCCTCTTTGGTCTCGCCATGGCCTGCATCCCCGGCCCCGTGGCCCTCATCCGCATGACCGTTGTCATATCCTTCGGGCTTGGGCCGCGTCAGCTTGCCCTTGGTCTCAAGCACCGTGGACATATAGCGCGAGGGCGCGAACAATTGTGCCGAAGTCGCCTCCGTGAAACGGTAGATCGGCCCGGCCAGAACCGTATGCAGCACCAGCAGCACCAACAGCCCGCTGACCGCACCGTAGGACAGGAAACTTGGCACGTCAGAACCATCGTCCTTGGCCGTGGCTTCACGGTTTTCCGCGCTCTTGCTGTCCTCCGCGTCGGCCACATCGCTGGGCACCACGACACTTCGCGACTTCCAGAACAGCGTGCTGCCCGCGCGCGAGAACCCGATAACCGAGATCAGGCTGGAGCCAAGCACAACCGCCCAGATCCAGACCACCCAGCCGCTGGCATAGCCGGCATCCAGGATCAGCAGCTTGCCCACGAAACCCGACAGCGGCGGCAGCCCCGCCATGGCAATCGCGGCGGCAAAGAACATCGCCGCTGTCAGCGGCCCACCGGCCACCGGAGGCTGCGCTGTCAGGTTCAGATCGGAACGGCCCGCGCGGGTCAGATCGGTGATCAGGAACAAGGCCCCCGCCGCCAGCGTAGAATGCACGATATAATAAAGCGCCGCCGCGATGCCGGCCGGTGTGAACAGGGCGATGGACACCATCACCATCCCCATCGACCCGATCACCGAAAAGGCCACCAGCCGGTGCAACCGCCGCGCCGCCAGCACACCGATCATGCCGATGGCCAGCGAAATCAGCGCCAGCGGCATCAGCCACAGCCCGTGCAGCCCTTCCGTCACCGCCACATCCGGGCCGAAGATCAGCGTATAGACCCGGATGATCGCATAGGCCCCCACCTTGGTCATGATCGCGAAGAGCGCCGCCACCGGGGCCGGTGCCTCGGCATAGCTCGACGGCAGCCAGAAATGCAGCGGCACCAGCGCCGCCTTGATCGCAAAGACCAGCAGCAGCATGACGGAGGCGATGCGGATGCCCACCGTCTCGGCCCCGTCGATCATCGCCACCCGCTGCGCCAGATCGGCCATGTTCAGCGTCCCGGTCTGGGCGTAGAGCGCGCCCAGCGCGAACAGGAACAGGGTGGAGCCAAGCAGGTTGTAGAGCACATATTGCACCCCGGCCCGCAGCCGCACATGCCCGCCCGCGTGGATCATCAACCCGTAGGAGGCGATCAGCAGCACTTCGAAGAACACAAAGAGGTTGAACAGGTCACCGGTCAGGAAGGCGCCCATGATCCCCATCAGCTGGAACTGGAACAGCGCATGGAAATGCCGCCCCCGGTTGTCCCATTCCGACCCGATGGCATAAAGCAGCACGAACAAGGCCAGCACAGCTGTCAGCAGCACCATCATCGTGCTCAGCCGGTCCCCCACCAGCACGATGCCAAAGGGCGCGGCCCAGTCGCTGAGTTGGTACAGGGTGACCGTCCCGTCCGAGGCCTGCCAGGTCAGACCGGCGGCAATGGTGATCAGCGCCAGCACCCCGGCGACGGAGAACACCCGCTGGATCCCGATGTGATAGCGCGCGGCCAGCACGATGAACGGAGCCAGCATGGCGGGCAGAACGACGGGGGCAATGATCCAGTGGTTCATGCTGCGCCCTCCGACCCGTCTTTGGCCGGGGCCGGATCGTCCACGTGATCGTCATCCGCGCCCAGGTAGGCCCCCAGCGCGATCATCACCACCACTGCCGTCATGCCAAAGGAGATCACGATCGCCGTCAGCACCAGCGCCTGCGGCAAGGGATCGGTATAGCGCTCCGCATCCGTCAGGATCGGCGGGGCACCGATGGTCAGCCGCCCCGAAGCGAACAGGAACACATTGACCGCGTAAGTCAGCAGCGACATCCCCATGATCACCGGAAAAGTCCGCAGGCGCAGGACCAGGTACAATCCTCCGGCGGTCATGACGCCAATGGCGGAAGCAACAAGGAATTCCATCTTACAGCCCCCCTTCCAGCTTGGGATTGGCAGGATCGGCCGGATCGCGCGAGGGATCGATGTCCATCGCATGTTCCGTATCCGGCACATGGGCGCGCCGCGCCAGCCGCGAGAAACTCTCAAGCGACAGCATCACTGCGCCGACCACTGCCAGAAACACGCCCAGGTCGAACAGCGCCGCCGTGGCCAGCTCGAACTTGTAGAAAGGCGGGATCCGGACATAGGTGAAATCCGAGGTCAGGAAGGGTTTGCCCACGAACCACGACCCGATGCCGGTCAGCCCGGCCACCAGCACACCTGCACCGATGATCCCGTGATAGGGGTAGCGTTGCCGCGCAGCGGCCCAGCTGAAGCCGCTGGCCATATACTGCATCACCACGGCGATGGAGACGACCAGCCCGGCAATGAACCCGCCGCCGGGTTCGTTGTGGCCCCGCAGGAAGATGTAGAAACCCACCATCAGCACCACCGGCATGATCACGCGGGTCAGCACCACCATCATCATCGGATGCATGTCCCCCGCGCGCGGCTGGTCCGGCTTGCGGTTCAGCAGCCGCGCCCGCACCGGGCCGTCCAGCAGCGTTTCGGTCAGGGCATATATCAGCAGCGCCGCGATTCCCAGCACGATGATCTCGCCAAAGGTATCAAACCCCCGGAAGTCCACCAGGATCACGTTCACCACATTGGTGCCGCCGCCGCCCTTGTAGGAATTGGCCAGATGAAATTCCGAGATCGACGGCGCCACGGTATCGCGCAGCAGGAAATGCCAGGACATCAGCGCCGCCGTGATCCCGCCGCCCAGCGCCACCGCCACATCGCGCATCCGGCGCAGCACGGTGCTTTCGATGGGGGTCCGGTTCGGCAGGAAGTTCAGCGCCAGCAGCAGCAGGATGATCGTCACCACCTCGACGGTAAGCTGGGTCATCGCCAGGTCCGGCGCGCTGAAGACGACAAAACCGACCGAGACCATCAGCCCGACGATGGCAATCAGGATCAGCGACAACAGGCGGTTTCGGTGCAGGAACACCAGCCCCAGTGTTGCCGCCACCAACATCGCCCAGCCGGCAATCTCGATTGCTCCGGCGGTCTGCATGCTGCGCGTCGCGGGCCCCACCGTGCCCGTCCGCCAGCCATGATAGCCCAGCGCCACCACCGTCACGGCCATGATCGCCGCATAACGGGTGAAAGCGCCGTTGTGCAGACCGTGGATCACCCAGCGCGCCAGCGCCACGGCCCCTGCGATCACGGCTTCAAAGATCACCTTGGCCTCTGGGCGTGGTGCCGCATCCCAGACCCGCAGCAGCGGGCGGAATGACGCCAGCACCAGCAACCCGCCACCCACGGCCGCAATCGACATGTAAAGGGCGGGCGTCAGGCCATGCCAGATCTTGATGTAATGCACATCCAGCGGGGCCACCCCGCCGATCACCGCGCGCGCCACGAGAAAGACGAAGTCCTGCACCAGGAAGGGCGCCACCCCGATCACGACCACCAACACCACCAGCAATGCGGGCGGCGCCCACATGCCGAAGGGCGGATCATGCGGATGCGCCGGATAATCGTCTCGCTTGGCCCCCAGGAAGGTATGCGAAATCAGGCGGAAGCAATAGGCGGCGGAAAACAGCGAACCGATCACCGCAAGTGCGGGCACCAGCCAGCCGGTGTTGAACAGAACAGTATGCGAGGCTTCCTCAAGCATCATTTCCTTGCTGAGGAAGCCGTTCAGATAGGGAATACCGGCCATCGACAGCGCGGCCAGCGTGGCCATCACAAAGGTGATCGGCATCAGATGGCGCAAGCCCCCCAGCTTGCGGATGTCACGCGTATGGGTTTCGTGGTCGATGATCCCGGCAGACATGAACAAGGCGGCCTTGAAGGTCGCGTGGTTGAGAATGTGAAACACCGCCGCCATCGCGCCAAAGGCGGTGCCGGTGCCCAGCAACATGGTGATCAGCCCAAGGTGGCTGACCGTGGAAAAGGCCAGCAGCGCCTTGAGATCATGCTTGAACAGCGCGATCACCGCGCCCAGCACCATTGTGATCAGGCCTGCAGAGGTCACGATCACGAACCATTCCGGCGTGCCCGACAGCACCGGCCACATCCGCGCCATCAGGAATATGCCTGCCTTCACCATCGTGGCGGAGTGCAGATAGGCGCTGACCGGCGTCGGTGCCGCCATGGCATGGGGCAGCCAGAAATGGAACGGGAACTGCGCCGATTTTGTGAAACAGCCCAGCAGGATCAGGATCAGCGCCGGCAGATAAAGCGGGCTGTCCTGAATGATCTCACGGTTCTGCAGGATCACGCTCAGGTCATAGCTGCCTACGATCTGGCCCAGGATCAGCATCCCCCCGATCATCGCCAGCCCGCCCATGCCGGTCACGGTCAGCGCCATCCGCGCGCCTTCGCGGCCCTCGGGCAGATGCTTCCAATAGCCGATCAGCAGGAAGGACGACAGCGATGTCAGCTCCCAGAAGACCAGCAAAAGCAAGATGTTGTCGGACATCACAATGCCCACCATCGCGCCCTGGAACAGCAGCAGATAGGTGAAAAACTCGCCCATATTGTCGTCACGCGACAGGTAGAACCGCCCGTAGGTGATGATCAGCAGCCCGATCCCCAGGATCAGCGCGGCAAAGAAGAAACCCAGACCATCCAGCATCAGGTTGAAATTCATGCCCAGCATGGGCAGCCAGTCCACCCCGGCGGTGACGACATCGCCCGCCAGCACAGCGGGCAAATTGGTCAAAAGCCCCACAAGGGCGGCAAGGGTCACGGTGAATGTCACGCCAGCACAGGCAGAGCGCCCCGCCGAATTCATTATTCCGGGCAACAAAGCACCCAGAAAGGGCAGGGCAACGATAAGAAAGAGGGACACGCGAACTCCTGATCTGTCAACCTGTGCAGTCCTCCATTGTTGGGGGAAATTTTCAGGTTTCTCAAGGCGAACCGGGAAATTTTATTGCAAATTCGTGACTTCTGTCGCTGCAATCGCCCGTCCTGGCCCCCGGTCCGGGAAATGTGACGCAAGGGAAGTTCGCATTTGCGAAACGAAGTTCCGACCTGCGGGATTGGCAGCGCCGCATTTACTGTCTAGCCTCCGGCAAGAGAGTCGCGCCACCCTGTGGAGGAGGTGGCGCTGCAGATGCTCCGGGGGAGGACCGACCATGCGATACCACAGACCAGCCGCGCAGCACGGGCGCGCATGAAGATGACCGCCATGACACCGGAAGAGGCCGTGCGCCATGTGCTCGCCACCGAACCCACCTTCGCCGTGGAAGAGGTGAACATACGCGGTGTTACCTACAAGGCGTTCAAGAACGTCCCCCCCACCGTCCCGGCCCTGATGGCCGCCAGCCGTGCCAAGCAGGGTGATGGCACGCTGGATTATCTCGCATACGAGGGAGAAAGCCTGACCTACGACCAGTTCTGCACCCATGCGCACCGCGTCGCCCATGCGCTGCGTGACGATCTGGGGGTGCGCCAGGGCGACCGCATCGCCATCGCCATGCGCAACTACCCTGAACTTCTGACCGCGATCATGGCAATCTCCTCGCTGGGGGCGACGGTGGTGTTCCTCAACGCCTGGTGGACCACGGAAGAGCTGGACTATGCCCTGCGTGACAGCGGCGCGCGGATCGTCTTTGCCGACCGTCCCAGGATCGAACGGTTGGCCCCGCTGAAAGACGCGCTGGACCTCAGGCTGATCGGCTGCCGCGACGGCACAGGCCTGGGCGACCACGATTATACTGCGCTCTACGATGCCGCCACCGGCGACGCGGCCCCCGCGGTCACGATCGACACCGACGATGACTTTGCAGTGATGTATTCCTCCGGCACCACCGGGCACCCCAAGGGCGTGGTCCAGACCCATCGCGGCGCGGTGAACGCGGTGTTCAGCTGGCTGATGCAGTCGGTTCTGGCTCCGCTGGTCACCCCGCCGGAACCGGATGCACCCGAAGCGCCCCGCCCTTCGGTGCTGGTGGTCACCCCGCTGTTTCACGTCACCGCAACGCATCCGATCTTTCTGCTGTCGATGCCTGCCGGGGCCAAGGTCACGCTGATGTACCGCTGGGACCCGGAAGAGGCCGTGCGCCTGATCCGCGATGGCAATGTGACCCGCTTCCTGGGCGTACCGACCCAATCCGCCGAACTGATGGAAGCGGCCCGCAAGATGGGGGAAACCCTGCCCTCGCTCGATTACATCGGCGCAGGCGGTGCGAAACGCCCCGCCGCGCAGGTTGCCGCCATCGCCGAGACCTTTCCCAATGCGGGCGTCGCCACCGGCTGGGGCATGACAGAGACCCAGGCGCTTGGCATCGGCATGATCGGCGACGATTACAAGGCGCGCCCCGACTGCGCGGGCAAGCTGCACCCGCCGGTGCAGGAACTGCGCTTTCTCGATGATGCGGGCAACGATGTGCCGCCGGGGACATTGGGCGAGATCACGGTCAAGAGCCCGGCCAACATGCGCTGCTACCTCAACATGCCCGACGCCACCGCCCAGACGATGCAGGACGGCTGGCTGCGCACGGGCGACCTGGGAGTGATCGACGCGGACGGCTATGTCACCATCCTCGACCGCAAGAAGAACATCATCATTCGCGGCGGCGAGAACATCGCCTGTCTCGACGTGGAAGGCGCGCTGCATCGGCTGCCCCAGGTGGCCGAAGCCTGTGCCTTCTCCGTACCCGATGAGCGGCTGGGCGAAATCGTGGGTGCCATCGTGCAACTGCGCCCTGGCGCAACGCTTGATCGTGAGAGCATGGCACGCGCGCTTGAGGGGCATCTGGCCAGCTTCAAGATCCCCGCCCTGCTGTGGTGCCAGGACGGCCCCCTGACCCGTGGCGCCACCGACAAGATTGACCGCCGCGCGCTGCGCGCGGCCTGTTTGCAACAAATGGAAGAGACTGCATGACCCATCCGACAGAAGAAGAGATCGGCCAATACATCGCGGCGGCCGGCAAGGCCGCATGGGAGGTTCCCGGCCTGCCCGACGGCATCGCGCACCGCCCGGTCAAGACCGTGGGCATCATCGGTGCCGGCACCATGGGCGGCGGCATCGCGATGAACTTTGCCACCGCAGGCTACCCGGTGAAGATCGTGGAAACCACGCAGGAGGCGCTGGACCGGGGCCTTAAGGTGGTGCGCGGCAACTACCAGCGCAGCGCCGACAAGGGGCGTTTCCCGCAGGACGAGGTCGAGACCCGGATGGACCGTTTTGACGGTCGTTTGTCGATTGCCGATCTGGCCGACTGTGACCTGGTGATCGAAGCGGTGTTCGAGGACATGGAGCTGAAGCGCAAGATCTTCACCGAACTGGACCGCGTGATGAAACCCGGCGCGATCCTGGCCACCAACACCTCGGCGCTGAACATCGACGAGATCGCGGGCATGACGAAGCGGCCCGAGGATGTGATCGGGCTGCATTTCTTTTCGCCCGCCAATGTGATGAAACTGCTGGAGATCGTGCGCGCCCACCATACCGCTGACGATGTGGTTGCCACCTGCATGGCATTGGCCAGGGACATCAACAAGATCGCAACGCTGGTCGGCGTCTGCCCCGGCTTTGTAGGCAACCGCATCCTCTTTGCGCGCCAGAAACAGGCCAACAAACTGGTCTATCAGGGCGTCATGCCCTGGGACGTGGACGCGGCACTCAACCGGTTCGGGTTCAAGATGGGCCCCTTCCAGATGAGCGACCTTGCGGGCCTCGACATCGGCTGGTCCAAGGGGGCCAAGACCGAGAACCCGATCCGCGATGCGCTGTGCGAAATGGACCGGCGCGGGCAAAAGACCCAGGCGGGCTTTTACGATTACGACGAAAACCGCCGCCCGATCCCTTCGGATGTTACCGCCGGGATCATCCGCGACATCACCGGGGCCGAGCCGCGCAGCATGAGCGCGGAGAAGATCATCGAGATCTGCATCTACCCGATGATCAACGAGGCGGTGAAAATTCTTGAAGAGAACAAGGCCCAGCGCCCCAGCGACGTCGATGTGGTCTGGCTCAACGGCTACGGCTGGCCCGCCGACAAGGGTGGCCCGATGTTCTATGGCGACATGGTCGGTGCGCAGGCGGTGCTGGACCGGATGGAGAAACTGGGCGCGGAAGACCCCGACTTCGCCCCCGCCGACACCCTGCGCAAACTGGCGGAGACGGGCGGCAAATTCACGCAGATCGACACCGGAGGGCTGAAAACATGAGCTACGAATACATCCAGACCGAGACCAGGGGACACATCCTGGTCGTCACCATGAACCGCCCCGATGTCTACAACGCGGTGAATGAGGACATGCACCACGAGATGAGCGATTGCTGGGATGCCTTCGCCGCCAATCAGGATCTCTGGGTCGCCGTGCTGACCGGCGCGGGGGACAAGGCGTTCTCTGCCGGGAACGACCTGAAGGCGACGCAGCAGGGCGGAATCAAGAAGGGCCTGCCCAAGACCGGTTTCGCCGGGCTGTCCTCGCGCTTTGATCTGGAGAAACCGCTGATCGCCGCCGTGAACGGCTTTGCCATGGGCGGCGGCTTCGAAACCGCGCTGTCCTGCGACATCATCCTCGCCTCGGAAAACGCGAAATTCGCGCTGCCCGAGGTCAAGGTCGGCTTTTTCGCCTCCGCCTCCGGCGTGCAGCGCCTGTCGCGCTACATCGGGCGGCTGGCAGCGCAGGAGCTGATGCTGACGGGCCGCACCATCGGCGCCGAGGAGGCATTGCGCATGGGCTGCGTGAACGAAGTGCTGCCCGCCGCCGATCTGATGGACCGCGCCATGGCAAAGGCCGAAGAGCTGTGCAGCGTCTCGCCCTCTTCCGTGAAGGCGACAAAGCGCATCCTGAATTCCATGGCCGTCGCCGACGGTCTGCCCGAAAGCCTGGCCTATTCCCGCGAAGTCCAGATGGACCTGGCCCGGACCGAGGATTTCAAGGAAGGCGTCAACGCCTTTGTCGAGAAACGCAAACCCAATTGGGTCAACAAATGACGGCCCCCGAGAGGGGCTGAGACATTGGGTTCTTCGGGAACCGGAAAAACACAACTGGAACAATGCCCAGGGAGGCACAAAAGATGAGCGATATGAACCCACCGGAGTTGAACAACCTTGAGATGTCAGAGGGCAACAAGCCCCTGCTGAACGCGGTGATCAAGCACATCCGCGAAAACGTGGACCCGATCAGCGAAGAATACCACCGGCTCGGCGACGCGCAAAAGGACCGCTGGTCCTATCACCCGCGCCAGCTGGAACTGCTGGAAGGGGCCAAGCAAAAAGCCCGTGACGCGGGCCTGTGGAACTTCTTTCTGCCCAACGCGGAAACCGGCGAGGGGCTTTCGAACCTCGACTACGCCTATATCGCGGCGGAACTGGGCAAGAACCCCCTCGCCTCGCAGACGCTGAACTGTTCGGCCCCCGATACGGGCAATATGGAAGTGCTGGAACGGGTCGGCACGAAAGAGCAGAAGGAAAAGTGGCTCAAGCCCCTGCTGGCCGGTGAAATCCGTTCGGCCTTCGCGATGACGGAACCGGACCGCGCGTCTTCCGACGCCAAGAACATCGCCATGTCCGCCGTGCTGGAAAACGGCGAATGGGTGATGAACGGCGAGAAATACTATATCTCCGGCGCAGGCGATCCGCGCTGCAAGATCATGATCGTGATGGTCAAGACCTCTCCGGATGCGGAACCCTTCCGTCAGCAGTCGCAAATCCTCGTGCCGATGGACACGCCTGGGGTCGAAATCCTCGGGCCGATGCATGTCTTTGGTCACGACGACGCGCCGCATGGGCATATGCACATCAAGTTCACCGATGTCCGCGTCCCCGAAAGCAACATACTCTGGGGTGAGGGCCGCGGTTTCGAGATCAGCCAGGTCCGCCTTGGACCCGGCCGCATCCACCACTGCATGCGCTCCATCGGACAGGCGGAAAAGGCGCTGGACCTGATGATCGAACGCGGCCTGTCGCGCGAAGCCTTCGGCAAGCGGATCATCGACCTGGGCAAGAATATGGAAACCATCAGCCGCGCCAAGATCGAGATTGAATCCATGCGCCTGCTGGTGCTCAAGGCCGCCAAGGCGATGGACGTGCTGGGCAACAAGGAGGCCCGCATCTGGGTGTCGATGATCAAAGCCAAGGTGCCCGAGCAGGTCTGCGACATCATTGATCAGGCGATGCAGGTGCATGGTGCGACAGGTATTTCCCAATGGTCGCCGCTGTCGGGCATGTACGCCCAGCAGCGCACCCTGCGCTATGCCGACGGCCCCGATGAGGTGCATCACCACGTCATCGCGCGCCACGAGGTCAATACCTACAAGGAAAGCAACGCGCGCCAGGACGCCGCCAAGCAACACACCGAAAACCGGGGCAGCGCGGGGTTCATGGGATGAGCAAACTTTTCGACCTGACCGGAAAAGTGGCGCTGCTGACCGGTGCCTCAAAAGGCATGGGCCTGGCGATGGCGACAGCGCTGGCCGAACATGGTGCCACAGTTGTCATTTCCGCACGCAAGCAGGATCAGCTTGACGCGGCAGCCGAGGGCATCAATGCCCTCGGCAAGGGCAAGGCCTTTGGCATCGCCTGCAACGTCGGCTACAAGGACCAGCTGCAGGCGCTGGTCGATCAGACCCATGAAAAAGCGGGCAAGATCGACGTGGTGATCGGCAATGCGGGCGTGAACCCCTATTATGGCAAGACATCGGAAATCCCCGACGACGCCTACGACAAGACCATGAACGCCAACGTCAAATCCAATCTCTGGCTGGCGCAGATGGTGGCCCCCGACATGATCGAGAAAGGCTCGGGGTCTATGGCCTTTACCTCCTCCATCGGGGCCTTCAAACCCTCGGTCATGCTGGGCACCTATGGCATGTCCAAGCTGGCGCTGATCGGGCTGTGCCGCAACCTCGCGGCGGAGTTCGGCCCGAAGGGCCTGCGCTTCAACGCGATCTGTCCGGGACTGGTGAAGACCGAGTTCGCGCGCGAGCTGTGGGATAATCCCGAGGTGGAAAAGCGCATCAAGGAGGAAATCCCCCTGCGCCGCCTGGGCGAGCCGGAGGATTTCGCGGGTCTCGCCGTCTTCCTCGCCTCGGATGCCAGCCGCTATATGACAGGTCAGGCGCTGACCGTCTGCGGCGGCTCCAACATGTGGACGTGACGCCATGGAACTGAAGGACAAGATCATCGTCGTCACCGGTGCCGCCAGCGGCATCGGACGCGCCATGTGCATCCGCTATGCCGAGGAGGGCGCGAAACACATCGCCTGCGTGGACCGCGACCTGAAAGGCGCGGAAGAAACCGCCGCAATGATGGGCGGCACCGCCCATATGGTGGATGTATCGGTCAAGGATCAGATCACCGGCATGATCGACAAGGTCGAGGCCGAGGTGGGCCCGATTGACCTGTTCTGCTCCAACGCGGGCATATCCGTGGCCGGTGGTGTCGAGGTGGAGGATGACGCATGGCAGCGCATCTGGGAAATCAACGTGATGTCCCATGTCTGGGCCGCGCGCCATCTGGTGCCGAAGATGGCCGAACGCGGCGGCGGATATTTCCTGAACACCGCCTCCGCCGCCGGTCTGCTGAACCAGGTCGGCTCGGCCCCCTACGGCGTGACCAAACACGCGGCGGTCGGCCTGGCCGAATGGCTGGCGCTGACCTATGGCGACCAGGGGATAAAGGTCAGCGTGCTCTGCCCCCAGGCCGTGCGCACCGAGATGACGCGCGGTCACGAGGACCACGTGGCGGCCATCGACGGCATGATGGAACCCGCCCCCGTGGCCGAAGCCTGTGTGCAGACGATCCGGGACGAGACATTCCTGGTCCTGCCACACCCCGAGGTGCTGGGCTACATGCGCAAGAAGACCGAAAACTATGACCGCTGGATCGGGGGCATGCGCAAGCTGAACCGCCGTTTCGGCGGGTTCGAGGAGTAAGCCAATGATCGGATATGCAACCATCGGCGTGGCGGACATGACCCGCGCCAAGACATTCTACGGCGCCTTGTTCGAGGGCAAGGCCAAGGTGGTGATGGATCAGGGGCGCATCGCCTTTCTGTCCTCGGGACGCGGCCAGCCGATGCTGGCCATGTGCGAACCCTACGATGGCAACGCGCCCAACCCCGGCAACGGCACGATGATCGCCTTCACCTGCACCGACAAGGCAGAGGTGGACGCGATGTACGCCCGTGCCCTGGCACTGGACGCACCGGACGAGGGCGCACCGGGCCAGCGCATCCCCGACCGGTTCTATGGCGCCTATGTGCGCGACCCGGACGGCAACAAGCTGTGTTTCTTTGTGTTTGGGTGAGCACATGGCCCACATCGGCCCTCAGGTCACGCTGAATGACCCTGCTTTCGTCCACGACAGCGCACTGCTTTTCGGCAAGGTGACGCTGGGGCCCGGCAGCTCTGTCTGGCCCTATGTCGTCACCCGTGCCGAGATGCATGAGATCATCATCGGCGCGCGCACGAATATTCAGGACCATGTGATGATCCACGTGGGCTATGCCACGCCGACCATTGTCGGGGAGGATTGCTCAATCACCCACCGCGTGGTTCTGCACGGCTGCGAAATCGGCGACCGTGTCCTGATCGGGATCGGCGCGACGATCATGGATGGTGCAAAGATCGGCAGCAATTCCATTGTCGCAGGCCATTCCATCGTGACCGAAGGATCAGAGTTTCCGGAAAATTCGATCATCGCCGGCAGTCCGGCGAGGTTGGTCAAAACGCGTGACAACGGCCCGGCCAACCTGGCAAATGCGCGCTTCTACCACATGAATGCACTGAACTATGCGCAAGGGATCGACCGCCTGACGGAAGACAATCTGCGCCAACTTCAGCCCTGATGAGACCGGGCTGCGGCCCTACCCGCGCCCCTTCAGCGGCCGCATCAACCCTTCTTGCGTCACCGATGCAGCCAGCTGGCCGTTCTGGTTGTAGATCAGCCCCCGGTTGAACCCGCGTCCGCCGCCCGTCCAGGGGGCGTCGAGGTCGTAAAGATGCCAGTCCGAGAATTCGATCGGCGCGTGGAACCACATGGCGTGGTCCAGGCTGGCGGTCATCACCTTGCCCTGGAACCAGGTCAGCCCGTGGGGCCGCAGCGATGACCCCAAGAGGTTCATGTCCGAGGCATAGGCCAGCAGGCAATGCTGCATCTGCGGCCCCTGCCCCTTGGCCGCCTCCATGCGGAACCACAATTGGTTGCGGTCATCCGCAGGGCCGGGTGAGAACAGGTCACGCGGCTCGATCTCGCGGATCTCGATGGGGCGCTCACGCAGGAAATCTTCGCGGTATTTCTCCGGGATGCGCGCCACATTGGCCTCGCGCAGGGCGGGACGGTCGGGCCAGTTCTCCGGCGGTTGCGCGTCGGGCATGGGGTGTTGGTATTCCCACCCCTCTTCCGCGATATGGAAGGAGGCCGACAGGTTGAAGATCTGCTTGCCATGCTGGATCGCAACCACCCGCCGGGTGGTGAAACTGCCGCCGTCGCGGGCGCGGTCAACCTGGTAGATCACCGGGATCGCCGGATCGCCCGGCCGGATGAAATAGGCATGAAGCGAATGGCACAGCCGGTCTTCTACCGTGCGGTAGGCCGCCATCAGCGCCTGGGCGATCACATGGCCACCAAAGATACGCGTCGTTGTCTCCCCACCCGACCCGATGCCCCTGAACAGGTCCACTTCAAGCTGTTCGATGTCCAGCAGTTCGAGCAATTCTTCAGCGACGGCGGTCATGTGAGGGCTTTCTCAGGTCAGGGCCCGTGCCTCGGCATAGGCGATAAAGAAATCAAAGCTGTCCGGGTTGGCCATGGAATCGCGGTTCACGACCCTGGCAGCATCGCCCCCCAACAATAACTTTTTGACCGGAACCTCAAGCTTCTTGCCCGACAAGGTGCGCGGCACTTCCTTTATCTCTATGATTTCATTCGGGATAAAACGGGCTGACACGCCACTGCGGATCGCGGCGTTGATCTGATCCTTCAGGGTATCATCCAGTGCAACGCCCGGTGCGGGCACCACGAAAAGCGGCATGAAGCTTTCGCGGCCCAGGAATTCAAGATCGACCACCAGCGAATCCATCACGCTGTCCAGCCCCTCGACCGCCTGGTAGATCTCGGCAGAGCCCAGCCGCAATCCCTTGCGGTTGATCGTGGCGTCGGACCGCCCATAGATCACACTGGCCCCTTCGGCATTGATCGAAATCCAGTCGCCATGGCGCCAGATGCCGGGGTAATCGGCAAAATAACTGTCGAACAGGCGGCTGCCGTCCTCGTCCCCCCAGAAATACAGCGGCATGGAGGGCAAGGGCTCTTTACAGACCAGCTCGCCCACCTCGTCCACCAGCGCATTGCCATGGGCGTCATAGGCATGCACCGCATTGCCCAGGGCACGGCATTGCATTTCGCCCGCGCGCACCGCCATGCCGGGATGGCCCAGCACAAAGGCCCCGGCAAGGTCGGTCCCGCCCGAGATCGGCGCAAGCCATTGATCCGCCTTCACGTCCCGGTAGATCCAGTCATAGGCATCCGACGACAACGGCGACCCGGTGGACCCGAGCGAACGCAGCGCGCTCAGATCGACATCGGTGCGCGGGGTCACGCCCGCCTTCATGCAGCCGCTGTAGAATGCGGCACCGGCACCGAAATAGGTGATCTTCTCCGCCGCCACAAAACGCCAGACAACGCCCATGTCAGGATGGTTCGGCGCACTGTCGAACATGGCGACGGTCGCCCCCTGCCCCAGTGCCATCCATTGCGAATTCCACATGATCCAGCCCGAAGAGGTCATCCAGCAGAACCTGTCCGCAGCTGTCAGGTCATGGTGCAGCGACTGCTTGGCCGCCTCAAGGATGATGCCGCCATGGCCATGCACGATGGGTTTGGGATTGCCCGTGGTGCCCGACGAATAAACGATCCAGAGCGGATGTTCGAAATCCACCTGTTCCGACAGGTACGGCATGTCGTCCCGCGTCAGGCTGGCCCAGGCGACATGGCCCGGCGGCAGCGCGCCCACCACCGGTACGGTCACGCATTGGGTAACGCTGGGCAGGCCCGCCGCGATCTCGGCCAGAATGGCGCGCCGGTCGATGGTCTTGCCCGCGTGCACATAGCCGTCCTGCGCGATCAGCACCTTGGGTTCGATCTGTTTGAAGCGGTCAAGGATGGCGACATGCCCCATGTCCGGTGCGCAGAGCGACCAGATTGCCCCGATGCTGGCCGTTGCCAGAAAAGCCACCAGCGCCGTGTCGGTGTTGGGCAGGATCGCGACAACCCGGTCACCGGTGCCCACCCCCATGCCGCGCAGCCGCGCGGCAACGCTTGCCACCTGGGCCCGCAATGCGCCCCAGGTCATCTCGCTCCGGCCAAAGGTCTCCGATTGCACGATCAGCGCAAGCTGGTCCTCGCGCCCTTCCACGTGTTTCATGATCTGGTCGACATAGTTCAGTCGCCCGCCGGTGCCCCATTCGGCCCCCGGCATCTGACGTTTGACCAGCAGCTTTTCCGGCCGAACACTGGCCCGCACGTCAAAGAAGTCCCAGATCGCCGACCAGAACCCTTCCAGGTCCTCGATGCTCCACCGCCACATGGCGTTGTAATCGTCGAAACTCAGGCCACGGTGATCGGCCAGCCAGCGCTCAAACGCGGCCATGGTGGAGGCCTCCCGGCGTTCAGCCGAAGGTGCCCAGAGCACCGGTGCCGTCATGTCAGCGCCCCATGCACCAGCGCCTTGAGCTGTGCGCGTGCGGGATAGGCGCTGCTGGGGATCAGCTGGGTGAAAAAGATCACCGAGAGGTCAAAGACCGGGTCGATCCAGAAAAAGGTCGAGGCCATGCCACCCCAGCTGAAATCGCCCACCGACCCCGGCGCACGGGCGCGGCCCGGATTCAGCAAGACGGCCCCGCCGATGCCGAACCCCATGCCTTCCATCGGCTGTTCGGCAAAGCTTTGCGGCCCCATGGAGGCGATTTCCCCCGGCAGATGGTTGCGCATCATGAAGTCGAGCGTCTTCGGCCCGATGATCCCGGCCCCGCCGGTGCGCAGCATTTCGGTGAACTTCAGATAATCGTCGATGGTCCCGACAAGGCCACCACCGCCCGACAGCAATGTGGCCTCCAGAAACGGGGATTTGTCCGCGCCGTCGATCAGGCGCAGGGTATCGCCGCCCTTTTCGATCTTGCCCACGGTAAAGCCCCCCTCCGCCATCGGGGTGTAGCAGGCGGCAAAGCGGTCGCGGGCGGCGGCAGGCACGGAAAACCGGGTTTCATCCATGCCCAGCGGGTCAAAGATACGCTCGACAAAAACCTCTTCCAGGGTCTGGCCGGTGACCACTTCGATCACCCTGCCGATCACGTCAATGCCCACCGAATATTCCCAGCGGCTGCCGGGCTGAAAGGCCAGGGGCAATTCCGCCAGCATGTCACACATCGGGGCAAGCCCCGACTGATTGGGGCGGAATTCCACCTTGTGCTCACCCATCAGCCCGCCCAGCACCCCCGGATTGAACGCATAGCTCAGCCCGGAGGTATGAGTCAGCAACTGGTGCAATGTCGGCGGCGCGCAGGGTTCGACCTGATCGGCAGCGGTGGCACCCGGCACGAGGCAGGTCATGTCAGAGAAAGCGGGAATGAAGTCCGACACCGGTGCGTCGAGGTGAAACAGGCCTTCTTCGACCAGCGTCATCAGGGCAAGGCTGGTGACCGGTTTGGTCATGGAATAGATGCGCGCCACGGTATCGCGTTCCCAGGGGCGCCGGGATTCGACATCGCGGTGGCCGGCCTGATGATAACATACCTCCTGCCCGCCCTGCACGATCAGGGCAGCGCATCCGGCAAGGCGGCGTTGATCCACATAGGACTGCATCCAGCCCGCGATCCGGTCCAGCCGCCCGGCATCAAATCCGCCCATGTCTCAGACCTCTAGCCATTCCTTGCGCACGTCTTCGCGGGCTTTCAACTCGGCCGGTGTCCCTTCGAACACCACCTGCCCGTGCCCCATCACATAAACACGATGCGCAATGTCCATGGCAATGGACAGTTTCTGCTCCACCAGCAGGGTCGAAATGCCCTTTTCCGCAATCGCCTTGAGCACTTCAGCGACTTTTTGCACCATCTGCGGTGAAAGCCCCTCTGTCGGTTCATCGATCATGACGAAATCCGGGTCCCCCATCAGCGTGCGGCACATGGTCAGCATCTGCTGCTCGCCCCCCGACAACACAGAAGCCTCGACATCGGCACGGCGATCGAGGTTCTCGAACATCTCGAACATCGCCTGCATGGACCAGCGCCCGGCACCGTCCTTCTGCCCCGGCTTCAGACCCAGCGTCAGGTTCTGCCGCGTGGTCAGACCGGGGAAAATGTCGCGGTTCTCGGGCACATAGCCGATGCCCATGTTGGCGATTTCATAGGCCTTCTTGCCCGCAATCTCCTTGCCTCTGAACTTGACCGAACCCTTCGGTTCGACCTCGCCCATGATGGCCTTGCAGGTGGTGGACCGGCCCACGCCGTTGCGGCCCAGAAGGGCCACGATCTCGCCCTCCTGCACGTTCAGGGACACGCCCTGAAGGATGTGGGACTTGCCATAATAGGCATGCATGTCGGTGACTTCGATCATCAGTGTTCTGCCTCCAATGCCGCGCCAAGATAGGCTTCCTGCACCTTGGGATCGCCGCGCACCTCTTCGGGTTTGCCTGTCGCGATGATTTCGCCGTAGACCAGCACCGAAATGCGGTCCGCGAGGCCGAATACGACACCCATGTCATGTTCCACCATGATCAGGGTCTTGCCCTCGGTCACCTTCATGATCAGGTCGGTGATGTAATCGGTTTCCGAATGGCTCATCCCGGCGGTGGGTTCATCCAGCATGATCACATCCGCACCACCGGCAATGGTGATCCCGATCTCAAGCGCACGCTGTTCGGCATAGGAAAGCGTACCGGCAGGCAGGTTGCGCCGCTCTGTCAGGTTGATCTGCTCCAGGATCGCCTCTGCCCCTTCGGTCAGGTCACGGCTGCGGTTCACCAGGTTCCAGAAGCTGTACCTGTACCCCTGCGACCAAAGCAGGGCACAGCGCACGTTCTCGAAAACCGTCATCTTGGGAAAGATATTGGTGATCTGGAACGACCGCGACAGCCCCTTGCGGTTGATCTGGTAGGGTTCCAGACCGATCAGGTCCTCCCCGTGCAGTTTCACGGTGCCTGCCGTGGGCTGGAAACGCGCGGTGATCAGGTTGAACAGCGTGGATTTCCCCGCCCCGTTCGGCCCGATGACCGCATGGCGTTCCGATTTGCCGATGGACAGGTCGATGCCACGAATGATCTCTGCCTTGCCAAAGCTCTTCTTGAGGCCGCTCAGTTCAAGTGCCGGGGTGCTCATGCGCTGCCTCCTGCCGTATTTGCTTCGTTCCAGGCATCCCGCAGCGCAGGCACATTGGCGCGGGTGATGCCAAGGGCAATGGCCGTCACCCCGAGGGCAATCACCCAGGGCAGGATGTCGTGGCTGTTGAACGTGGTCCAGAACAGCGTCATCTCATCGTCCCCATAGGCCGCGTGGCGCACATGGAATACCATTTCCACCAGCGCTGACAGACCAAGTATGCCAATCAGGGCCGGCAGCAGGGTCTTGAGGTAGGGCCATATCAGCAACCTTGCCTTGCCCAGTTTGAACACCGGCACATGCATCATCATCAGCCCGGCAAGACCGCCCGGAAAGAACATCACCGTGGCGACAAAAAGCGTGCCTGCATAAAACGCCCAAAGCTCCGTTTGCAGGCTGAGCACGGTCTGCAGCAGGGTAAAGGCGATGGCCCCGATGATCGGCCCGAAGAAGAAACCGACGCCGCCCAGGAAGGTCACCAGCAGGATGACGCCCGAAGACGTGGTGTTCAGGTTTTCCTCGGTCAGGATCTCATAGTTGATGGCAAAGAGCCCGCCCGCGATCCCGGCAAAGAACCCCGAGGCGACAAAGCTGTAGAACCGAACCCAGCGCGCCGAATAGCCCAGAAACTCGGCCCGTTCCGGATTGTCGCGCACGGCATTGGCCATCCGCCCCACCGGGGTACGCGACCACAGGTACATCAGTGCGGCCGCGATCAGGACCCAGGCGGAAATCAGGTAGTACACCTCGATCTGTTGCAGGAATTCGGTGCCGAAGAAGGGCCGCGCATAGGTCCGGTCGCCCGACACGCCTTCCTCGCCACCGAAGAAGGCGACGATGATCACCGAACAGGCGGCGATCAGCTCGCCCACGCCAAGCGAGATCATGGCGAATACGGTGCCCGCGCTGCGGGTGGAGAAACTGCCGACAATCATCGCCAGCCCCATGCCGAACAGCCCGCCAAAGACCGGCAGCACCGGCAAGGGCAGCGCCGCAAAGAAGTCGGAGGCATTCATGATGTGCATGCAGGCGAACCCGCCGACCCCGGCATAGACCGCATGTCCGAAAGACAGCATGCCCCCCTGTCCCAGCAGCATGTTGTAGGCCAGCGCAAAGATCACCGTGATCCACATCTGGTTCATGATGGTGATCGAGGAGTTGTTGGTGAAGATGAACGGCAGCACCGCCAGCAACACTGCCGCCACGATCCAGGGACCGAGGGTCAGGGTCATGGAACCGGCGCGCATCCGCTCGGATGGTTTGGTCGGGTCGGTGGTGATTTGATCGGTCATGAGTGACGCTTTCCGAAAAGTCCCGAAGGCCGGAAGATGAGGATCAGCACCATCAGGATATAGGGCAGAATGTCTGCGATCTGCGGGCTTGTGATGGTCCAGAAGTCGCGAAACACGCTCTCGTCCAGGTTCTCGGGTGTGCCGATGCCGATGCCGTTCAGGATATCGGCCATCTCGATGTTGTAGGATTTGGCGAAGGTGGTGATCCATCCGATCAGCAGCGACGCAACCAATGCGCCCCACAGGGATCCAAGCCCCCCGATCACGATGGTCACAAAGACGATGGACCCCAGCACAAAGGCCATGCCCGGAAAGGTGCCCAGCACCGGCCCTGCGATGACCCCGGCAACACCGGCCAGCGCCGTGCCGACACCGAATACCCCCATGAAGATCAGCGGCACGTTATGGCCCAGCGCCTCGACCGTGCGCGGATAGCTGAGCGCGGCCTGGATGATCATGCCCACCCGCGTCCGGGTCAGGATGTAAAGCAGCCCGATAAAGATCCCGATGGAGATGAAGATCATGAAAATCTTGTAGGCGGGAATGGAGTTGCCCGCGATGGCGAAGGCCGAGAAGTTCAGCGCATCAGGCACGAAATAGGGCATCTGGTTCTTGCCCCAGATGAACTGCACCAGTTCCTCGATCAGCAGGGCAAGGCCGAAGGTAAAGATCAGCTCCGGCACGTGGCCATATTGGTGCACCCGCCTGAGCCCGTATCGTTCGACCCCGGCGCCCAGTACGCCGACAATCAGCGGCGCCAGCAGCAAGCCCATCCAGAATCCCAGCGCGATGCTGATCTGATAGGCGAAATAGGCCCCCAACATATAAAAGCTGGCATGGGCAAAGTTCAGAACGCCCATCATTGAGAAAATCAGGGTCAGACCGGCAGACAGCATGAACAGCAGCAGTCCGGTTACCAGCCCGTCGATGATATTGACGAGAATGAGGTCCATTGGCCCCTCCGGCTAGGATATGGCAAGGTCGTGTGACGCGAATGAAAAGGTCCGTCCCCGGCAGCGCCGGGAACGGACCGGCAGCACCTTATTCGGGGCGCTTCATCTCGCAGGTGGTCGGGCTGTCCATGGAGGCCATCTCGATGGTTGACTCGTTGACAATGCCAAAACCGGACTGGTCGTAGTCGAAGTCGATGTTCTCATCGGTGTGGACGCCGACATGCATGTCCTGGATCAACTGGTGATCCTGCGGACGCATGAACAGTTTACCGCCCCACATGCTGTCATACTCCATGCCTTCCAGCTTGGAAGCGACGGCCACGACATCATCCGCTGTACCCGCTTCCTCGATGGCGGTCGCCAGCATGCCGATCACGTTGAAGATCCGGCTCTGGTCGATGTTGCCATCCGGGTATTTGGCTTCGAACGCCTCATAGGTGGCACGCGCCTCCTCGGAGCCGATCGGGTTGATGCTGCCCTGGGAAATCAGGCGAATACGACCCTTGCCGCTGTCACCGAAGGCCGCGGTCATGCCGGAGCCTGCCGCATAATAGGTATAGATCGGTCCTTCGAAACCGTTGTCGATGATCGCCTTGCCCAGACCCAGCATGTCAGCGCCCCAGTTGCCGGTAATCACGGCATCCGCACCGGATGCAACGATCTTGCGCGCGTAGGGGGTGAAATCCTTGACCTTGCCGATGGGGTGCAGCTCGTCGCCGACAATTTCGATGTCGGCACGTTTTTCGCCCAGCATCTTGTTTGCCGCATCAGACACGGCCTTGCCGAAGGAATAGTCCTGACCAATGATATAGACCTTCTTGATGTTCTCGTCCGCGACGATCACATCGGTCAGCGCATCCATCTTGATGTCCGCGTTGGCGTCGAAACGGAAGTGCCAGAAGTTGCATTTCTCGTTGGTCAGCGCCGGGTCAACAGCAGCGTAGTTCAGGAACAGAACGCGGCTGTCGGGGTTGCGCTTGTTGTGCTTCTCGATCGCTTCGGTCAGCGCGTTCGCCACGCCGGAGCTGTTGCCCTGCACGATATAGCGAATGCCCTGGTCAATCGCGACCTGCAGCTGGATCAGGGATTCCTTGGGGCTGATCTTGTTGTCGAAACCGACAACTTCAAACGTGTCGCCGTCCAGAACGCCGCCCTTCTGGTTGACCATATAGTCGGCCGCGAATTCGAACTGATGCAACCCGTTTGTACCGGTGCTTGCGAAAGGTCCGCTCAGCGGGTCGATGAAGGCGATCTTGATTGTTTCGGCAAAGGACGCAGAGGCGCCCACAATAAGTGACAGGGCCGAGACCACGCCCAGCTTGGTGATATTTTTCATATATTCCTCCCTATGGCGACCTGTTTTGCGTTCGCTTGGGACGCTTCCGGTCGCAGGCTGAGCCTTGCATACCAGAGGCCAAAGTCAAGGCTGGTGATGGCATCCGACCTAGCGTCACTTCATCCGAAAATCCGGCGCTGCCCCACATTCGGGCAGTGACCTCACTTTGCGCATCGGCACGAATTTCCCGATAAGGCGCTGAAATTGAATAATAAATGGAAACAGGTGCTTGGAAAGGCATGGATCCGAAGGGGCGAAATGACTGTAAAAAAAGCATTTTCCCGGTTTTTTTAACCCGTGAATACTGCGCGTTTTCTCTCGCGAAAACGTGAGAAATCGGATCGAAAATCACGATTTTTTCACCGTCGCGAAATATTATGACTTTTACGCATTCCGCTGTGCGAAACAAATGTCCGCTTACTTTCAGGCGATTCTCTGCGGCCTGACGGCGCTCTCAGCCGCGCAGGCTGATCAGCTCCGCCGCCTTGATCAGGCGGGGCGCATAGACGGTTTCAAGCTGCTTTTTCTTGACCCCGAACGAGGGTCCGCCAACGTTCAGCCCGTAGACGCGTTTGCCATCGGTGCCCATCACCGGCACGGCGATGCCGTTCACATCGCTGCGCCAGTCACCGTAGCTGGAGCAGAACCCCTTGGCCTTGTACTCGCTCAGGCCGGCCTTGTAATTCGCCCGCCCTTCATCTTCGACATCCTGCCCCTGTTGCGCTGCAACCTGGAAGATCTGTTCGCGTTCGGCATCCGACATGCCCACCAGGATCGCCCGCCCGATGGCCGATCTGAACAGCGGCAGGCGCGACCCGATCCGCATTGTCAGGGAGACCCCTTCGAATGAATTCTGGGTGGCGATGTAAATCACGTCCAGCCGGTGCTGTTCGCCCAGCGCCACGGTGATATAGCTGTTCGGCCCGTCCCGAAGCGCGCGCATCTCCGTCTCGGCCCGGGCAGAAATATCCATTGAATTCAAGGCGCTGAACCCAAGCTGAAGCACACCGGAACTCAGCCGGTAGGTTCCGACCCGCGCATCGGCCACAAGGTAATCCAGCGCACAGAGCGTATGGGTCAGACGCGAGATCGTGGCCTTGGGCAGGCCCGTCCGCTCCGAAAAATCCGAATTTGTCAGCGTCACCTCATTGGGTCGGAAACAGCGCAGGATATCCAGGCCGCGCGCCAGTGCGGTCACGAAATTCCGGTCTTTGCCTTCGCCGAGGTCGGTGCCAAATTCGTCCATAAGTCTCTTTACCGCTTGAGTGAATCCACCCCGTGCTGCGCAAAAACGGGAACATATTGTCCCAGCTTCATGGCCCGCTCGGGGTTTGAGGCATTGCCGTCCAGCGCGCGCTTGTGAACGCCCTGGATGATCGCCGCCATCCGGAAAAAATTGAATGCCAGATAATAGCCGAAATGGTCGATACCTTTCAGACCGCGCCGCTGGCAATAGGCCGCGATGAATTCTTCGTCCGAGGGCAGGCCCAGCGCCGCCCGGTCAAGCCCGCCCATACCGCGCCCTTCGGCGCCCGCGGGCATCTGCCATTGCATGATGACCGCCGCCAGATCGGCAAAGGGGTGGCCAATGGTGGACAGCTCCCAATCCAGCACCGCCCGGCAATCGGTGGTCTGCGCGTCATAGATCATGTTGTCGAGCCGGTAATCCCCGTGCACCAGCCTGCGCTGGCCATCGTCTTCGGGGCATTCGGCCACCAGCGCCTTCATCAGATGGTTCATCGCCGGGATATCCTCGGTCTCGGAGGCCTTGTACTGCTTGCTCCACCGCCCCACCTGGCGTTCGAAGTAATTGCCCACCGGTCCAAAGTCGCTCAGCCCCACGGCGTCGATATCGACCTCATGCAGGGCGGCCAGCACGCGGTTCATCTCGTCGATGATCCGGCCCCGGTCCTGCACCGACACGCCGTCCATCGTGGGCTGGTTGAAATTGCGCCCCGGCACATGGTCCATGATGTAAAAGGCCGAGCCGATCACCGCGTCATCCTCGCACAGCAGATGCATCTTCGCGACCGGCACATCGGTGTCCGCCAGCGCGCGCTGCACGCGAAACTCGCGGTCGACCGCATGGGCGGATTTCAACAGGACCCCCGGGGGCTTGCGCCGCAGCACGTATTTCCGGCTGGGGGTTTCCAGCAGGAAGGTCGGGTTCGACTGACCGCCCTGGAATTTGGTGACAGCCGTCAGCCCGTCAAAGCCCGGAAGATTGTCACGCAGATAGGCGCTGACGGCGGCTTCGTCCAATGTCTGTGTGTCTGCGCTCATGACCAGATCCTTAACTGTAACTTAGCAGTTCCGCACCCGCAGCGTGCGAAAAATGCGGTGTGGCGTTGAACTCATGCAGGGAAAAACTGCTGCCCGAGAACATGAAACGCGTGATGGAGGAATTCTTGACCTGCAGGTTCAGGTTCATCATCTGGGCGATGGGTGCGCCAAGCGATGCAGCCGTCAATTGCCCGATGACGCCCCCCGATGAGATCACCAGCACCCGCCGGGCATCCGTATCGGTGGCAAAGACGCGGGCCGCCTCGACCCGTGCCGCGAACTCACCCCAGGTCTCTGCCGCCCCGTCAAAAGCATCCTCCTGCCACTCGAAAATGGTATCCCGCAGCGCCCGGAAATGGGTCTTGCGGTCCCCCTTGACCAGTTCCGGCACCTTCCCGCGATAACGCGCATGCAGCAGGTCGTGAAAATCGTATTCGTTGAAGCCGGCGTGCTCCTCCGGGGTGGCGGTGAACCCCATGGCCGACAGCGTGTCCTTCTGCCGGGTCAGCGTGCCGGTGATCAGACGGTCCGGCACCCAATCCATGTCACGCAGCACCGCGCCCACGGCAGCCGCCTGCCGCTGGCCAAGGTCGGACAGCACGTCGTAATTGTCCTGCCCGAAGGAGGCCTGCCCATGGCGGATGACAAGCAATTCAGCCATGGCGCTCCCCTGCAGGAGGCAGGAAATCCGCGGGACATCCGTTCCCGGCCCCTATCGTATCAAGCATATCCTTCACGAGAACTCCGCCGCCAGTTTCCGGCCCGCAGCGAGGTATTCGTGCGCCATCCGGTCGACGATTTGACCCGCAGGGCCCACCGATTTCACCGCGCCAATGCCCTGCCCGGAGCCCCAGATGGTTTTCCATGCTTTCGGCTTTTCACGGTCCTGACCAAAGTTCATCGACGATGCATCCGCCGTCGGCAGATTGTCCGGATCCATCCCTGCATTGCGGACCGAATCCTTGAGGTAATTGCCCCAGACCCCTGTGAACAAAGAGGAATAAACAATATCCTCGGCCCCGCCCGAGACGATCATCTGCTTGTAGGCGTCGTCGGCGTTGGCTTCGTCCGTGGCGATGAAGGGCGAACCGGTATAGCCCAGATCGGCCCCCGCCGCGCGGGCGGCAAGCAGCGCCTCGCCCGTGGCGATGGCACCCGACAGCGCCACCGGCCCGTCGAACCATTCGCGGATTTCACGCATCAGGGCAAAGGGCGATTGCTGCCCCGCATGCCCCCCGGCCCCGGCAGCCACAGCCACCAGACCATCCGCGCCCTTTTCAATCGCCTTCCTTGCGAAAGTGTTGTTGATGATGTCGTGCAGCACGATGCCGCCGCAGGAATGCGCGGCCTCGTTCACCTCTGTCCGGGCGCCCAGCGAAGTGATCCAGATCGGCACCTCGTGTTTCGCGCAAATTTCCAGATCCCGCTCAAGCCTGCCGTTCGACCGATGCACGATCTGGTTCACCGCATAGGGCGCTGCCGGGTGATCGGGGTTCGATTGGTTGTGACGGTCCAGCTCCTCGCGGATTTCGGTCAGCCAGGTGTCGAGCAACGGATGCTCGCCCTCCGCCTCGCGGGCATTCAGCGCGGGAAAGGCACCGACAATGCCCGCCTTGCACTGCGCAATCACCAGTTTCGGCACCGAAATGATGAACAGGGGAGAGGCGATCATGGGCAAGCGCAACCCTTGCAGTGCCTTGGGCAGATGGGAATCGTCGCGGGGCATCGTGGCTCCTGTCAGGGTCATGTTGACGGTCAGGGGGCGGGTGAACCCGCCCCTCTTGTTGGCAAAGCGCAAGGGGTTACAGAACCTCGAACAGGCCCGCAGCCCCCATGCCGCCGCCGACACACATGGTGCAGACCACATATTTGGCACCGCGGCGCTTGCCCTCGATCAGCGCATGGCCGACCATGCGGGCGCCCGACATGCCATAGGGATGCCCGATGGAGATCGCGCCGCCGTTCACGTTCAGCAGTTCATCCGGAATCCCCAGCACATCGCGCGACTGGATCACCTGCACCGCGAAGGCTTCGTTCAGCTCCCACAGGCCGATGTCATCCATCGTCAGCCCATGCGCCTTGAGCAGCGGCGGCACGGCATAGATCGGGCCGATGCCCATCTCGTCGGGCTCGCAGCCCGCCGCCATCACGCCGACATAGCGGCCCAGCGGCTGCAGGCCCATCTGCTCGGCCTTCTTCGCCTCCATCACCACGGTGGCAGAAGCGCCATCAGACAATTGCGAGGCGTTCCCGGCGGTGATGTATTTGCCTTCCGCGATGTGGATGCCGTTCTTGTGTACCGGCTGGAGCCCCGCAAGGCTTTCCGCCGTGGTGCCGGGGCGGTTGCCCTCGTCCTTCTCAAGCGTCACCTCATGTTCGGTGATCTCCTTGGTTTCCTTGTTCTGCACCATCATCTTGCTGGGCAGCGGCACGATCTCATCGTCGAACTTGCCCGCTTCCTGCGCCAGATGGGTCAGCTCCTGCGACCGCGCGGCATATTCGTCCTGACGCTCGCGGCTGACGTTATAGCGTTCGGCCACGGTTTCCGCCGTCTCCAGCATCGACATGTAGATTTCCGGCTTGTGCTCTTTCAGCCAGCCGTCCGCCTTGACCCGCATTTCCGGGGTCTGCACCATCGAGATGCTTTCCACCCCGCCGCCGACAACCACGTCCATGCCGTCCATCACCACCTGCTTGGCCGCCGTGGCAATCGCCATCATGCCGGAGGCGCATTGGCGGTCCAGCGACATGCCTGCAACTGTCACCGGCAGGCCCGCCCGGATCGCCGCCTGACGCGCGATATTGCCCGCCGAATGGCCTTGCTGCAGGGCCGCACCGATGATGCAGTCCTGAATCTCGGCAGGGTCCACCCCGGCACGCTTGACCGCATGTTCGATGGCATGGGCCGCCAGCGCCTGCGGCGTGGTGTTGTTGAACGCCCCGCGATAGGCCTTGCCGATCGGGGTGCGGGCTGTGGATACGATGACTGCGTCGCGCATGGGTAATCTCCTATGTTACCAGTCGAGCTTCAGGCCACGGGCCTGCGCTGCATTGAGGGCGTATTTCTTGGTCTGGCCGAAGGCGTCGCCCAGTTGTTCTTGGTCCTTGGGATTGCGGATGTCGTCGAACCGCGCCGCCACTTCCTCGGGTGTGTTGTCTTCGCCCATCAGGGTGATGCCGCGCGTCTCATAGACCCGCGTTTCGGCAAAGCTGCCCGCGCCGGCCCCCAGAATGACCTGGCTGGGGCCATCCTCGCTGACCAGATACAGCAGACCGGGCGTGATGGTTTCAGGGGCCAGCAGCTCCTGCGCCTCGGCCGGCAGCAGATCGGCGGTCATCCGGGTGGCGGCGGTGGGGGCCAGCGTGTTCACCCGGATGTTGTCGCGCGCACCTTCCATGTGCAGCACGTTCATCAGCCCCAGCATCGCCGCCTTGGCCGCGCCATAGTTCGACTGACCGAAGTTGCCATAAAGCCCCGAGGCGGAGGAAGTCAGCACGATACGCCCGTATTTCTGTTCGCGCATATGCGGCCAGCAGGCATGGGCCACATTGGCCGACCCGATCAGATGCACATCCACCACCTTGCGGAAGGCGGACATTTCCATCTTGGCAAAGGTCTTGTCCAGCAGGATGCCCGCATTGTTCACGCAGATGTCGATGCGGCCCCAGGCGTCCATCGCCTGCGCCACCATATCCCTGACCGCAGCCTCGTCAGACACATCGGCGCCATGGCTCATCGCCTCGCCGCCCATTGCCTTGATCTCGGCCACCACGGCCTTGGCCGCCTCTGACGATGTGCCGGTGCCGTCGCGGGCCACGCCCAGATCGTTCACCACAACCTTCGCGCCGCGCGCGGCAAGACCCAGCGCATGAGACCGGCCCAGGCCGACGCCCGCACCGGTGACAATCGCCACCCTTCCATCAAACCGGATATCAGCCATCAGTGCAGCGCCTGTTCAAAGATGTTGGGGCCGGACATCACGTTGATGCCGCCCGACACCGGGATCACCGCGCCGGTCACATAGGCCCCGCCCCGTCCGCAGAGGAACAGCATGCAGCCCGCGATATCCTCATCCCGGCCCACGCGCTTCAACGGCACGTCGTCGCCGACCCTGCTGCGCATGTCTTCGTCATGGGTGGCAAAGGCGGTCATGCGGCTGACAAAAGGTCCGGGGGCCAGCGCATTCACGGTGATCGCCTCGCCCGCAAGCTCCTTGGCGAGGATCTTGCTCAGGTGGATCACGGCGGCCTTGGAGGCGGCATAGCTGTAGGCGCCATCGCCCATCTCGCGCTCGCCCATGACGGAGCCGACATTGACCACCCGCGCGGGGTCATCCACGCTGCCCGAGGCGCGCAGCATCGGCAGCAGTTTCTGCGTCAGGTCGAACAGCCCCGCCACGTTCACGTTCATCACCTTTTCCCAGGCCTTGAACGGGAAATCGCCCAAGGGCGCGCCCCAGGTGATGCCGGCATTGTTCATCAGGATGTCCAGCCGGTCGGTGTATTGCTGCACCGTCTTGACCAGCGCATCGACGCCCGCTTCGGTGCCGACGTCCCCGGCAAAACCAACCGCCTTGCCGGATGCGCCCATGGCGTTCAGCTCTTTCGCGACAGCTTCGCAGGCCTCACCCTTGCGACTGGCCAGCAGCACCGTGGCCCCGGCGCGCACCAGCCCTTCTGCGGCCATCCGGCCGATGCCGGTGGCCCCGCCGGTGACCAGCGCCACTTTGCCCTCAAGACCGAATAACGTGTTGATATCCATTTAAAACCCCCTTGCCGCTGCGACCTGTTCGGCGTGATAGCTGTAGTCGCCCAGCCATTCCGCACCCACCCGCGCGCGTTTCATGTAGAACCCCATATCATAGGCATCCGTCATGCCGATGCCACCGTGCATCTGCACCCCTTCCTGCACCGCCAGCGTCGCCGTCTGGGTCGCGCGGGCCTTGGCCAGCGATATCGCCAGCGCCGCATTCTCCGGGTCCGCATCCATCATGCGACCCGCATTCAGGATCGCCGATGCCGTCACCTCGATCTCGCACCACAGATGCGCCGCCCGATGCTGAAGCGCCTGAAAGCGGGCGATTTCCACGCCGAACTGCTTGCGCTCCTTGATGTAGCCCACGGTCATGTCGAAGGCCCCGGCAGCCAGCCCCGTCATCTCGGCGGCAAGCGCGCCCTGGCCGGCCATCAGTGCCGGTTTCAGCACCTTCATCGCCTGATCGACCTGGCCCAGCACATCCTCGCCCGTGGCCTCCACGTCATCAAAGGTGATCCGCGCCGCATCGCGGGCGTCGATCATATTGCTGCGGTCGCGGGTCACACCAGCACGGTCCGCCGGGATGTCGAACAGGGTCAGCCCGTTCTCCGTCCGCGCCAGCACCAGCAGCCGGTCGGCCATCGCGCCATCGACGACAAATTGCTTCTTCCCGCTCAGCCGGAAACCATTCCCATCCGCGCGCGCTGTCATCTGCGTGGCCTCGGGATCGAACTTGATCCCCTCATCCACCGCCAGAGCATAGGTCGCCTCACCCGCCGCGATGCGCGCCAGTGCTGCCTCCGCACGGGCATCGGCTACCTGCCGCAGGGCCGTGGCCGCGATCACGGCACTGGAGATGAAGGGGCTGACCGTCAGCGTCTTGCCCATTTCGCGCGCCAGCACATTGGCGGCGGCGTACCCCATGTCAGAGCCACCCTGCGCCTCCGGCACCAGCACCCCGGCCCAGCCCATCTCGGCCATTTCCTTCCAGAGCGCCGCATCATGGGTCTCGTTCGCATCGCGCATCTTGCGCAGCTTGGCGACCGGTGCCGCGCCATCCAGATACCCGCGCGCCATATCGGCGAGCATGGTTTCTTCTTCCGTCAGTACAAGTTTTTCCATGATCCTACCCCGGCAATCCAAGAACGCGGCGCGAGACAATCGACAGCATCACCTCGCTGGTGCCACCCTCGATCGAATTCGCCTTGGTGCGCAGCCAGTCGCCTGCGCGGTTGCCCAGCGGGCCATCCCATTCCAGCGCATCCGATCCACCTGCCGTCATCATCAGCTCGTGCCGCCGCTTGTTCAGCTCGGTGCCCATGTATTTCAGCATGGCCGAGGCATCGCCCGCGCCCTGCCCGGCCTCTGCCTGATCCTTGTAGCGTTCCAGCGTCAGGCCGATGGCCAGCGAATCAATCTCGCAGCGCATCGCATCGGCGCGCAGGGTCGCGTCGCTGATCCCCTCCATGGTGTCATTGATCACCGCACCCAGCGCGCGACCGCCACCCGACAGGCCCGCGCCACCACCGGAAATCATCTCGCGCTCATGGGTCAGCAGGTATTTCGCCACGTCCCAGCCGCGATTCTCTTCGCCCACGATCTGATCCTTGGGCACCTTCACATCGGTAAAGAAGGTCTCGCAAAAGGGTGAAATGCCGCTGATCATCTTGATCGGGCGCGTCTCGACTCCCGCGTCTTCCATGTTCATCAGCAGGAATGAAATGCCCTTGTGCTTGGGCGCCTCGCGGTCGGTGCGCACCAGCGCGAAGATCCAGTCGGCCTTGTCCGCGTAGGAGGTCCAGATCTTCTGCCCGTTGACCAGCCAGTGATCGCCCCTGTCCTCGCCTTTGGTCTGCACATTGGCCAGATCGGACCCGGCACCGGGTTCGGAATACCCCTGGCACCAGCGGATTTCACCGCGTGCGATTGGCGGCAGATAATGCAGCTTTTGTTCATGAGAGCCAAAGTGCAGCAGCGCCGGGCCCAGCATCCAGATGCCGAAACTCTGCAACGGCTTGCGCGCATTGATACGGTCCATCTCCTGATGGAATATCTTTTCCTGCGCCCGGTTCAGCCCCGCCCCGCCATAGTCCTTCGGCCAGGTCGGCACGGTGTATCCCCTGGCGGCGCAGCGTTCGAGCCACTGCTTTTGCGCATCTGACGTGAACTGCCAGTTCTTGCCGCCCCAGCAGATGCCGTTTTCGGTCATCTTGCCATCCCGCATTTCCTGCGGACAGTTTTCCTCAAGCCATGCGCGCAACTCTTCGCGGAACGCATCGGGCGTCGTTTCGGCACTCATATATGTCTCCCTCCCAAGGGAACGCTGCGTCACTTCCCGCCGCATCATTCCGCAGAGCAGAATGCCCTTTCGAAATTGGATTGACAAGAAGAGACGCTGCGTCCCCTACTGAGGCGCAACCGAATTCGGGAGGAATTACAGATGAAAGCGATGCTGAGCGAAGCACCGGGCGGACCGGAAACACTGGTCCTGAAAGAGATCGACACACCCGAGCCCGGCAAGGGCCAGGTGCGGCTGCGGGTGCATGCCGCCGGGCTGAACTTTCCCGACACGCTGATCATTCGTGACATGTATCAGATGAAACCGCCACGCCCCTTTGCACCGGGCGGCGAAGTCGCGGGAGAGATCGAGGCCGTCGGTGACGGCGTGGCGGACTTTGCCCCCGGCGACCGGGTGCTGGCGATGACCGGCTTTGGCGGCTTTGCCACCCATGTGGTGGCGGATGTGACCAAGGTCATCAAGATCCCCGATGACATGCCCTACGAGGAAGCCTCCTGCCTGGTGCTGACCTATGGCACATCGCATCACGCGCTCAAGGACCGCGCGGCAATCCAGCCGGGGGAAACCCTGCTGATCCTCGGTGCCGCAGGCGGCGTCGGCGCGGCGGCAATCGAGTTGGGCAAGGCGGCGGGCGCACGGGTGATCGCCGCCGTTTCCTCCGAGGAAAAGGCGCAGTTCTGCCGCGACCTCGGCGCGGACGAAACATTGATCTATCCGCGCGAGCTGGACCGCGATGCGCAAAAGGAGTTTTCCAGCCAGATCAAGAAACTGGCAGGCGGTGACGGCGTCGATGTCGTCTATGACGCCGTGGGCGGCAATTATGCCGAACCTGCCGTGCGGGCGCTGGCCTGGAAGGGGCGGTTCCTGGTCGTGGGTTTCCCGGCGGGCATTCCCAAGCTGCCGCTGAACCTGACCCTGCTCAAGGGCTGTCAGATTGTCGGCGTCTTCTGGGGCGCGCATACCGCCCGTGAACCCTTGGCCCACGCAGAGAACATGCAGGATCTGTTCCGGATGTATGCGGATGGTCAGATCAAGCCGCGCATTTCCGCGCGTTTCCCGCTGGAAAAGGCGGCAGAGGCGCTGGAAATGATGCAGGACCGCAAGGTGCTGGGCAAGGTCGTGGTGACGGTGGCGTGAGAAAGATCCGGCGGGCGCTGCCGCCCCCCGGGCATCTTGTCACTCAGCGCCGTTCAAAGATGCGACACATCGTTGAAACCCCGCAGGATCATCTGGTCCCCCTGCACCACGAGACGGCTGATCGAGCCGTTGTCGGCCCCGGAGAAGCCGAAGGGCCGGGACTCGGTGGCGAGGGCCAGCGCCGCGCCGATCACACCGCCGTGCACGACGACCGCCACCAGTTCGTCGGGATGCGCCGCCGCAATCCGCGTCAGCCCGCGCCGCACGCGGCCGAAGAAGGCATCGCGCGGCTCCGCCCCCGGAAGCGCGCCCCAGTCCTGCAATTCGCGCATGCGCAGGATGACCGGATCATTCTCGGCGGCGCGGAACCGGTATTCGCCGCCGTCCCAATCGCCCAGATGCACTTCGCGCAGGTCCGGCTCGACCCTTGGCGTCAGACCCAGCGCCCCGGCCAGCGGGGCCGCCGTCTGATGGGTGCGCTGCATGGTGGTCACATAGATCGCGCGGATCGGCTGATCCTTCAGCCGCGCCGCGACGGCCTGCGCCTGCGCCTCGCCCTCGGGGCGCAGTGCCGGGTCGCCCTGCCCGTCCACCATCGGGAAATCCTGCCCCCGGATCGCCGCCTGCGTCTCACCATGCCGGATCAGCAACAGGTCAGCGGCCCCCGACGGGGGCTGGAACCTGTGCTGGCGCGCTTCATTGCTCATACCTCACTCCTTCTCAATTCAACCCAATAGGACATATCCCATGACAAATCGCCAGATCGTGATTGCCGAACTGCCCAGCGATGCGCTGACCCCCGACCATTTCAGGATGACGGAAACCGCCATGCCCGAACCCGGCGCGGGCGAGGTGCTGCTGCGGGTGATCCTGATGTCCATCGACGCGGCAAACCGGTCCTGGATGAAGGGCGCGACCTACCGCGCCGCCGTGCAGGCGGGAGATGCCATGCCGACCTATGCCATCTGCGAGGTCATGGCCTCCAACAGCCCCAAACTCTCCGTCGGTGATCTTGTGGCGGCGGAGGCGACATGGTCCGACTATGTCACCCTGCCCGCGCACAAGGCCCAGAAACTGCCGAAGGTGCCGCAGCTTTCGCATCTGATGTCGGTCTATGGCATCGCGGGAAAGACCGCCTATCACGGGCTCATCTCCATCGGTCAGCCGGTGGCGGGCGAAACCGTGCTGGTCTCTGCCGCTGCCGGGTCGGTGGGGGCCTATGTGGGCCAGATCGCCAAGGCGCTGGGATGCCGCGTGGTCGGCATCGCCGGCGGCGCGGAGAAATGCAAATGGGTGCAGGAGGAACTGGGCTTTGACGCCTGCGTCGATTACCGCGAAGGCGGATTGTCGCGGGCACTGGCCGAAGCCTGCCCGGACGGGGCGGATGTCTATTTCGACAATGTGGGTGGCAAGGTCCTGGAATCCGCGCTGAATGTCATGAACGAAAAGGGCCGTATTGTCTGCTGCGGCGCGATCAGCCAGTATGATACCGACGCCCCCTCCGGCCCGCGCAACCTACCCGGCGCGATTGTGGTGAAACGGCTCCGGATGGAAGGGTTCATCGTGATGGATTTCGCCCGCAACGACGCCAAATGCCTGCGCGCCCTGCAGCATTGGGTGGCCAGCGGACAGATCAAGGTCACCGAGGATATCGTCGAGGGGCTGGAAAACGCACCGGCGGCGCTGATCGGCCTGCTGGCCGGTGACAACAAGGGCAAGCGCATGGTGCGCGTTGCCGCCGACCCAAGCTGAAGGAGCAAGGACGATGTCCGCCATGCAAGAGGCCCTCGCGGCCAGCGAGAAACTGATCGGCACCGAAGTTGGTGTGTCGAACTGGATTCTGGTCGATCAGGCGATGATCGACCAATTCGCCGAAACCACCCATGACATGCAGTGGATTCATGTGGACCCGGAACGCGCCGCCGCCGAGACGCCCTTTGGCGGCGCCATCGCGCATGGGTTCCTGACCCTGTCGCTGGCCAGCCGCTTTGCCTATGATTGCTTTTCGATGCTGCCGGGGCAGGTCATGGGCGTGAACTATGGCATGAACAAGCTGCGGTTTCTCAAACCCGTGTTGGCCGGATCGCGACTGCGGGGGCGCTTTACCCTTCAGGCCGTGCGCGCGCGGGGCAAGGAAAAGATGATGCGCGAGAACCTTCTGACGGTCGAGATCGAGGGCGAGGAAACCCCCGCCCTGATCGCGGAATGGCTTGGGCTGGCGGTGTTCAAGGATTGAGGCAGCGCCCTCCTGCAGTGCCGCACCCTGCAAGCAAAGCGACGCAGCCTCCCCACGGCTGCATCCTGCGGCACCTTGCGCCATGTCCCCCGCAAATGAAGACATGTCATATTTGACAGGTCTTACATGACATGTCTTCACGAGAGGCATTGCGGCCCCGCATGCCGCGCACCCGGGTCCCGAGGCGCCATGCGCACCCCGGCCACATACGCCCGGCAATCACCCTGTCAGAGCAACTTTTCCAGCAATGCCCGGGTATTCTCTGCCGTCATCTTCACCGGATTGCCACCCGTGCTGGGGTCGGCCAGCGCCCCCTTGACGACACGGTCCATGTCCAGGTTTTCGATCCCCATCTCGCTCAGCGATTTCGGGATACCCATCGAGGCATTCAACGCGTCCACGAAGGCCGCGAACCCGTCAAAGCCCCCGTCGATGCCCAGATAGCGCGCCGCGCGTTCGATCACGCCCTCGATCTCGGGCCGGTTGAACTGCAGCACCGCGGGCATGCAGACCGCATTCGTGGTGCCATGATGCGTGTGGTAGATCGCCCCGATCGGATGCGACAGCGCATGGATCGCCCCCAACCCCTTCTGAAAGGCCGTTGCCCCCATCGCCGCCGCCGCCATCATCTGCGCCCGCGCCTCGATATCGCTGCCATCCGCATAGGCACGCGGCAGATAGTCCTTGACCAGCCGCATCCCTTCCAGCGCCATGCCCTGCGACATCGGATGATAATGCGGCGAGGAAAACGCCTCGACACAATGGGCAAAGGCATCCAGCCCGGTCCCGGCGGTGATGAAGGGCGGCATGCCCACCGTCAGCTCCGGGTCGCAGATCACGACACGCGGCAGCATCCTGGGGTGAAAGATGATCTTCTTCTCCGCCGTGTCGGATTTGGTGATGACGCTGGCGCGGCCCACTTCCGATCCGGTCCCGGCGGTGGTGGGCACCGCCACGATGGGCGCAATCGCCTCCGCGTCGGCCCGTGTCCACCAGTCGCCGATGTCCTCGAAATCCATCAGCGGACGCGTTTGCCCCGCCATGAAGGCGATGACCTTGCCCAGGTCCAGCCCCGAGCCGCCGCCAAAGGCGACCACCCCGTCATGCCCGCCCTCGCGGTAGACGCGGACACCTTCTTCGGCGTTCCTGTCGGTGGGATTCGGGTCCACCTCGGCAAACATCGCGCGGCCCAGACCCGCCGCTTCCAGCAGGTCCAGCGTGCGCGTGGTGATGTCCATCGCCGCAAGCCCCCGGTCGGTGACCAGCAGCGGCTTCCGGATGCCCGCGGCAGCGCAGGCCTCCGCAATTTCCGAGATACGTCCGGCACCAAAGCGGACAGCGGTGGGATAGGACCAGTTGGCGGTAAGCGTCATGGGTCAGGCTTTCTTGAGATGGTATGATTTGGGACGTGTAAGGTTGTGATAGCCGATCACCGACAGGCCCCCGCCGCGTCCGGTGTCCTTGCAGCCGGTCCAGCACAGCGCCGGGTCCAGGTAATCGGCACGGTTCAGGAAAACGGTGCCGGTTTCGATCCGGTCGCCCAGCGCCTCGGCAGCCGCCGCGTCGCCGGTCCAGATCGAGGCGGTCAGCCCATAGTCGCTGTCATTCATCAGCGCCACCGCCGCATCGTCGTCGGAAACCCGCATGATCCCCACCACGGGGCCAAAACTTTCCTCGCGCATGACGCGCATGTCATGGGTCACATCCGTCAGGATCTGCGGCATCAGATAGGCTCCGCCATCCTGGGGGAAAAGCGCAGGGTTGATCAGCGCCTTGGCACCCATTTCCACCGCCTCTGCGGTCTGGGCGCGCACCAGGTCGGCAAACCGCGGCTGCGCCATCGGGCCCAGCGTGGTCTCCGGGTCCAGCGGATTGCCCAGCTTGTAGCCCTCGACGATGGACACCGCCCTGGCGACAAAGGCGTCATAGACGTCCTCGTGCACATAGATCCGCTCGATCCCGCAGCAGCATTGCCCGGCGTTGAACATGGCCCCGTCGATCAGGGTTTCCGCCGCCGCCTCGACATTGGCATCCGCCCGGACATAGCCGGGGTCCTTGCCGCCCAGTTCCAGCCCCAGACCGGTAAAGGTCCCGGCCGCCGCGCGTTCGATCGCCTGACCGCCACTGACCGAGCCGGTGAAATTCACAAAGCCGAAAGATTTCGCCGCAATCAGGTCAGAGGTGGTCTGGTGGTCCAGGAACACATTCTGAAACACCGCCTCCGGCACCCCTGCCGCGTGGAAGGCTTCGGCCAGCCGCTCGCCCACCAGCGGGGTCTGGCTGGCGTGTTTCAGCATTACCGCATTGCCCGCGATCAGGGCAGGCGCGACCGTGTTGATCGCGGTCATATAAGGATAATTCCAGGGCGCGATCACCAGCACCAGACCATGCGGCACCCGTTTGATCACCCGGCGAAAACTGTCGCTGTCCTCGATCCCGATATCCGCCAGCGCCTCCGAGGCGATCCCGGCCATGTAGGTGGCGCGCTCGTTGAAGCCGCCGAATTCGCCGCCATAGCGCACCGGCCGGCCCATCTGATGCGCCAGCTCCGGCACGATGGCATCGTTCATCGCGCCCACATTGGCGACACCCGCCTGCACCCGCGCGATCCGGTCTTCCAGCGGCAGCGCCGCCCAGGTGGCCTGGGCCGCCCGCGCCTCGGCCACGGCGCCTTTCGCCTCGGCCAGCGTCAGGGTGGGCCGCTCGGCAAAGACCGACCCGTCGATGGGAGAAATACAAGTGATCATGTCAGGCCCTTTCAAATCCGCGTGCGATTTCCCAATCCGTCACCGCGCGGTCAAATTCCTCCTGCTCCCATTCGGCGCAGCGGGTGTAATGGTCAATCACGTCATCGCCCATCACCTCGCGCAGGAAGGCCGAATTGCGCAGGGTTTCCGTCGCCGCCCGCAGGGTCTGCGGAATATCCGCCGCCTTGGAATCCTCATAGACATCTCCCCTGGTGGGCGGGGCAAGCGCCATCTTCTCCTCGATCCCCTTGATCCCGGCGGCCAGCATCGCGGCCTGTGCCAGATAGGGGTTGAGGTCGGACCCGCCCACGCGGCATTCCACGCGCACCCCCTTTGTCCCCTCGCCACACAGCCGGAACCCGGCGGTGCGGTTGTCCACGGACCAGACGGTTTTTGTCGGCGCGAAGGTGCCCTTGGCAAAGCGTTTGTAGCTGTTCACATAAGGCGCGAGGAAGAACGTATACTCCGGCGCATAGGCAATCAGCCCCGCCATATAGTGGCGCATCAGATCGGACATGCCCAGATCGGCCTCCGGGTCAAAGAACATGGGCTTGCCGTCTTTCCACAGTGACTGATGCACATGGCTGGAGGAGCCCACCCGGTCCGGGTGCCATTTCGGCAGGAAACTCGCCGCATGGCCCTGCTGCCAGGCAATCTCCTTGACCGCGTGTTTCGCAATGGTGTGGTGATCGGCACAATCGAGCGCCGGGGCATAGCGGATGTTCAGCTCCTCCTGTCCCGCCTCGGCCTCGCCCTTGGTGTTTTCAATCGGCAGACCGGCGGCAAAGAGGTGATTGCGCACCGGGCGCATCACATGTTCCTCCTTGGAGGTCTGGAAGATGTGGTAATCCTCGTTATAGCCGCTGATCGGGGTCAGATCCGTGAATCCGCCCTTGCGGATTTCATCCAGGGTTTTCTCGAACAGGAAAAACTCCAGCTCGGTGGCCATCTGCGCCTCGAACCCCAGGTCCGCCAGCCGCGCAATCTGCTTTTTCAACATGCCGCGCGGGTCATGGGGCACCGGTTTGTGGTGGTGATCCAGAATATCGCAAAGCACCATTGCCGTGCCTTCCAGCCAGGGCAGCGGGCGGATGGTGCTCAGGTCCGGCGCCATCACGTAATCGCCATAGCCCTTTTCCCAGGAGGTCGAGGCATAGCCGGCCGGTGTCGCCATCTCAAGATCCGTGGCCAGCAGGTAATTGCAGCAATGGGTCTCCTTGAAAGAGGTCTCGACGAAATTCACCGCATGGAAGCGCTTGCCCATCAGGCGGCCCTGCATGTCCACCGCGCAGACCAGCACGGTGTCGATGGTGCCCGCCGCAACACGGGATTTCAGATCGTCAAAACTCAGGTTGCCCGGCATCTCGTTCTCCATTCGCAAAAGGCAGGCAGGGGCGCCACAACGCCCCCGCCGATCGTGGTTCAACCGTTGGTATAGGGAGGTCCGGCCTGATTGATGACGCTATTGTACTCCTTGAAGATGTTGACGATCTTCTGGTGCACTTCGCCTTCCTGGGCCACTTCTTCCCAGAACGCCTTGGCCGCGTCTTCGACCTCGTTCCATTCCGCTGCCGGCACCGTGCGCAGTTCCAGCTTTTCCCCCTTGGCGCGCAGGGCCGCTTCACCACCCCAGTACCATTGGTTGCGATAGGTGTGGCCCGCTTCGGTCCCCGCCATGACGATGGCCTTGAGGTGTTCCGGCAGATCGGCCCAGCGCTGTTCGTTCACGAACCACGACCCGATCCAGGCACCGGAAATGTTGTTGGTCAGGAAGTAATCGGTCACATCCGCCCAGCCGACAGTATAATCCTCGGTGATCCCCGACCATGCCATGCCGTCCAGCTCGCCGGTCTGCACAGCGACTTCGGCATCCTCGTAAGGAATGTTCACCGGCACAACACCGAACTTCGACAGGAAGCGGCCCGCCGTCGGGAAGGTATAAAGCTTCAGACCGTCAAGATCGGCAACCGATTTGATTTCCTTCTTGGTGTTGAAGTTGCAGGGGTCCTGCCCTGCCGCCGACAACCACTTGACGCCGACCTTGGCGTATTCCTCTTCCCAGATCTCTTTCAGACCGTATTGGTTGAACAGCACCGGCACGTCGAGGATATGCTTGGTGGCAAAGGGAAAGTAGCCGCCGAACTGCTGCAGCGGCGTGGGCGAGGCCATGGAATCGTCGTCCGAATGCACCCCGTCGATGGTCCCGCGCTGCAGCGCCTGGAACAGCTCGCCCGTCGGCACGATCTGATCCGCATAGAACAATTCGATCTCAAGCTCGCCGTTTGCGGCGGTGTTGATATAGTCGATGACCGGCTTGGTCACATGTTCCCCCAGCGCAGAACCGGCATAGGTCTGGAAGCGCCACTTGATTGCTTCCTGGGCACGGGCGATGGAGGGCGCGGCCAGTGTGGCGGCGCCGGCAAGGCCAGCGTGTTTGATGAAATTACGTCTCGTGGTCATGTCTTTCTCCTTGTTGAATGAGGCTCCGTTGGCGGAGTTCTTGGGGTTATTTTCCGTAAACGAGGTCGGGCAGCCACAGCGCCAGTTGCGGGAAGATCATCACCAGCGCCAGCGCCCCGGCCATCACCAGCACGAAAGGCGTGATCGAGGCATAGATGTCGCGCAGCGAAATCTCCGGCGGGGCCATGGCGCGCATCAGGAACAGGTTATAGCCGAAGGGCGGCGTCATATAGGCGATCTGGCAGGTGATCGTATAAAGGATACCGTACCACACCAGATCAAAACCCAGGGCGCCCACCAGCGGCACGTACAGCGGGGCGACGATCACCAGCATCGCGGTATCGTCCAGAAACGTCCCCATCAGGATAAAGCTCAGCTGCATCAGGATCAGGATCACCCAGGGTGACAGGCCCAGCTTCTCGGTGAACAGGTTCTCGATCGCCTTGACCGCGCCCAGCCCGTCGAACACCGCGCCAAAGGCCAGCGCCGCAAGGATGATCCACATGAACATGCAGGTGATGCCCAGCGTGTTGCGCACCGAGTTCTCAAAGACCTGCCGCGTCATCCGCCCCTTGAGCACGGCAGCCAGAAAGGCCGCAATCGCCCCGATGGCCGAACTTTCCACCAGCGAGGTCCAGCCGCGCACGAAGGGCACCATCATGACGGCAAAGATCACCAGCGGCAGGATGCCCGCCCCCAGCAGCCGCAGCTTTTCACTGCGCGGGATCGCGGCGCGTTCCTCGGCGTCAAGGACCGGACCAAGCACGGGATTGAACCGGCAGCGGATGGCGATATAGGCGATGAAAAGCCCCGCCATCATCAGCCCCGGCACCACACCCGCCAGCCAAAGCTGCCCCACCGGCTGCCGCGCGATCATCGCGTAGAGCACCAGCACCACCGAGGGCGGCACCAGGATGCCAAGGCTCGATCCCGCCTGGATCACCCCGGTCACCATGCGCTTGTCATAGCCCCGCTTGAGCAGTTCCGGCAGCGCGATGGTGGCGCCAATGGCCATGCCCGCCACGCTCAGCCCGTTCATCGCGGAAATCAGCACCATCAGCCCGATGGTGCCGATGGCCAACCCGCCGCGCAGCCCGCCCATCCAGACATGGAACATCTTGTACAGATCATCGGCGATCTTCGATTCCGACAGCACATAGCCCATGAAGATGAACATCGGCAGGGTCAGCAGCGGATACCATTTCATCAGCTTCATCGCAGCGGAGAACCCGATGTCGAACCCGCCCTGGTCGCCCCAAAGCAGCAGCGCGGCCACCACGGCGACAAAACCGATGGCCCCGAACACCCGCTGCCCGGTCAGGAGCATCAGCATCATGGTGGAAAACATCAGGGTGGCGATCAACTCATATGACATCAGATCGTTTCACCCTTCAGACGCAGCACGTCTTTGCAGAATTCAGACAGGCATTGCACGATCATCAGGCAGAACCCGACGATCATCACCACCTTGATCGGCCACATGTAGGGCCGCCAGGCGGAGGATGATTGCTCAAGCCGCCCGATCTCTTCGCTGCCGGTCAGGACGCCGAAAAGATAAGAGATCGGCGCGTCCTGCCAATAGCCCAGCGAATAGGCAGTGGAGCTGATCGCCCCGTAAAGCAGCACGCAAAGATAGAAGATCAGCAGCACAACCGTGAACAGGTCGAACCAGGCCTTGCGGCGGACCGACCAGTTTCCATAAAGCAGGTCCATCCGCACGTTGGAGCCGAGCTGCAGCGCATAGGGCCCGCCCAGAATGTAGTAGCCCACCATGACGAACTGGGCCATTTCCAGCGTCCACAGGGTCGGCACAAAGAAGGTCTTGCTGATCGAGGACCACAAAAGCACCCCCATCAGCGCAAAGATCCCGTACATCGCGATGCGGCCCAGACGGTAGTTCACCGCATCGGCCACCCGAATATATCCGCGCATCACGCCACGCATGAAACACGTCCTCCCCTGCCCAGCCGCGTACAGGCATCCGCCAGCCAGCCCGCGATCATCTCGGCCATCCGGCGCTGTGCCTCTGCCGTCGCAATCAGGTCGTTGCGCACCTCCAGCATCACGTTCAGATGGCCCTGGCGCTGCGCGTGCACTTGCAAGGTATGGGTCACACCGTCTTGCGGCCCATAGGGCGCATTGCGCGCCACGCGCGCCCCGGTATGCGCCCCGGCACATTCCAGCAGCGCATCGGCCAGACGGCTGTCCTCGTCATGCAAGACACCGATTTCGACACTGCGCCGCTGGCCATGGAAAACCGGGGTGAAACTGTGGATCGTGATCAGGATCGGCTCGGCAATCCGCGCCATCTTCCGGCTGATGCAGTCGTGAAACGGCCTGTAATAGCGCGCCACCCGCTCCGCACGCGCGGCATCGGACAGATCCCGGTTGCCCGGCACCACGATCAGCTCGCTCTGCGCGGGCATTGCGCCCGGCACCTCAGGCGGACGGTTCAGATCATAGACCAGCCGCGACACGGTGCCGGCGATCAGGACGGCATCCAGCCGGGTCGACAGATGCTCCGCCACCGCCAATGCACCCGGGTCCCAGGCGGCGTGGCTGGTCCGGTCGCCTTCAGCCATCCCAAGCCCGTCAAATTCATCGGGGATCAGGTGGCTGGCATGTTCGCAGACCAGTACAATGCAGGATGTGCCAGAGGGGTTCACCTCCGCCACGCTTTCTTCCGCTGCATGATCTGTCGTCTGAGCCATGGCACCCCCGTCTGAGGATAAAGTGCTTGCCAAGCGGCGCGGATGTCAACAGAATTGTGAAAAATTTATCACAAGCACGAAGGCTTTGATAATTTTCCGATCAAATCCGGAGCGACGATGGCCGAAGCGCCCCTGACCATATCCGACCGCATCCAGCAAAAGCTGGAGGGGCTGACCCGCGCCGAACGCCAGCTGGCCCATTCGATTCTCGAAAACTACCCGGCCTCCGGGCTGGGTCCGCTGACCGCGCTGGCCAAGGATGCCGAGGTTTCCGTGCCGACAGTGGCCCGGATGGTGCAGAAGCTGGGTTTCCGCGGATACCCCGAATTCCAGGCCGAACTGCGCGAGGAACTGCGGGCCAAGGTCAAGGGGCCGATAGCCAAACACGACACCTGGGCCGACGGCGCGCCCGAGGGGCATATGCTGAACCGTTTCACCGACGCGGTGATCGACAACATCCGCCACACGCTGGGCCAGATCGACCCGAAGGCCTTTGACGCCGCCTGCGCGCTGGTGGGCGACACCAAACGTCACCTTTACATCGTGGGCGGGCGTGTCACCCATACGCTGGCCGAATATCTGTTCCTGCACATGCAGGTCATCCGCCCGCGCATCACCCATATCCAGTCCACCTCCAACACCTGGCCGCATTACCTGCTGGATGTGGCGCCGGGCGATGTTTTCGTGATCTATGACGTGCGCCGCTACGAGAACAACACTTTGAAACTGGCCGAGATGGCCCATGCGCAGGGGGCCAGGGTGATCCTCTTCACCGACCAGTGGCGCTCTCCCGTGCATGAGCTGGCCGACATCAGCTTCAGCAGCCGGATCGTCGTGCCTTCGGCCTGGGATTCCGCCGCCACCACCCTGCTCTTGACCGAAACGATGATTTCCGCCGTTCAGAACCTCGACTGGGACAAGACCAAGACCCGGATGGAAGCGCTGGAGGACATGTTCGACCAGACCAAGCTGTTTCGGAAATTTACCTAGGGCCTGTGGTCATTCGTGAAAAATGCAGCGGCGCTCCGGAACGAGTCCTTTCCGCTTTCCCAAGCGCGGAATCAAGGCCGCAGGCCGCCGCGCATCGCCGGGCCGTCCCCTGGCACGGCGATTTGGCTGCTGTCGTGTGCCACGGATAACTTGGAAGTGCTTGGCTGCCATAAAGTGCCAGTCACGACTGGTCGCATCGCCGCACCACGGCCCGTCAATGCGCGGCTTGGGCTTTCGTTGCGAACGACAGAAAGGTCCCGCTCAGCTAACCTTGCCCCATACCACGCCAGGAGCCTGAGTTGCGCGACATGCGACACCGGGGGTTCGGGACCCGTTCATTCTATTCGTCGTCCAGCAGGATTCGCGCGGCATTGCCCTTGTCGTCGTCATACTGGTCCGACCGCACGGTCCACAGAAACGCCGCAAGGCCCACCCCGCCAAGGATCAGGGACACCGGGATCAGCACCACCAGAACATTCATTTCAGGCTCCTCATCCTTTGGGAATTCAACAGGACCGTGATGGAAGACAGCGACATCGCCAACGCTGCAGCAAGCGGTGTGGCAAACCCCGCCAGAGCCACCGGGACCGCGATGAAATTATAGGCCGCCGCGATGGCAAAGTTCTGACGGGACAGCCGGCCCGTCGCCCGCGCCACCCGCAGCACCATGGGCAGATCGGCAAAACTGTCCCGCAGCACCACGACATCCGCCGCACTGCGCGAGGCGTCCAGCGCCTTTGCCGGCGCGATGGAGGCATGGGCAGAGGCAAGCGCCGCCGTATCGTTCAGCCCGTCACCCACCATCAGCACCTTCCCGCCACGCGCGGCCAGCGTGTTCAGGCGGCGCAGCTTGTCTTTCGGCCGGGCATTGGCGGTCACCGGCAGGTTGATCCTTGCCGCCAGTTGCCCTGCGGGGCCCTCGGCGTCACCGGTCAGCACCTCGCAGGGCAGATCGATCCCCGCCAGCGCCGCGCGCACGCCCGGACGCAACCCATCCGTCACCTCCAGCGGAATCGCCTGAGCCGTGCCGATGCGCAGGCCCAGACCGGGAAAGTCAGCGCCCAGCCAGGGACCGCGCCCAAGGCGGATCATCTCGCCACCCTGGCGCAGCTCCACCCCCTGGCCCGCGACCTCCCTGATCTCCTCTGCCGCCGCCGCCCCGGTGTCGCCCAGCGCGGCAACCAGCGCGCGTGACAAGGGGTGATGCGAGGCTTCGGCCAGCGTCTTTGCCACGGCACGGTCGGCGGGGCCCAGCGCTTCCGGCACCGCGACGCCCGGCATGGTCAGCGTGCCGGTCTTGTCGAATACCACATGGGTCACTTCCGCCAGACGCTCCAGCGCGGTGGCGCTGCGCACCAGAAACCCGGCAGAGAACAGGCGGCTGACAGCGGCGGTGGAAACGGCGGGTACCGCAAGGCCCAGCGCACAGGGGCAGGTGATGATCAGCACCGCAATCGCCACATTCAGCGCATGGCGCATGTCGCCGGTCGCAATGGCCCAGCCCAGAAAGGCCGCCAGCGCCAGCAGATGCACGGCAGGCGCATAGACCTGCGCGGCGCGGTCGGCCAGCGCGGTATAGCTGTTGCGCGCATTCTCTGCCGTCTCGACCAGCGCTGCCATACGGCGCAGCGAGGTATCTTCCCCCACCGCCGTGGCCCGCAGGCGCAGGGGCGCGGCAAGGTTGATTTCACCCGCCTGCAGGGCCTGCCCCGCCGTCACCGCCACCGCAGCGCTTTCGCCGGTCAGAAACGACCGGTCCATCAGCGCCGCATCACTTATCAGCACCCCGTCCACCGGCACCCGCGCCCCGCAGGGCACGGCGATCACATCATCCACTGCCAGCGCCGTCAGCGGCACCGTTTGCAGGCCGCGCGCGGTCACGCGGTCGGCGGTATGCACCTCCAGCGCGGTCAGTTCCCGCGCGGCGGATCGCGCGGCGCTGCGCGTGCGGTGATCCATGTAGCGCCCGATCAGCAGGAAAAAGGTCAGCGACAGCGCCGCGTCGAAATAGGCATGCACCCCGCCATGCAGGGTCTCGAACAGGGACATGCCCGCCGCCAGCAGGATCGCCAGTGAAATCGGCACATCCATGTTCAGCCGCCACACCCGCAGCGCCGCCCAGGCATTGATAAAGAACGGCTGGCCGGAATAGGCCACCACCGGCAGGGCAATCAGCGCCGAGATCAGGTGGAACAGGTCGCGGGTGGCATCGCTGGCCCCGGACCAGACCGCCACCGACAGCAGCATGACATTCATCATCGCAAAACCCGCAACCGCCATGCGCGTCAGCAGGGCGCGCCCTTCGGTGTCGCGCGCACGGTCCAATGCGGCCAGATCCAGTGGATAGGCCTCGTAGCCCAGATCCTCCAGCACCGACAGCACCCGGTCGGGGTTCACCTGTCCCGACACGGAAAGCCGCTTCAGCGAGAGGTTCACCCGCACGTCCTGCACCCCCAGAACACCCGCCAGCCCCCGTTCGATCTTGCCGATACAGGCGGCGCAATGGACGCCGGGCAGCGAGAATTGCAGCGCCGGGCCGCTGGCCACATCCTGCGCCAGCGGCGCAGCCGCACAGGCGGGACAGGCCATGGTCATGACGGATGCCTCACAATGATGCGCTGCTGGAACAGCGTGCCATCCTCGGCCCGCGCCTTCAGCCGCAGGTTCCAGTTGCCGCGCCCGCCCTGAACGCTGGCGCGCAGGGCCGCGCCGTCAAAGGTGAACTCCGGTGTCTGATCCTGCGCAACGCTGGTGGCCCGCGCGAAGGTGGCGCTTTCGATCTGCGGCGCGATGGCCCTGCCCCCCTCCAGGATCACCAGCTCAAGCTCATTGCCCCGCAAGGTCGCAGAGACTTCCCAACCCAGCCCCAGCTGCGCGGCCTTGTCCCGGTCAAAGGTCTGGCTGGCGACATAGGAATTCTTCACCTCCAGCCCCGGAAAGGTCCGCACGGCCTTGAAGGCCAGCGTCAGGTTGACCGCAATGATCACGCCAAAGGCCATCGAAAAGCCTGCAAAGACATGCCATCCCTTGATTTCACGTATCATTGTACTCTCCCGTTGAAACTGGTGGCGCGGCTGGCGCGGTCCCCGCTGGCGATGTCCTCGACCCAGATGCGCAGATCGGTGGTATGGGCGCTGGCCGCAGGGTCCTGCGGGCGCGCGGTGACATAGACCCGTTGCAGCACGGTGGTGTCGGCGGGCACGGTCACGTTCAGCCGGTTGTCCCTGCCCTCCAGCTCGATCCGCAGGATCTCGGCGCTGGTCAGGCTCAGGTGAAACACGCGGTCCTCGCCCAGCTTGTTGCGCAGCCGCACGTCATAGATGTTGCGGATCGACCCGTCCGATTGCACCACATAGGTCGGGTTGCGCACCGGGCTGACTGTCAGTTCGATGTCCGACCGGATGAACAGCGCATAGACCAGCCCGGCGCCGATCAGCAGCCAGATCGCGGTGTAAAGCAGGGTACGAAGCCGCAGCACATGGCGCCAGATCGGTTTCGGCGCGGCACCCGCGCGCTCCTCCGCCTCGTCCGACAGCGCCATGTAGTCGATCAGCCCGCGCGGCTTGCCGATGCGGGCCATCACGTCGTCGCAGGCGTCGATGCAAAGCGCGCAGGTGATGCATTCCATCTGCTGACCGTTGCGGATGTCGATCCCCATCGGGCAGACGTTCACGCAGGCCATGCAGTCGATGCAATCGCCAAGCTCCTGCTCCGGCGCGGTGGCTGTGGGCTGTCCGCCCGCCTGCAGCGCCCGGTTGGGATAGGGTGTCGCGGGATAGCGCGCCGCCCCCGGGCCCGCGGCCCGCACCTCGCGCTCGGCCTTTTCGGCGGCGGCGCGGTCGCGCTTGCGCAGGTTGCCCTTGCCGCGCGGCTCGCCCCGCCAGTCGCGGTAGGCGACGGTGATCGTATCCGGGTCCATCATCGCGGCCTGAATGCGCGGCCAGGGGCACATGTAGATGCAGACCTGCTCGCGCATGAAACCGCCAAAGACAAAGGTGGTCGCGGTCAGCACCGCGATGGTGCCATAGGCCACAGGATGGGCCTGAAACTGCACCAGGTCGCGCAGCAGCGTCGGCGCATCGGTGAAATAGAACACCCAGGCCCCGCCGGTCGCCACCGCGATCATCAGCCAGACCGCCCATTTGGTCAGCCGCAGCCGCGATTTGCGCAGATCCCATTTCGCCTTATGCAGGCGCAGCCGCGCGTTGCGGTCGCCTTCGATCCAGCGTTCGACAGCCAGGAACAGATCGGTCCAGACCGTCTGCGGGCAGGCATAGCCGCACCAGACCCGCCCCAGCGCCGAGGTGAACAGGAACAACCCCAGCCCCGCCATGATCAGCAGACCCGCGACAAAGTAGAACTCATGCGGCCAGATCTCGATCCAGAAGAAATAGAAGCGCCGGTGCGCCATATCCACCAGCACCGCCTGATCCGGCAGGTTCGGCCCCCGGTCCCAGCGGATCCAGGGCGTCAGGTAATAGATGCCCAGGGTGATGAACATGATCCACCATTTGAAACGGCGGAAGGCCCCGGTGACACGCCGGGGAAAGATCGGCTCGCGGGCCGCATAGAGACTGGGAGTGGTCATTTCAAGATTCCTGTTCGCAAGACCTGTCTAGGGCCAGGTGCATCAGGCCGCCTTGATCTGGATCAAGACAGCACCTGTCGTATGCCGCGTATTTCCGAATCTTTCCGGACCCTTGACACGGCGCGCGCAGGTGTCTGCTCAGCGGGACGAAGCTGCCGTCCACCAAAGCCCGGAGTCAAGGTGCGCAGCACCGCCGGGCAGCGCCCGACCGCCCCATGGGCGGGCGCTTTCTCACCGTATTGCGGTTCATCATCCCCACGCCAAAGATTAGAAATAAAGTGGCACCCACGGACGTTCCGCTGCCCACCCGCGGCCAGGCGCTGCCCTGTGTGGTTAAGTCACTTTGGGCTCGTTCCCGACCTTCGCTGCATTTTTCACGAATGACCGCGGATCTACTGCCCGTCCTTCGGACGCAGCGCCGCGATCCGGGTCGGCGACGTGACGCAAAAGTCGGTTTTGCATTGCAACTGACAGCACCCGAAGCGGCGACGGTTTGCGAACAGGGCCGCTTCGGGGCGGGCTGCCCTTGGGCAGCCGGGGTCTGTCTACTCGCCCCCTCCAAGGCTGTAAACGTAGACAGAAACGGCGCGGACATCCGCATCGGACAGGCGCTGGCCCCAGGCGGGCATCACCCCGAAACGCGCATCGCGCACCGTGGCAGTCAGCGTGTCGCGGTCACCGCCATAAAGCCAGATCGCATCCGTCAGGTCAGGCGCCCCCATCTCGCGGTTGCCCTCTGCCCCGTCGCCGTGACAGGCGGCGCAATTGTCCGCAAAGACGGTGCTGCCGCTCTCGGCCAGCGCGCGGTCATAGTCATCCGACGACAGGCTGACCACATGTTCCACCACCGCCGCGATCTCTGCCTTTGGCAATATGTCGCCAAAGGCCGGCATCTGCGAATAACGCGCATCCGGGTCGGTTTCGTTGCGGATGCCGTGGTTCACCGTGGTCGCGATGTTTTCGATATCACCACCCCAGAGCCAGTCGTCATCCAGCAGGTTGGGATAGCCCTTGGCCCCCGCCGCCCCGGCCCCGTGGCACTGGCTGCACTGGGCGCGGAACACGGAACCGCCCCGCGCGGTGGCATAGCGCCGCAGCCCCTCGGCATCGTCAAGCGCGGTCAGATCCGCCGCCTCAAGCGCCGCCGCCAGTTCAGCGTTCTTCGCCTCATGCGCCGCGATGTCGGCGGCAACCTCGGCCCGCGTGGAATAGCCCAGCAGCCCCGAGGTCGCGCCCGAGATCATCGGCCAGGCGGGATAGGCGATGGTATAGCCCACCCCCCAGATGATCGTGGCATAGAGCGTCCAGAGCCACCAGCGCGGCAGCGGGTTGTTCAGCTCCTCGATGCCGTCCCAGCTGTGGCCCGTGGTTTCCACCCCGGTGGTATCGTCGATCTTGCGGTCAGACATTGTGCTTGTCCTCGAAAGTGTAACGGGACGGCGCGCAGGCGCAGGTGGCGCAGGTGCCCTTGCAGGGCGCCTTGGCGTCGTCGTCGCGGAAGGGGATCATCGCGGCATCCTGGCGGGCGCGGCTCTGGCTTGGCAAAAAGGCCCAGATGGCGGTGCCCATGAAGAAGCCGAACATGGCCAGCAGGACCCAGCTGTCGGCGATCTGGCGAAGAAGGGAATAGGTATCCATGTCGGTGCCTCCTAGCGGGTTTCATCCGGGGTGAAGGTCGAGAAATCGACCATGGTGCCCATGACCTGCAGATAGGCGATCAGCGCGTCCATCTCGGTCAGCCCGGGCTGGCCGTCGAAATTGCCCACCGCCGCGCCGGGATAGCGTTCCACCAGCCCGTCCCAGTCGCCTTCGGGATCGGCCTGCACCCGGAAATCCGCCCGGGCCGAGGTGATCTGCGCGTCGGTATAGGGCACACCCACCATGCGGTGCGTGGACAGCAGATCTTCGATATGGTCGGCCTCGATCCGCTTGTCGGCAAGAAAGGCGTATTTCGGCATGATGCTTTCGGGCACCACGGACTGCGGGTCCATCAGGTGATCCACATGCCAGGCATCGGAATACCGCCCGCCAACCCGCGCCAGATCAGGCCCGGTGCGTTTGGACCCCCATTGGAACGGGTGGTCGTACATCGATTCCGCCGCCAGCGAATAATGCCCATAGCGCTCCACCTCGTCGCGCATCGGGCGGATCATCTGGCTGTGGCAGACATAGCAGCCCTCGCGCACATAGATGTCGCGCCCGGTCAGCTCCAGCGGGCTGTAGGGGCGCACGCCCTCGACCTTTTCGATCGTGTTCTCCAGCCAGAACAGCGGTGCGATTTCCACGATCCCGCCGACGGTGACCACCAGCAGCGAAAAGGTCAAAAGCAGCGTCGGGCTTTTCTCAAGGATGGCGTGTTTGTCAAGAATGGCCATGGTTTGCTCCTTATTCGGCAGGTGTTGCGGTGGCGGATGTGCCGGGCAGCGCGGCGGTGGCGGGCTGTGCCCCGCGGATCGTCATCCACATGTTCCAGACCATGATCAGCGCCCCGGAGAGGAACATGACGCCGCCCAATCCGCGCACCACATACATCGGGAACTTGGCGCTCACGGTGTCGGCAAAGGAATTGACGAGGAACCCCTGGTCATCGACCTCGCGCCACATCAGCCCTTCCATGATGCCGGTGACCCACATCGACGCGGCGTAAAGAACGATGCCAAGCGTCGCGAGCCAGAAGTGCCAGCTGATCGCGGACATGGAATACATCTGCTTGCGGCCCCAGAGTTTCGGCGTGAGGAAATAGAGGCAGGCAAAGGTGATCATCCCGTTCCAGCCCAGCGCGCCGGAATGCACATGCCCGATGGTCCAGTCGGTGTAATGCGACAGCGAATTGACCGCGCGGATCGACATCATCGGCCCTTCGAAGGTGGACATGCCGTAGAACCCCAGGCTCAGCACGAACATCCGCAGGATCGGATCGGTGCGCAGCTTGTCCCAGGCACCCTGCAGGGTCATCAGACCGTTGATCATGCCGCCCCAGCTGGGCATCCACAGGATGATCGAGAACACCATCCCCAGTGTCGAGGCCCAGTCCGGCAGCGCGGTGTAATGCAAATGGTGCGGTCCGGCCCAGATATAAAGAAAAATAAGCGCCCAGAAGTGAATGATACTCAGCTTATAGCTGTAAACCGGGCGCCCCGCCTGTTTCGGAACGAAGTAATACATCATCCCCAGGAAACCGGCGGTCAAAAAGAAGCCGACCGCGTTGTGGCCATACCACCACTGGGTCATTGCATCCTGCACGCCCGAGAACACCTGCACAGATTTGCTGCCCCAGATGCTGACCGGGACCGACAGGTTGTTGACCACATGCAGCATCGCCACGGTGATGATGAACGCCAGGTAGAACCAGTTGGCGACATAGATGTGCTTTTCCCGGCGCTTGATGATGGTGCCCAGGAAAACCGCAAGGTAAGCCAGCCAGACAACTGTCAGCCAGAGGTCCACGTACCATTCGGGTTCCGCATATTCCTTGGATTGGGTGGACCCCAGCAGATAGCCGGTGGCGGCCAGCACGATGAACAGCTGGTAGCCCCAGAACACGAACCACCCGGTCCGCCCGCCCCAGAGCCGCACGCCGCTGGTGCGCTGCACCACATAGAACGACGTGGCGATCAGCGCATTGCCGCCAAAGGCAAAGATCACCGCCGATGTGTGCAGCGGCCGGAGCCGCCCGAAGTTGGTAAAGGGCTGGCCCCAGTCAAAGTTGAGCGCCGGAAAGGCCAGCTGAAAGGCGATGAAAGTGCCGACCAGAAATCCCGCGATGCCCCAAAAGGCCGTGGCGATCACCCCGGCCCGGATCACCCCGTCGGCATAGATGCCGTCCTGGGCCGGCCCGGCCTGTCGCGGCTCGTCGGTGTTGCGCAACACCCAGATGAACATCGCAAAGGCGATCACCATGATCAGGAACGCATGTACCTGATAGGCAAGGTCATGCCCCCAGCTGGCCGCGATGGCGGCGATCAGCGTGACAAGACCCAAAAGGATGAGTTTCACATAGTCCATATTCATGCCCTCAAATCAGTAAGAGCATCGCGGGACGCTCCTGTTCGCAGGACATCTCTAGGAATATGGGCGCGCGCCCACTTTGATCTGAATCAACTTCCGCAGAAAATGATGCGGGAAACCGTCAGCTTCGCCTTGTCAGGAAAGGATACCACCGTCGGAATCATCGCCGGTGGCTTCCTGAAGCGCGACGATATCCAGAATCTCGAACTGGCGGCGGTCGGTGAAATCGACCACGCCTTCCTTTTTCAGCGCGCTGAACTGGCGGCTTACGGTCTCAAGCGTCAGCCCGAGGTAATTGGCGATCTGGTCGCGGGTCATCGGCAGCTGGATCGTGGTGTTTGCCAGCGGCTCGGTCCCCTGCGACCGGCGCACCAGCATGTCGATGAAGGTGGCGATCTTCTCCCGCGCGGATTTGCGGCCCAAAAGCAGCATCCAGTCCCGCGCGGCATCCAGCTCGTCCAGCGCCAGTTCCATCAGCCGCTGCGCCACATGGGGGGTTTCATCGACCAGCTTTTCAAAAGGTTTGCGGTCGAAACAGCACAGGGTCACATCGGTTGTGGCGGTCACGTCGAATTCGATCAGCTTCCGGCCCGGCCTGCCGATGAAATCCGAAGGCAGCAAAAGACCCACCATCTGGGTCCGCCCGTCCTCCATCGTCTTGGAGAGGGAGGCGACACCGGCAACCAGAGAGGCCACGAAGTTCAGCGGCTCCCCCCGCCAGAGAATTACCTCCCCCGCCGCATAGCTGCGGTAGGATTTCATCCCCTCCAGCACTTCCAGCTCATCCGTGTCGCAACGCGCACAGACGGCGCGATGCCGGATCGGACATTCGCTGCATTTGACGCGGGTCAGTGAAGGTATCGCCATGGTGTCTTGATCTAAATCAAAGAAGGACTCTCCCCTGCAACCCTAGAAACACTTATGCACAGCTTCAACACACTTCGCCGCCACGGGCTTTTTGACGCACGTGTGCCCCGCTACACCAGCTATCCGCCGGCCAATCATTTTCAGAATGATTTCGGCCAGCGCCATCAGGTGGATTGGCTGCGGGCGGTGCCGCAGGACAGGGATATTTCCGTCTATGTTCACATCCCCTTTTGCAAGCGGCTGTGCTGGTTCTGCGCCTGCCGGACCCAGGGCACCAAGACACTGCGCCCGGTCGACGCCTATGTCGAGGTCCTGCTGAAAGAGATCGAAACAATCCGCCAGACCCTGCCGCCGGGCATCCGCATGGCGCGGCTGCATCTGGGCGGCGGCACACCGACCATCCTGCCCTGCGGCACCATGTCGGCCTTGCTGAACGCGCTCTTCGCCGCTTTCGAGCGCAGCGCGGATTTCGAGTTTTCCGTCGAAATCGACCCGACCGAAGCCCCCGACGATCTGCTGCAACTGCTGATCGACGCGGGCATGAACCGGGCCAGTGTCGGGGTGCAGGATTTTGCCCGGCCCGTGCAACAGGCCATCGGACGCAGCCAGTCCCCGTCACAGACCCGCCATGTCATCGACCTGATGAGCAGCCAGGGCGTGGCCAGCCTGAACCTCGACCTGCTTTACGGGCTGCCGCACCAGACCGCGCAAAGCTTTGGCCAGACCCTGCGCCACGTGGCCCGGATGCGCCCCGACCGGCTGGCGATCTATGGCTATGCCCATGTGCCCTGGATGTCGAAACGCCAGATCATGATCAAGGCTGCCGACCTGCCCGACAACGAGACCCGCTTTGCCCTGGCCGAACAGGCACGCGCGGCCTTTCTTGCCGAAGGCTATGACAGCATCGGCATCGACCATTTCGCCCTGCCCTCCGACAGCCTTTCCCGGGCCGCCGTCACAGGCAGGCTGCGGCGCAACTTTCAGGGCTATACCGACGATCAGGGCGAAACCCTGATTGGTCTGGGGGCCTCGGCGATATCGCGTTTTCCCGGCGGATACATGCAGAACGCCACCGCCACCTCCGCCTATCAGGACCGGGTCACAAGCAGCGGCCTGGCCGCGCACAAGGGCTATGGCATGACAGCGCAGGACCAGCTGATCGCCCGTATCATCGAAGACCTGATGTGCCGCTTTGTCTATGACGAGGCCGCGCTGCGTGACAGCTTCCCCGAACAGGCCGCGCTGATCCGCCAGACCGGCATTTCGCTGATGACCCGCTTCACCGATGTCTTTTACATCAGCGAAGCCGGCCTGAAGATGCGCAGCGACACCCGCCCGCTGGTGCGTGTCATCGCCAGCCATGTGGATGCCTTCGCCTCGGAGGCAACCGCACATTCGGCAGCGATATGATCCCGACCCGCGTGGTTCGGACCTGCCCCGAGTGCAACTCAAAGGGTTCAAAGTTTTCAAGGATCGGCATGGAGGGATGCGATGCTATCATCGCGCGACAAGCCACAAGATCGACATTGAGAAGTCCCAAATCGGTTCTGGGGCGTGCGCGGCAATACTAGCGAAGAGGTCGCTAATCCTATCAGCCCGACTTTGAAGACAATGCTCTTCCAGATATATTTCCAAGTTTGCCAAATCGGCATTGGAATCCTGTCGGTCGTTGGGTTCTCTATGATTGATGCGTTTGAATAGATTGAGTTCGACCGCGCACCGGCTTTGGTTTTCGTCAACAGTAAAGAAAGCGTCGATTTCGGCGTTGTTGCGCCCCGTCTTGGGAAAAATGCCTCTACTGGCGCGCTGAATTCACCTCTCCATGATAATTGAGAAAGGCAAACCTTACTCTCTCACCAAAAGGTGCAGGCAAAGGGCCAAATGGTGCAGTAAGTTCGACTCGTTTGTCTGTCCCATTCCCCCGATTTACTTGACCGGATACCTCTTAAAAGGCGCGCAAAAAAGTCTTCCGCCGCCTCGATAGTCACGCTACGCCCAGCCTTTCGACGCGGGGTATCTCGTGCCCAGCATGTAAAGGCCCGAGTGAACGTCGATCATGCTCCAACCCGATCTGCCTTGGAGAAGTTCAGCCATCAGGGCGTTGTTCTCGTAGATCGAGCCGGGTTCGAAGGCTTCGTCGTCCAGTTCGTTCCCGGACGGCGGCGTCTTCAGAATCTTGGCTTTGTGCAGAATTTTGAGACCGTTGAAGATCGGGCCACCCGGAGGCAGCATGACTTCCCGATTGGTCAAGGTCGCTGCCAGCGCGGGCTTGGAGAACAGGGCCACCATAAATATCGCGGTCGCGTTCCAACTGCCGATATACTTGGGCCGGTCCATTGACGGCGACACGAGCGGCGAGAGCCATCTTTCCTGCGCACGCCCAATCATCCGCAAGTCGTCGGGCAAGGTCGCAGGCAGCTTCACCCTTTGAAACATCAGGTAGCCACCACGAAGCGACTGTTCGATGGGGGTCGGGCCACGTTCCAGGTGGAAGGTTCTCGCAACGCTTAGGGCGGCGGGGTCCAGATCAGTCAGCACCTCGATAGCGGCGGCGGTGAAGTCTTCGTCGATTTTCGCCAGGTGCCCCCAACCCAATCCCACAGCAAAGCAAACCTGCCACGGATTCGCGTCCGGGAAGGTCTTCAGTTGATGCGAGATTTCGTCGAAGGCCATCGTGTTCAGTGTCTTGCTGCCATTGTGCAGCAACTCCTGAACCTTGGTTCGCGCTGGGCCTCCACCCGCGCCGCCGCCCTTGGCGCAGAGTTCGTTGAATTCGACTTGAACCGGGTTCAGTGGGTTTGCGATTTTCATTTCGTTTTCCTGCCCGAGTAGTTCACGCCTGTTCGTCCAGTGGTAGCAGCCCCACCGGGGCTGTCCAGTTTGATTGTTTGTGCGTGATCGGCCTTTGGACCGTCCGGAGGATGGTTTCCGGGACCTGTTGGCGGTAGCCCAATTCGATTTGTGGACGTTTCGTGTTGTAGTGCTTCCTCCATTCTTCAGTCAGGATTTGCACTTCAGGGAGGCCGTAGAAGACTTCGCCGTTCCGCACATCATCTCGGAACCGAGCATTGTAGCTTTCGCAATATCCGTTTGCCCAAATTGAAGTTATGGTCTCGGATTTCTTGCCCAACGGTACAAAATTGAGCGCAAAAAAGCCCTAAAAATGACATGGTTGGCGATATAGTCATTAGTATGTACAATACTAAGGTATGTATCTTAAGCGCGTAGAAAGGTTACTGACTGCCGTGACTCCTTCGTCACCCCGACGCCGATCCGGCAGGAAGTACGTCATCGAAACTTGAATTCTCCGGCTCTGATCTGTGCCTGCCAAACCACGGTTAAAGGAAACCACCCATGAAAATACTCGCCGTAGATGACGATTCCTTCATGCTCGACTTCTTGCCGGCGATCCTGAAGGAAGCGGATTTTCCGGATGTGACCGTTGCATCCTCCGGACAGGAAGCGCTGCGCATCCTGGAAAATGCGACAGAACCCTTCGATTGCCTGCTGCTCGACATTGTCATGCCCGGCATGGACGGGATCACGCTCTGCCGGAAAGTGCGCGAGATGCGTAGCTACCGGACAACGCCGATCACGATGCTTACCCTCAAGACCGATACGGTTTCGATCGAAAAGGCCTTTGCCGCAGGGGCCAATGATTACATCTTCAAACCCTTCGAAGTCCGCGAGATTGCACGCCGCCTCCGGGTCACTCAGCGGATGCTGGACACGACGGAAGTCGCAATGCGGGTCGATCCGCAGATGATGCTGCCGGACGGAGAACGCGGCCAGCATGTTTTCTCACTCGAAGATCCGGTTTACGTTCTGGGGATCCATCAGCTGGTCCCCCCCTTCACCCTTGGCAACTACCTGTCGCAGCTCTCGCGCAAGAATCTCAATTCCTGCCATGTCTTCTGCGCACAGGTCGAGGATATCACAACCCTCTACGCCCATTGCACCAGCCGGGAATATGTCATGGCCATTGCCGCCGGCGCGCGGGCCATTGGCCGGGTTGTGGACAGGCCGCAGCTTCTCATGGCGCATATCGGAAGCGGCACGCTCCTGGGCATTCTCACCGGCGACAGCCTGCCGGAATGGCCACATATAGAGGAAGATGTGCAAAGAGAACTGAAGACCCTGACCCCCTGGGATCAGGACTCGCTCGATATCCCGATCAGCATCTCGCTGGGCCGCCCGATCCAGCCGAACGCCCACCGGACACAGCGGGTCAAGAACACCTTTGACCGGGCGATTGGCCGGCTGGTCGAGCGCCAGAAAACCATGCACAAGGCACTGCTTGGTCACACGCCCGCGGTATCATCCGCACGCTGATCGCCTGACCGCGACAGACGCAGATCTTCAGACGCGGCCCGACACGGTTCTTCCGGTCGGGCCGTTTTCTTTTGTTCAGGCAGGGTGTCCGATGCGATGCCGGCAACATGGAACTGGCGCAGGATATCGGCACGGATCACGGCGGCCACCTTCATCGCGCTGGCCCCGCCCAGCAGGAACGCGATCACCACGGTCCAGGCGACACCGCCCATAAGATAGACGACGGTGGCGGCGACGATCGCATAGATCAGGCCGATCAGCGCCACGCTTGCGGGGGGAACAAAGGAAAGCCAATCGGATGCAAAAGCCTGGCTTTCGCGCTTTCCGGCCCCGTCCTTGGTTTTTGTGCTGTGCAATTTCAGCCCCTGATCTTGTCGGCATTGTCGAGATCGGCAAGTGGTCGACCCCGGTCTGCAAATCCTTGGAAGGTCACGCTGTCGTCCGCTCGGGCTAAGAGAGATGATGATCGTTAAAAAGGAACGGCTGCCTGCGCAGCCCTGTACTCCCGATTGGTCCTTGAACTGGCTTGGCCCCCCGCAGTCTTGCGACTTGAGCGAGGGGCCAATCCGTTGGCTTTTATGGTTCAGCTCAGGCGATCAGATGTCGCCCAGGCCGTCGTTGCCCAGAAGCCCGCCCAGCAGGTCGCTGGCATCGGAGAGCGTTTCACCAAGCGGGTTGCTGCCGCCCAGCAATCCGCCGCCGAGCACGTCACCCAGCGGGCCGTCCTCTCCGGTCAGGTCGCCAAGCACGTCACCCAGCGGGCCGTCTTCGCCAGTCAGACCGCCAAGCACGTCACCTACCAGGTCACCCTCTCCGGTCAGACCACCAAGCAGATCACCCACCAGGTCGTCCTCTCCGCTCAGGCCACCGAGCAGACCACCCACAAGGCCGTCATCTCCGGTCAGACCACCGAGCACGTCACCCAGCGGACCGTCTTCACCGGTCAGACCACCGAGCACAGCACCCAGCGGACCGTCTTCTCCGACAACCCCGCCAAGTACGTCACCCAGAGGGCCATCCTCGCCGGTCAGGCCACCCAGCAGACCACCCACCAGGTCGTCCTCACCGGTCAGGCCACCGAGCAGACCGCCCACAAGGCCGTCATCTCCGGTGAGGCCACCGAGTACGTCGCCCAGCGGACCGTCCTCGCCGATAACACCGCCGAGCACATCACCCAGAGGACCGTCCTCGCCGATAACACCGCCGAGCACATCACCCAGAGGGCCATCTTCGCCGATAACACCGCCGAGCACATCACCCAGAGGGCCATCTTCGCCGACAACACCGCCAAGCAGGTCGCCCACCGGGCCATCCTCGCCGAGGACACCGCCCAGTATGCCGTCCACCAGGCCATCTTCGCCGACAACATCGTCGAGCAGGTCACCCAGCGGGGCATCCTCGCCGATCAGATCGCCGACAACATCGCCCAGCGGGCCGTCTTCGCCGACAACATCACCAAGCAGATCACCCAGCGGGCCATCCTCGCCGATAACATCGTCCAGGATGTCGTTGTCGCCCAGCAGGCCACCGAGGAGGCCATCGTCGCCCAGGACACCATCCAGAAGACCGCCGGCAATGCCGTCACCTCCGGGCGTGCCGTCACCAAGCGTGCCGGTGCCGGTCAGATCCCCGACAAGTCCGTCGGAGCCGGTGGCGTCGGACAATTGCCCGTCGTTGCCGATAAGGTCGCCCAGCAGACCATCGGAACCCGTCAGGTCGCCAAGCAGGCCGGAGTTACCGGTGATGTCGCCCAGAAGGCCGCCATCCCCGATGAGCCCGTCGGCGATACCGACGTCCCCTGTTACGCCGTCGCCCAGCAGGGGCTGACCCAGAAGGTCATCGCCCAGATTGCCAAGCAGCGTTCCATCTCCGATCAGATCGCCGAGCAGGCCGTCCGAGCCGGTGATGTCACCAAGCGCCCCGGAGTTGCCAGTCAGGTCACCGAGCAGCCCGTCATCAGAGATGATCGGATCAAGGAAGCCCTGGTCACCAGCATCCGTAGGATCGGTCGGATCTGTCGGGTCCGTAGGATCAGTCGGATCGGTCGGGTCCGTAGGATCGGTCGGATCTGTCGGGTCCGTAGGATCGGTCGGATCGGTCGGGTCCGTGGGATCGGTCGGATCGGTCGGGTCCGTAGGATCGGTAGGATCAGTCGGATCGGTCGGGTCCGTGGGATCAGTCGGATCAACGGGTCCACCGCCGCCGCCACCGGATGCGGCGGCAAGCAGGCCCAAACCACCAACGGCAGCTGCGATAATGCCCTCATCGGTCATTTCGCCACTGCCGCCGGCTTCGGGATCACCCTCGATACCGCTTTCATCACCATCGGCCAGGATCAGGCTGTGCAAAGAGCCGTCCATCGCTGGCTTGTAAAAGTCGACAACGGTGATCACGTCACCGTTTTTGAGGGTAATGAACAGGTCACTCCCCTTTCTTGCGTAATTGGCGATGTCAGACCGCTCTACGTCGATCTTGATGCCAATTTCAGGGCCAGCCTGGATGCTTCTGTTTGCCATGTTTGAACTCCTCATGGGTGCGCTTGCGGGCAAGGCGAACTAAAGTATGTAATGCAATCTTAAGTATATGAAAACCAGCCATCGGTATCTATGTCAATGCCGAATGGGTAGTTCTCGCCCCTCTTGCCCCAGAAAGCACAACTTTTACGTGAAAGCACTGAAACTGCTGTTTTCAAATGAAAAAGCCCCGTCATTTGGCGGGGCTTTTCCGGATTCTCTTAAGATGGAAACAGTTTGTTTACATCTCGGTTACCGTGGCAGGCGGATTTGAACCCGCACCACCTCAGTTCAGGCCGTCAAGCAGATCGCCGCCCAGGTTGCCCAATAGGCCGCCATCGCCGCCGTCGCCCAGCAGGCCGACACCGATCAGATCACCAAGCAATCCGTTCTGCCCGGTCACGTCACCCAGCAGGCCCATGTCGCAGACAATATCGCCCGCCAGGCCCTCTGACCCGGTCACCTCGCCCAGCAGGCCTTCATTCCCCGTGAGATCGCCAAGCAGACCACCGTCCGCGATCACCGGGTCAAGCAGGCCATCTTCGGCACCAATGCCGGCCAGCAGATCCCCGACAGTGCCCGAGAGGACACCACCAGCACCGTCACCACCGAGCAGGCCACCAACGATACCCTCGTCGCCGAGCACACCATCCAGCAGACCACCGTCACCGCCGAGCAAGCCGCCGACAACGCCCTCGTCGCCGATAACACCGTCCAGCAGACCGCCGTCACCGCCGAGCAAGCCGCCAACGATGCCTTCGTCACCGAGGACACCGTCCAGCAGGCCGCCACCGAGAAGGCCGCCGTCACCGCCAAGCAATCCGCCAACGATACCCTCGTCGCCGAGGACACCGTCCAGCAGGCCACCGTCGAGAAGACCGCCATCACTGCCGTCGCCCAGCAGGCCGACACCGGTCAGGTCACCGACCAGCCCGTTCTCCCCGGTCACGTCGCCCAGCAGGCCCATGTCACCGACAAGATCACCCGCCAGGCCGTCGGACCCGGTCACATCGCCCAGCAGGCCTTCGTTCCCGGTCACGTCACCAAGCAGACCACCGTCCGCGATCACCGGGTCGAGCAGGCCATCTTCGGCACCAATGCCGGCCAGCAAACCGCCGTCGCCGCCGAGCAGACCACCAACGATACCTTCGTCACCGAGCACACCGTCCAGCAGACCACCGTCGCCGCCGAGCAAGCCACCAACGATACCCTCGTCACCGAGCACACCGTCCAGCAGACCGCCGTCACCGCCGAGCAGACCGCCAACGATACCCTCGTCGCCGATCACGCCGTCCAGCAGACCACCGTCGCCGCCCAGCAGGCCGCCAACGATGCCTTCGTCGCCGATCACGCCGTCAAGGACCTCTTCCACGGTTTCAACGATTTCATCCACCGTGCCGCCTTCGCCAAGCAGACCATCGGTCAGACCGATGCCACCAAGCACATCGCCCAGCAGCGAATCTTCCGACAGAAGTCCGCCGGTCAGACTGCCCGATCCATCACTGTTCCCCAGAAGCCCGCCGCCGGTCAGGGTGCCGAGCAGGCCATCCTCTCCGGTGACGGGGCTGAGCAGGCCATCGTTGCCGACCAGGTCGCCCAGCAAACCGTCGGAACCGGTCAGGTCGCCGAGCAGGCCGTCGTTGCCCGTGAGGTCGCCCAGCACGCCTTCGTCCGCGAGAATCGGGTCTAGAATACCCGCGTCCGCCGCATCAGTCGGGTCCGTGGGATCGGTAGGATCAGTAGGATCGGTAGGATCTGTCGGATCGGTAGGATCTGTCGGGTCCGTGGGATCGGTAGGATCTGTCGGATCCGTGGGATCAGTCGGATCGGTAGGATCAGTGGGATCAGTGGGATCAGTCGGGTCCGTGGGATCAGTCGGGTCTGTAGGATCAGTGGGATCAGTCGGATCCGTGGGATCCGTGGGATCTTCGCTGTCACTGGCCGTGGCAAGAAGCCCGGTTGCCAGCGCACCCAGGCCGGCACCGATCTGCTCCATGTTGGCACCCAGACCGGCGGCCTCTTCATCCTCGTTCCAGATGCCCTCGACACCGCTGTAGCTGCCGTCCGCCAGCATCAGCCGGTGGGGTACGCCTCCCTGCGCGGGATCGTAGAAATCGGAGACAACGATCTTGTTGCCATCCGCCAGCTCGACGACAAGGTCGTCACCTCTTTTCACATATTTGGAAATATCTGCTTTTGTTGCATTTATTTTCACCTCGACCATATTTCCGGCCCGGTATGAAGTCGTCGTCATATCACTTCCCTCTGTCTATCTATCGCTCACACGGAACGTGTTCAGGCCCCCACCCAATCCCCCTCACTCACATCACATACTAAAGTTACGGTCAATAGATTGATCTAACATACTTTCGGCTAATATTTCACCGTTGTTGCTTCATTGCCTTCCCTGCTGCCTGATTCCACCGCAATGGCCCGCGCAGTTGACGGCATGGAACCGAAACAGCAGACTCACCGCGACGACCTGGTTCGGGTTGACGTTGTTCCTGCGCGAGAGAAGATGCAGCATCATGGAGAATGGGATGCCCAACGAAAGCGAACCGGGGTTCAATGCAGCGCGGGTCAGACCCACCCTGCAGGCCATTGCGCGGCTCATCTCCACTGATCGGCGCATCGTCGTCCTGGCGACGGAAAAGGCGGAAATCCTGCTGTCGAACAAGCCTGCCGCCCAGCTGGAACTGGACGTTTCCGCCCTGCAGACGGCTTTCAACTGGCATACGCTCTGCACCCGTGCGCGGCGCAGCGGCAGTGTCGCGGTATCGGTGACCTTCCGCGAGAAACACCTTGAGGGAGAGCTGGTCCACCTCCCGCTGGGGAATGCCGCTGCTTTCCTGCTCCGCCTGGTGGAAACCGATCAGGAAGCGGTGCTCTTGCAGAACCGGGCGCGCGCGGCAACGCTGCTTCGGGTGTCGCATGATCTCAAGACGCCGATCCAGTCCGTGCTTGCTTCCGCAGAAGCGCTTTTTGACAGCAGGGAAGACCACGCGGGAAAAACCAATCCCGATACCGCCAGGGTGGAGAAATCAGCCCGGATGGCGCTGACCCATATCGAAAAGGTGATCCGGGTCATCCGCGGCGAGATGACAAGCGCCGATCTGCAGGCCGACGAGGACTTCGATCTGGCCGAAGAATCCCGCAATGTCCTCGACATGATCGAACCGATCGTGCTCGCCCGCCGCGCGACCGTGACGATGAAGATCGAGCCGGAAACCGCGATCGGCCTGCACGGACCGGTGCATATCGTCCGTGCGCTGCTGCAGAACATGTTCGACAACGCCAGCAAGCATGGCGGCGAGACCATCGACATCCGCGTCGCCTGTGCCCCCGAAATGACCGCTTCGAAAGACGGCCGCAAGGAGCGGCTGATCACCGTCGAGGTCGCGGATCAGGGGGGCGGCCTGCCCGCCACGCAAAAGGCGCGCCTGCTGGGCACCGGCATCGACGGCACCCGCGACGAGCGTACCACAGGCGCCAACGCGGACCGGACGACGGCAGGGCTGAGCGTGCTGGCTCATGCCATCGGCCACCTTGGCGGCCATATCGAGGTCTTCGACCGGCTCGGCGGGGGCGCGCCGCTGAAGAACGGGACGCAGCCTGTGATCGGCACCATCCTGCGGGCGATCTTCTCGCTCCCGCCGACCGAAACCGATGCGCTGCCCGAGACCAGGGAAACGCCGCAGGCCGGCGTCGCGAACGGGCTGCTGCAGGGCATCGGCGTGCTGGTGGTGGAGGACAGCCCGTCAAGCCGCGACTGGCTGGTTCAATGCCTGCGCAATGCCGGGGCGCGGGTCGATGGGGTCGAAAACGGCTTCAAGGCGCTTGAGGTTCTGAAACAGCCCGAAGCGGTGCATCAGATAGATGTCCTGCTGACCGACATCACCCTGCCAAACATGAGCGGTGTCGAACTCATGCGGCGCATCAAGACCGAAAGATCGAAGAAGACGATGGCTTGGAACGGCCAGATCCTGGGTCTGACCGCCCATACCGATGCCGGGCTGGAAAAGACCTGTCTGGCGCTCGGCATGTCCCGGCTGCTGGAAAAGCCGATCCGCACCGCCGCACTCTGCCGCGCCGTGCAGAATGCAGCCCGGGGCAAAGCCGACACCCGGCAGACTGCGGCAGTCAGGCTGAAACACCGCCCGGCCAGGACAGCCGCAACGCCGGATCAACCGCTGGCCCGGAAAGTGGTTGCCGAACTGATCGGTCAGCTCGGCGAGAAAGCGGCCCTGGGCTTCATGATCCGTGCCCATGCAGAGGCCAAAGCGGTCATGGACAAGATCACCAGCGACGGCCAATGCCCGGACACCAAACGCCTGCTCCATTCCGCAACCGGCTCCTCCGGGCTGACCGGTCTGGCCCTGCTGCAAAGCAGCCTGCGTCAGGTGGAACTCGCGCTGGACGGCCCCGTGGCAAAGCTGAACGCGCTGGTTGCAGAGGCGAATCAGGCGCTCAGCGCCACGGAAAAGGCGATCAGCCTGATCGGGTCAGAGGCAGGCGGTGGGAGATGATCGCTTGCCACGCTTCACTTTCGTGATACATTACAGAGCACTCTGGCAATCGGGCGGGCAAATCCTGTTCGATCTCCACCGGCGGAATTCCGTCTGACAGCGCCGTTCTTGACGAGTAGGTTTTACCATTGGGTTTCGTAAATCTAAGATGAGCATGATGACACCCTCTGAAGCCAAACCGATCCGAGTGCTGATTGCAGATGACCATGCCATGGTCCTGGAGATGTTTAAGCAGTTCCTGTCCAACCTCCCGGATTTCGAGGCGCAGACCGCGCCCGACCTCGACACCGCGCTTGAAAAGATGGACGCCGAAGGGCCCTTCGATCTGGTTCTGGTGGATCTCGACATGCCGGGCATGAACGGGGTCGGCGGGCTGTCCAAGGCGATAGAGCGCAATGGCGGAAATCCGGTCGGCATCCTGACCAGCAACCCGACGGCCCATGTGGTTTCAGAATCCCTGTCGCTCGGCGGCGCGGGCATCATCCTCAAGACGGAATCGCTGAAGAACCTGACCAACGAAATTCGCTTCATGGCCAATGGCGGGCGGTATGTTCCGGTTGAACTGATCAACCGCCCCCGCGCCAAGGCGCGCGACACCTCAGGCAATTCATCGCTGTCAGAGCGTGAGATGACCGTCCTGGCGCTGCTGGCCCAGGGAAAACCCAACCGGGAGATCGGCGCCGAGCTTGGCCTCGCGGAGGCCACGGTGAAGATGCACGTAAAGTCGATCTGCGCGAAACTCGGGGCCAGCAACCGCACCCAGGCGGTGATTGTGGCCCGGGACATCGGGATTTTCTAGGCGCTGGGCAGGTCCCGCAAACCGGCCCGCCGGGGCCTCTTCTTTGGTTGCGTCCTTAAGTTTATGTGCGTTACGCTCCGGGGTGCCCCGGTCACCCGGGCTGCCTGAGAACGGAGAGCATGCACCGTGAGCAAACCAGTGATCGTCTTTGTCGGTGCGGTATACCCGGGCCAGTTCGGCCATCTGTGCGATTACCTGCGCGAAACCGGCCAGGCGCAAAGCTTTTTCCTGACCACCCCCGGACACATGGAACGCAACCGCGAGCGGGGCAACCACATTCTGGGGTTTCAGCCCGACGGGCCGATCATCTCCGATGACCGCTATTATTATTCGGCCAAGGTCGAACGCTCTGCCCGCATCGGCCGGGGGGTGCTCAACGCCCTCACCGCGATGCGCAAACACACCCGGATCGACGCGGTTGTGGCGCATTCGCTCTGGGGGGCGCCGCATTTCCTGTACGACGAGATAGACGCGGCAATCATCAGCTACATCGAATTCCCGAGCTTTCGGGCGCATGGCTGGGATCCGGCCTATCCCCCCGATCTGGCGCAGCGGATCACCGACCGGAACACCGAAATGCTGAACTTTCATCAGGCGCTGAACAGCGATCTGGTGATCTGCCCCAGCCAGCATGCCAAGAACATGTTTCCTGCCGCTCTGCGCTCCCGCATCGAGGTGCAGCTTGAGGGGTTCGATTTTGCCGCGATGGCCGAGCCCGAACCCCCTGCCAGCGACAAGGGGGGTAAGGGCGGCAAACGTGGCAAGGGCAGCAAGCCGGTGATCGGTTTTGCCGCCCGCGACCTGTCCTCTGCCAAGGGGTTCGAGACCTACGTGCGGCTGGTCGATACCCTGGTGGAGCGGGGCGTCGATGCGCAATTCGTTGCCTTCGGCGGCGCCGAGGAAGTGACCTATGGCTACGAGCAGCAGGCCGTCAAGCGCCAGCATGGCGGCAAGGTGACGACCTTCCGCGACCACCTGATGCTTGCCTATCCGCGTGCGGCAAAGGTGATCGAATTTCCCGGCAAGCTGCCCTACGACGAATTCGCCAGTCGCATCGCCGGGGTCGATATCTTTCTCTACCCGCTGAAGTTCGGGGTCGCCAATTGGGGATTGGTGGAGATTCTGGGCCGCGGCGGCTGTGTCCTGGCCCCTGATCGCGGCTATGCCGCCGAGCTGATCCAGGACGACATCAACGGCCGGCTTCTGCCCGATGACAACGAAGCCTGGATTGCCGAAATTCTCGCCCTGATGGACGATCCGGCGCGGCGCTATCGCTATGGCCAAAAGGCCCGGTCCATGGCCCGCGCGCAATACGACCTCTCCGTCGTCGCGCCGCGCTACATGGCCCTGTTCCGGCAGGCCATGGCCAACCGCGCCGCAAGAACAGGCCGCCCTGCCCGGCGCTAAAGCACTTCTCGAAAAACATGAGACGCAGCGCATCACTTAACGCGTTGAAATCTATGATTTCAGGCAGCGTTAAGTGATTCAGGTTTTTCCGAAAGTGCTATAGGCTCTGGACCTTAGATCTGAATCATCCTGTGACAGGACGGTCCCGAAAGCGCCGCAGGCGCGGCAGGGTATTGGCGATTCAAGGTTAAGGCGGGGCGCTTTAGAACTGCGTGCTCAGGCTGATGCCAAAGGTCTGCCGCTCGTCGCCCGGCTCATGTTCGATCGGCGTGGCAAGATAAAGCGAAACCGGGGTCTTGCCGATGTCGAAAACAACCGACAGCCCGACGCTGCTGCGCCGGCGCCAGCCGTCATCAATGGCCCCGCCAAGCGTATCGTCCAGATCCCAGCTGCCGCCAGATTCCAGGAAAATACCGCCAAGAACCGGCGCCTTGAACACTTCGCCAAAATCGCGCTGCAACTCGATGGAGGCCCGGACAAAGGTGTTGCCCCCCAGGGCATCCCCGCCATCCCGCGGGCCGATGCCACGGGGCGCAAAGCCGCGGAAGCCGTCAGCACCCGGATAGAACCGGTCGATGGCCCGCGTCGCATTGCCGTTCAGCCCGGTGACCGCGCCCGCATCGAATCCGAACAACAGACGGGTCCTGTCGGCGATCGGAAACTGCATCAGCGCCTCGAACCTGGTATCGGACAGCGGGTCCGATGTGCCGATGTTCCAGAAATACTGGTCCAGCCTGACACTGTAGCCAAAGTTCTGCCAGCGGTCGTCGCCCTCTTCGGCGTCCGGCAGGCTCTTGTGTTTCAGCCCCAGACGGACATAGGGCGCCGAAATGCCGTTGGTCTGTTCGCGCACCAGCAAGGGGCTGGCGGCAGGGTCCAGATCATAAAGCCGGTGGTCACGAAAACCGATGCCCCCCTCGAACCGGGTCGTGGCTGAGACTGGCCAGGCCAGATAGGTTTCGGCGCGGATGGTTTCATGGGTGAAACTGCGGTCGTCGAAATCGTCACGCCCGCCGACAAGCTCAAACCCCAGATCCAGACCGCTCTCAAAGACTTCGGTGCGGTACAGGTTCGCGCTGTAGCGCTGAATCTCCTTGCTGTATTCAAGGCTGAACGCGCCATAGGTCCGGTCGAAAAGGTTGTAGCGCTCATAGGCCAGGCTCGCCGTCAGCCCATCCTGCGAGACATAGGCGATGCTTGCATCAATCCGCCCCGGCCGCGTGTCCAGCTCCTGAACGTCGATCACCAGCGTGTCGCCCTCACGGGACAGGGCCACCGTTTCAAACACCCCGGTGGACATCAGGCAATCCTCGATGGCCAGCAGTTCCCACCGCGAATATTCCACTCCCGATTCGGCACCGCAGGTCCTGCGGATGTCGTCTTCGGGAATGAACTGGGCGCCGCGCACCTCGACGTTGCGCACAACCTGCGCATCGGCCACCGACCCCGGTATCATCGCCAGTACCATCGCCACAGCCGGTGACAATCCCGCAAGTACAGTGGAAAAAGAGGCGCGCGAGGCACCTGACGGCAGCAGAGAGGGCAAGGGCAGCACTTTCCTGTTTTACTTGGCGTGGAGACCGGCCAGCAGCGGCCCCGCCCCACGGATTTACTGAAGACGCGCCTTGAGGATCGGGCGTGTCAAATAACTTAGAATGGACCGCTCGCCACTTTCAATATCGACCTGCGCAATCATGCCGGGCCGGATGCTGTAGCGCTGACCGAAACGTTCGAGATAGCTGCGCTCGGTGCGCACCATGACCCGATAGAAGTCAGCCGGCCCCTGGGGCGTGTCCTCTTCCACCGTGTCCTCCGAAATCTGCGTGACCGTGCCGCGCAGATCGCCGTAGGTGGCAAAATCATAGGCCGTGATCTTGACGCTGGCGGGCATGCCCGGCGCGATCAGCGCAACGTCCCGCGGCTTGATCTTGGTCTCGATGATCAGCTGGTCGTCGGTCGGGGTGATCTCCATGATCGATTCACCCGGCTGCACCACCCCGCCCAGCGTGGTGATGTCGATGTTGTTGACCCGGCCCGACACCGGAGACCGGATCTCCGTCCTGCGAAACTCGTCCTGTTTCTGGACCAGTTGCTGCTGCATCATCTGCAGCTTGGCGCGCCGTTGCGCCAGGTCCTTGTAGGCGTCCTGCACATAGGCATTGCGGGTCTCGCTGATCTTGCCGTCCAGTTCAGCCTTCTTCTGCTCCAGCTGAAGCAGGTTGATGCGGCTGACCGATCCGCTGGCCGTGAGCGGGCGGGTGATGTCGATCTGTTGCTGGATCGCCTTCAATTCCGCTTCGAGGGCCACCAGGGACGCCTCAAGCTTGGTCCGCCGCGCGGTGAACAGCTTCAGCTCGGTCACTTCGGACGAATTCGGCGTTTCGCCGAAATCCAGCTTGGGCTGCTCCAGAACTTCCGCCTCAAGGCGGGCAACCTCGGCCACCAGCGCCGTGATCTCGGATTCCGCCGAAAGGAACGCAGCCTCCGAACGGGTCGGATCAAGCCGGGCCAGCACCTGCCCCTCCTTGACGATATCGCCTTCCCGCACCATCAGTTCCGCCAGAATGCCGCCTTCGAGGCTCTGGATCGTCTGCATTCTGCGCAGGGGAATGACGCGACCGTCGCCACGCTTGATCTCGTTGATCTGGGCAATCGAGGCCCAGACGATGGCGATGATCAGCGAGATGACGACCGTCCGGATCGTCCACCGCGCGACCTTCAGGGTCTGCCGTCGGTAACTGCCATCCAGATGGCTGGTCAGCATGTCCTCGGCGACGGTCATGTGACGGCCTGCACCGGTTTTTTCTGAACCGCATTGGCGCGCGCCGTATTCAGGATGTTGAGCAGATCGCCGTCGCGCGCGACGCGGCCATCTTTCAGCACGACCGCCCTGTCGGTCAGGGCCAGCAACTCCCGCTTGTGGGTCGAAATGATCGTGGTCCGGCTCTTCAGCCAGTCCTTCATATGGGCGATGACCTTGTTTTCCGTCACATGGTCGAAAGCCGAAGTGGGTTCATCCAGCAGCACGATCCGGGGGTCCTGCAACAGCACCCGCGCCAGACCAATCGACTGGCGCTGCCCGCCCGACACATTTGCATTGCCCTGCAGCATCAGGTCGAGCCCGCGCACATGGCGGCGCACGAAGGTGCCCAGACCCACCGCGTCAAGCGCTTCAAGCAGTTCATCGTCGCTGTGCAGCCCATGATCCAGCAGCAGGTTGTCCCGCAATGTCCCCTGGAACAGCGCAACGCTCTGCGGCAGGTAGCCGATCTGCCGCCGCCGGTCGATGGGGTCAATCTGGCTCAGCGACAGGCTGTCCACCAGCACGCTGCCGGACTGCGGATCAATCAGACCCGCCATCATGCGCAACAGGGTCGATTTGCCCGCACCGTTGCCGCCCAGCAGCGCAATGCGTTCGCCCGGCTCGATCGCAAGCTCGGGGATCGACAGCACCGGCGGCGCCTGCGGATCGTGGCGGAACACCACGCCGTCCAGCGTGAAGCCACCGCTCAGCGAAGGCGCGCGCACGAAATGGCGGTCTTCGGGCCGTTCCACAGAGAGGCCCATGATCTGGTCCAGCCCCTCCATCGCCGCGCGCACATGCTGCCAGCGCGCCAGCAGCCCGGCCACCTGCCCCATGGGGGCCATGGTCCGGCCGGACAGCAGCGTGCAGGCAATCAGGCTGCCCACGGTCAGCTCACCCGCGCTGATCAGATAGACACCGGTGACAATCACCCCGGCATAGGCCAGCTTCTGCACCGTGCTGACCAGCTGGGTCAGAAAGTTGGTGATGCTGCGGGTGTTGATTGCCGTGGTGGCCATCGTCGCCGTCAGATGGGCATGGGCCCGCTGCAGCCGCCCTTCCGCGCGGGAGGCCTTGACGGTCTCCAGGTTCGAAATCGTTTCCAGCAACAGACCGTTCAGCGCGGCAGCCTCGCGGGTGTTCTCCTTTGACGCCCGCGCAAGTTTTTTCTGCATGACCAGGCCGGGCACCACCGTCAGGATCACCCCTGCCAGCACCACCAGCGCCACCGGGCCGCCGATGAAATAGATCACCCCGACAAAGATCAGCACAAAGGGCAGGTCACAGATGGCTGTCACCGTGCTGGAGGTGAAGAAATCCCGCACCACCGCAAAGTCGCGGACCTGGTTGGCAAAAACCCCGGTCGAGGGAGGCTGGTGTTTCAGCCGCATGTTCGCGACCTTGTCGAAAAGCTGCGCCGACAGCCGCAGGTCGATATCCCGCCCCGAGACATCGACAAGCGTCGCTCGCATCAGCCGCAGCACCAGCTCCAGCACGATGGCGATCCCGACACCGCTGGCCAGGATCCACAGGGTATCAAATGCATTGCTGGGCACCACCCGGTCATAGACCTGCATCGAGAACAGCGCCGTGGCAACCGCCAGCAGGTTGGCCGCAAAAGAGGCCCAGATCACGTCGCGATAGATGCCCCAGTTGCCCAGCACCGGGCCCAGGATCCAGTGCTGGCCGGTTTTGGAATCGTCCAGCCGGCGGGTCACGATATCAATCGGTTTCGAAATCAGCACCCGCCCGTCGTGCAGCGCGTTGAGATCCTCAAGCGGCCAGTCCCCGCGACCGCCGCCGGATTCCGGCAGGATGACCCAGGCCTGGGTCTTGGTCAGGGATTCGACCACCACGGTCCGGCCGTCTTTCAGGAACAGCAGCGCAGGAAGGCAGTGCTCTGGCAGCGTGGTAAGCGGCTCCCGGCTCACCCGGCAGCTCATGTTCACCCGGCGCAGCGCAAGACCGGCAAGGCTCTCGCCCTTTTCGGCCCAATGCGTTTTCGGCAGGCCGTCGGTCAATTGCTCTGCCGAGGTCGTCACACCTTGAATCCGGCAAAGCTCGACGAGACCGGCAATCAGGGGATCCGGGGCACCGTGGTTAGTCATTTCTACACCCGTTCAGCACATTGCCACCTGTCTACTGGGTTGCCGATGCGGCAATGATCAGGGTCCCCAGGACACCCAGATCATGCGCCGCCTGGTATTCCGCCCGCTTGCGTTCCTCGTAGGTGGAGATCTTTTCGATTTCCGAGTCGTACAGATCGCGACCCGTCGTCAGCAGGTCCAGCAACTCGCGCTGCCCGCCAATGAACTGTTGTTCGTAATTGTCCAGCACGCGCTTCGATTCGATCAGCTGCTGCGACCGCGCGCGTTCGGTCCTGCGCAGGATCTCGATCTGCTGCAGCGCGCTTGCGGCCGTATTGGTCAGCTCGCGCTCGGTGAAAACCAGCGTCGATTCCGCCGCCTGCAGGTCCAGCTGCGCCGCCTGGATCTGACGCCGCCCCAGCCCGCTTGAGCTCAGGTCCACCCCCGTGGACAGGCCGATCGCGGCCCGGCTTTTGCCGCCGTTCAGGTCGGCACGCCCCTGGGCCTGCAACTTTATCGTCGGCAGCCGCGAGGCCTTGGCGATTTCCACACCGGCTGCGGCTTCATCCACCCCCGCACGGGCGGCGATGTAATCCGGCGCGATGCGCACGGCAGAGCGGATTTTTGCGGCCTCGGCATAGCGGCGGGAAAAGCCCAGATCGCTCGGCGTACCAACGGCCCCCACCTTCCCGCCGACCAGAAACTCGATCTGCGACAACGCGATGCGCTGGTTCGCCATAAGCTGCGAAAGCTGGTCCTCCGCGCGGGCAATTTCCAGACGCGCGCGCGCAACTTCGCCATTGTCACCGATGCCCGCCTTGGCGCGATCCTGCGCCTGCCCCGCGATCCGCTTGGCAAAGGCGAAATAGTCACGCGTGCGCGCGATCTTGAGGTCGGTCATCTCGACGTCGATGAAATATTCGGCCACCTGAAGGGTCAGCCCCTCCACCGCCATTTTCAGGTCGGAAACCGCCTGCACGCGGACATGGGACGCCGCATTGATCTTGTTCCGGATCAGCCCCCAGTCAAACAGCACCTGTGACACCGTCAAGGTGATCCCCGGCCCGTTCGAATCGGTGGTGGAGGTATCGCCCGACAGGCTGACACTGGGGTAATATTCGTCGCGGGCCGACTGGATGTCGATTGTCCGGCTGGCAACCTTCTGGCGCAGCGCCGAGATTTCGCCATCCCTTTCCGTGGCGCGCAGAACAGCCGTGCTCAGCGCCATCTGCGCCTGCGCCGGTGTCACCAGCACCAGCAAAAGCAACAACGCAAACCCGGAGTTCAGCCAAACGGCAAAGTGCCGACACCAGTGGTGGATGGGGTCAACACGCTTCATACGACAAACTCCGTCAACAATTCAGCCAGCAGATCGAGCGGAGCGTCAGACTCCGCATTTGGCAGGACATCTGCCGTTTCAGAGGCACCGACAAACGTGCCGTCCACGGTGACATCATCCGAACCAATCAATTCGCCTGCCACATCTTCCGCCCCCGACTCGGCATCGGCCTCCTGAGTATCCATATCATATTCCGAAGGGTCCAGGACCTCGGATTCACCCCCGGTGAAATCGTCAATGATCTGCGCAAGATCATCTTCCTCTTCCCTTCCGGTCTCCGGCGCAGTGCTGCTGCCGCCGCCCGAAAGGAAATCCACGCCCGAACCAAGCGAAATCCCGGCCCCGGCCAGAAGCAAAGGATTGGACCAATCCACCGATTGCCCGACCAGCCCGTCCTGACCGGCATCCCCGTCATCGCCCGCGGCATCCTCCGCCCCCGATGCCTGTGCCATCTGCTCTGTCGCCCCGTCGGGATAGGCCGGTTCGGGCCCCATCAGCCCGGTCACAAAGGGGTCTCCGCCGGGCAGCAGAAGACGGCTGAAGTCGCCATTCTCTCCGATCACGAAAAAGTCTTCGACCCGAAGCGTGGTGCCATCCGAAAAGGTCACAACCAGGTCAGAACCCAGCTTGTCCGAGGCAACGATGGAGGCCGCCCCATTCACAAGCGCGACATCCATCGGCTTGTTCAGTGACACATTCGACGCAGTTTGCAGATCTCCCGCTTCGGAAGATCCCCTTTGCTTCAGTGTAACGCCGACTGCCAAGGCCAGTCCTTTCCAAATCTCTTTGTCTCACCCGGAAGAAATCCCAAAACATCCCGGACTTCCACCCAACCAGAGGTGGTTTTCTTTAAAACGTTCCAGACCGTTCGTTACAAGTTGTAATTGTACTCTTTTGCACGCTGCAACTAAATTGAGTTAATTCTATGGCACTCGATAAAATTTAACGATACTAAATACTTACTAAAAATCACTCATGCGAAATATGGCCACCACTTGACTGTGGTGACCACCTGTCCTCCCCGCCTGAATCGCGCTCGTTAAACGCTGTCGTCGTTGGTCAGGCCACCCAGCAATCCACCAAAGGGCGAGTTGTGCCCTTGTTCCGCGCCCTGGTCGAAGAGAATGCCCAGAGCGTCCTCGACCGCCGTTGCCTCCGCAAGTTCGCCAACCTCGGCCCCGATCAGCTCGCCAATTTCGCCCACTTCCTCGACTTCGGCATCGTTGCCCAGAAGCGCGTCAAAGGCGGCCTCCTCACCGGTGATGTCACTCACGCCACCAGCCAGAATATCGTTCAGAAGGTTGTCGATATAATCGTCGGTTTCGCCGGTATCGACCGGATCGGAAAGCTCCAGCACACCTTGCTCGATCAGGCTTCCGGAAAGCCCCTCGCCACCGGTCAGACCCGCGAACAGATCATCGCCTTCCGCGCCGTTTTCGACAACATTGATACCAAAGACATCCGTTTCGCCAAGCAGCCCGTCAAGAACCGACCCGCCCAGCTCGAAAATTTCCCCTGCAGGATCCAGGGTTTCATCGCCGATCCCGGCCACCAGCGTATCCAGGAACCCGCCATCGCCTTCGGCGTCGCCAACCGGCAGATCTTCGACGACCGCTTCGACGGTTTCCTCGACCATATCGGCGGCGGGTGCCGCTGCGGGTGCTTCATCGACATTGTCCACCGGCAGGGGAATCACCCCTTCGGTCAGAACACCACCGACCGATGGCAGCGTATCCGCAAGCACGCCCGCCACAGGCGTTTCACCAAGCAGACCGCCCGCAACACCCGCGTCCCCGAGAACCTCATCCGCAAGGTCCTCGACCGTCTCTGCGGCATCCTCGACCACTTCCGGCGTGACGACTTCCGCGACTTCCGCAACAGGCTCATCAACCGCCTGTACTTCGGGAAGAACATCCTCAACATCCGGCACGGCACCGCCGAGCAGACCGCCTAGAAGACCACCGAGGACACCTTCCTCACCGAGAACCTCATCCGCGAGGTCTTCGACAGTCTCGACAGCATCCTCGACCACCTCAGGCGAGACAACATCCGCCACATCCGGCGCGACATCACCGAGCAATTCACCAACGACGCCCTCGTCGCCAAGAACCTCATCCGCAAGGTCTTCGACCGTTTCTACAACGTCCTCAACCACTTCAGGCGAGACGACTTCCGCGACATCCGCAACCGGCGCATCAACCGCCTGCACCTCAGGAAGAACATCCTCAACATCCGGCACGGCACCGCCGAGCAGACCACCGAGCACACCATCCGCAAGGTCTTCGACAGTTTCTACAACGTCCTCAACCACCTCAGGCGCGGCCACATCTGCCACATCCGGCGCGGCATCGCCAAGCAAATCACCGACGACGCCCTCGTCGCCAAGAACCTCATCCACAAGGTCTTCGACCGTTTCTACAACGTCCTCAACCACTTCAGGCGAGACGACTTCCGCGACATCCGCAACCGGCGCATCAACCGCCTGCACCTCAGGAAGAACATCCTCAACATCCGGCACGGCACCGCCGAGCAGACCACCGAGCACACCATCCGCAAGGTCTTCGACAGTTTCTACAACGTCCTCAACCACCTCAGGCGCGGCCACATCTGCCACATCCGGCGCGGCATCGCCAAGCAAATCACCGACGACGCCCTCGTCGCCAAGAACCTCATCCACAAGGTCCTCGACTGTCTCGACGACATCCTCGACCACATCCGCGACCGGCGCATCAACCGCCTGAACTTCGGGAAGAACATCTTCAACGTCCGGCGTGTCACCTCCGAGAAGACCGCCCAACAGACCACCAACGACGCCATCCTCCCCGAGAACCGCATCCGCAAGGTCTTCTACCGTATCTACGACATCCTCGACCACCTCAGGCGAGACCACGTCGGCCACATCCGGCACAGCACCCCCGAGCAGGTCACCAACGACGCCCTCGTCGCCAAGAACCTCATCCACAAGGTCCTGGACCGTCTCGACGACATCCTCGATCACCTCAGGCGCGACAACATCCGCAACTGGCTCATCAACCGCCTGCACCTCAGGAAGAACATCTTCCACGTCCGGCGTGTCACCTCCGAGAAGACCTCCCAGCAGACCACCGAGGACACCTTCCTCACCGAGAACCTCATCCGCGAGGTCTTCGACCGTTTCTACAACGTCCTCAACCACTTCCGGCGCGACGACATCCGCCACATCCGCAACCGGCTCATCAACCGCCTGCACTTCGGGAAGAACATCTTCCACGTCCGGCGCGTCACCACCAAGCAGACCGCCCAGAAGATCACCGACGATACCGTCCTCACCGAGAACCTCATCCGCGAGGTCTTCGACCGTCTCTACGACATCCTCGACCAGCTCAGGCGAGACGATATCCGCAATCGGCTCATCAACCAGCGGCACTTCGGGAAGAACATCTTCAACATCCGGCGCGGCACCGCCAAGCAGGCCGCCCAGCAAACCACCACCCAGCACCGCATCCACAACGCCGTCGTCACCCAGCAGACCACCAACGACACCGTCATCCCCGAGAACCGCATCCGCAAGGTCTTCGACAGTCTCTACAACATCCTCGACCACTTCCGGTGCGGCCACATCCGCCACATCCGGCGCGTCGCCGCCAAGCAGGCCGCCCAGCAAACCACCGCCCAGCACCGCATCGACAACGCCGTCGTCGCCCAGAAGACCACCTACGACGCCATCCTCCCCGAGAACCGCATCCGCAAGGTCTTCTACCGTATCCACAACATCCTCGACCACTTCCGGCGCAGCCACATCCGCCACGTCCGGCGCGTCGCCGCCAAGCAGGCCACCCAGAAGACCGCCACCGCCCAGCACCGCATCGACAACGCCGTCGTCACCCAGCAGACCACCGACGATACCGTCCTCCGCGAGAACCGCATCCGCAAGGTCTTCGACAGTCTCCACGACATCCTCGGCCACTTCCGGCGCAGCCACATCCGCCACATCCGGAGCAGCGCCGCCAAGCAGACCACCCAGAAGGCCGCCACCGCCCAGCACCGAATCCACAACGCCGTCATCGCCCAGCAGGCCTCCGACGATACCGTCTTCACCAAGGACACCATCGGCGAGGTCTTCGACAGTCTCTACAACATCCCCGACCAGTTCCTGCGGCAAGATATCCGCGGCGGACGGCAGGTCGGGCGCGTCGTCGGAACCGCCCCCGAAGAGACCGCCAAGAAGCGGCACCGACCCGAGCAGACCGCCAATGCCACCCTGCTCACCCGACAAACCGCCCAGCAGGCCGCCATCGCCAAGCAGGCCACCCAAAACGCCATCTTCCCCGAGGACGCCGTCAACCAGACCGTCATCACCCAGAAGTCCGCCAACCAGCCCATCATCACCAAGGAGACCGCCAACCAGCCCATCATCACCAAGGAGACCGCCAACCAGACCGTCTTCGCCAAGGACACCGTCAACCAGACCGTCATCGCCCAGAAGCCCGCCGACAATCCCGTCATCGCCAAGCACCGCGTCAACCAGACCATCGTCTCCGAGAACGGAATCGATAACACCCCCGTCGCCGAGCACGCCCGAAAGGACGCCGTCTTCGCCGGTGAGCACGTCCACCACGCCATTCTCGCCCAGAACGGAACCAAGCACGCCACCCTCGCCGAGCAGACCACCCAGGACACCATCCTCACCAAGGATCCCGTCAACCAGCCCGTCATCGCCAAGGACGCCGTCCAGAACCCCATCGACCAGACCGTCGTCACCAAGGATCCCGCCAACCAGCCCGTCATCGCCGAGGACGCCGTCCAGGACCCCATCAACCAGGCCGTCGTCACCAAGGATCCCGTCAACCAGCCCGTCATCGCCAAGGACGCCGTCCAGAACCCCATCGACCAGACCGTCCTCGCCAAGGATCCCGCCAACCAGACCGTCATCACCAAGGACGCCGTCCAGAACCCCATCGACCAGACCGTCCTCGCCAAGGATCCCGCCAACCAGACCGTCATCACCCAGCAGCCCGTCCACGACCCCGTCGACCAGACCGCCGTCGCCCAGGACACCGTCAACCAGACCGCCATCGCCCAGAAGCCCGCCGAGAACGCCATCGACCAGCCCGCCATCGCCAAGCACCGCGTCGATCAGACCATCATCCCCGAGAACGGAATCGATAATGCCGCCATTGCCCAGAACACCCGCAAGGATGCCATCCTCGCCGATGATCGCATCGATCACGCCATTCTCGCCCAGAACGGAGCCAAGCAACCCGTCCCCGCCGAGCAGGCCATCCAGCAGGTCGTCCACAAGACCACCATCACCGATGACCGAATCGATACCCCCCCCGACAACGCCATCCTCACCCAGAAGGCCGCCGATCACCCCCTGATCGTCCGGGCTGACATCGTCCTCGGGGCTGGCATTTCCGCCGTTGTTATGGCCGGTCTCGACCACCGGAGCGTTCAATCCACCCCCGCGGACTTCGGTCTGCGCCGCGACCGGAGAAACGGTCATTGTATTCGAAACGGCAACAATACCGGGCGCATTTGCCTCGCCGGCAATGCTGAAAATTTGCTGATTTTCCTGGAATGCAGGGGTGGCCGCAAGGTCGCTCGCGGCGGATTCCTGCCCCTCTTCGCCAAGCGAATCGGTCCGGGCGCCGGCTTCAGCCAGGGGAGATTCGGATTGGAACTCGGCCGCGACACCGGCTTCGGCCGCAATATCGCCCGCGCCGTCAACCGGCCCGCCGCCGCGCTGCGTCTGAGATCCGGCTTTCGCGACGGGCGCAAGGAAATCGCCTCCGGGCAGGGTCGCCGCAAAGGCAAGCAGCCCGTCCTGGGACGCGCTCTGCGATGCCAGGCCCATGCCGATCGCGCCAGCCGTGACTGACACGCCGGTGTTACGCGACCCCATTTCGCTCAATGCCTGAAAGTGGGACATCGGAATCGGCGAACGCGCACCCTGATCCTGCGCCTGAGTACCCTTGTTGCTCTCAAACTTGCCCAATTGGCAGCTCCATGACTCTGAGCCGTTCACACGACATGATGCCTTGCATCAAAAACGCGGTGCCCCGCCCTCGGTCATCACGACGAAAGCGAGGACACCCATACTTTTAACCATACACCGCTTAGTACGAAACTCTACATAAATTATCCATACCAAAGCATTACAGACTTAAGATATAGTGCAATTTTGCCTCACCTGACAAGGCTGTCGTAACGGCGATTCTGGAAACAATCCTTGCGCGCCCCGGGCCGGTTCCGACATCCTTTTGAGAGTCGCACCGGGGCCAGCCAGGGGATCGGCCCGGGGGGTAAGTACGCCCATAGGGGCGCCAAGATCTCCGGCAACCTTAGGTTATCCTTAGCCGCAATCGTGGCTGACGGCCCAGACCTGCCGTTGGCTTCAGTGATCGGTGCAGCATTGCGGCTTCACCGAAGCAGACGTTTGGCACATTGTGCAGCATTTTTGGTTTGCTATGCGGAGAAAGCCGCCCTTCACTTTTGTAGTGCGAAGGACGGCACTGGATCGTGTTTCTACTTGCGAGAAGTGGCGCTCCCGTGGCTCTGTCGTGCTCTAGGAAGCGCTGTTGCCACCCTATGTATGGCGTCAGTCGTGGAAAAACTGCGTTAGCAACTCTGCAATCGGCTTCGGTGTTTCCATCAATGCCAGGTGTGGCCCGTCGATCCAGTCGAGCGTGCTATGGCCGATGCCATCCGCCAGAACGACCGAGGCTTTGGGGTCCACCATCTGATCCTGTTGATTGCCAAGTACCAACGTATGAGCGCGAATATCTGCCAGATCGCTTGAGACATCGACTTGGAGATCGAGCTCGGCCTGCCGCGCGATACCTTGCCAGTTGCTGCTTGCCACCATTTCCGCAACGACCGATTCCATATCGTCTATTGCGGCGAGGAAGGCGCGGCTGAAGCCTGTCAACAGCATGAGCCGTGCGAGCGATGCCGGGTCCCGCCGTGCAAGATCCGCCCAGTGCCGGAACTGCAATTGCGACCGGGGATCACCTCCAGAGACAAAGCCACCGACCAGCGCGAGCCGTTCGACCCTGTCTCGCTGCCGGGCCGCAAGCCGAGTTGCAACAGCAGCGCCGAGGGAGAAGCCCAACAGATCGAATGACTCGACGCCGGCATGGTCCACCGCTGCCAGCACTTGCCCGGCCAGACGGTCCAGTGTCAGGGCCTTGGCGGGATCATCTGTCAGCCCGGCCCCTGCGTAATCAGGCCGGATTACCCTTCGGGCAGACAGGTAGGGCATTACGCCAGAAAAGTTCGCCTCACCGTCCCCTCCTGTCCCATGCACCAGCACCAGAGGCCGCCCCTCACCGTCGTCACGATAACCAACGCGGGCACCGTCATACTGCAAATATTCGATTTTCGACATGAATCCATTCTCCGACTTGATGTGTCGGCTCTTGTTATGCACCCTGACAGCGTTGTTAGGGTCAAATGGAAAATGGAGATATATCCATGCAGATCGGAGAAATTGCTCGGCGCAGTGGTATCACCGTCCGGATGTTGCGCTTTTACGAGGCCGAAGGCTTGCTCCAGCCGCACCGAACCGGCAGCGGCTATCGCGACTATTCTGAAGCCGACCTCGAAGAGGCAAAGCGGATAAAACAGTTGGCGGATGCCGGCCTGACGGTCGAGGCGATGCACGACCTTTTGCCCTGCATCATCAGCCCGAAGCCTACGTTCCACCCCTGTGACCGCTTGCGCGCCCGGCTTGAAGGTGAAGTGGCGAAACTCGACCGGAGGCTGGCGGATATGGAGCGGTCCCGGTCCCAGATTGTCGGCTACTTGGCTGATCTGCCAGTGGATACCCCCGTCCCCTTGTCTCAGGACTAAGGCATTTACACCTTAGCCGGTTTTTCTCAAGACAGCCTCGCTGAACACTGCCTATGAATGGATTGAAGGGCCATCGGACCTGCCCTTCTTGCCTTGCGCAGAATTGATCAAAGACGGCCTCCCGGGTACTTTTGCCGCCCTGGCGTCGGGTGGCGGTAACATCAACAAAGCCCCTTTGAGCGACTTTTTGCAATACAATACCGGTTTGTCGGTTGGCTGCCGGATAGAAATCACTATTCATTTCTGGCAATTTTTTTCTCTTTTGCAGGTCCGGATTGCATGTGGTGAAGCCAGTGGCTAGCCTGTCGCTAATTGCTTAGGATGATGTCGCACAGCCAGCCCAAATTTTATTTTCAGAAAGGCGTTGACCAGATGAGCCTATCCAACACCGCACCTGTCGCTGAAAATGATGCTGTTGCAACGGATGCTGACAACATCCTCTCCGGTTCGGTTCTGGCAGACAATGGATCGGGGGCGGACAACGACCCAGATGCGGGCACGGTTCTGGGGGTGATAGAGGTCAATGGCGTCGCAGCAAATATCGGACAGCAGATCACCTTGCCCTCGGGCGCACTGCTGACGCTCAACGCGGATGGTACGTTTGACTATGACCCAAACGGCGCGTTTGACGCGCTGCCAGACGGGGAAAGTGTCACGGATACTTTCACTTATACGCTGACCGATGGGGAGCTGGTCTCGGCACCAGGTATATTTGCCGCAGAATTGGAGCTTTCGGAACTTGATGGCGGAGATGGCTTCGTAATCAACGGCATTGATCCCGTAATCATCGACCCCGGGGTACCTGATGGCGAAAATAATATTATCAATCAAGGGGACCACAGCGGCAACTCAGTCGCTGCTGCTGGTGATGTGAACGGTGACGGTATTGACGACTTGTTAATCGGGGCGTGGGGCGCCGATGGCAATGGTTTTCGGGATGCTGGCGAAACCTATGTCATCTTTGGCAACGCCTCTGGATTCGACGCTAGTCTTGAATTATCTGAACTCGACGGAAGTAATGGTTTCGTCATCAACGGCGTTGGTAATCTTGACCTTTCGGGAATATCGGTTTCGTCCGCAGGAGACGTAAACGGCGACGGTATTGGCGATCTAATAATTGGAGCATCCGGCGCAAATCCGAATCAATATGTGACCGGAGCAGCATATGTCGTGTTTGGCAACACGGCAGGCTTTGATGCAAACTTTGACTTGGACGCACTAAACGGTAGCAACGGTTTTGCTATCCACGGTATGTCTTTTCACGACTATTTCGGAGAGTCAGTCTCATCTGCTGGCGATGTCAACGGTGATGGTATTGACGATGTGATCATTGGAGCTGTCACGGTTGACGCAAATGCGGAAAACTCCGGTGCAAGCTATATTGTTTTCGGCAGTGATGCTGGTTTTGCGCCTAACTTGGAGTTGTCGTCACTGGATGGCTCCAATGGGTTTGCTATAAGCGGACTCATAGAGTCTGACCGTTTCGGAAGATCGGTTTCCTCCGCAGGAGATCTCAACGGCGACGGCATCGACGACGTGATCATTGGAGCAGATGGGGCAGATCCGAATGGCATTCAGACTGGAGCGACCTATGTCATATTTGGTAGCAATGAAGGCTTTGACGCAAATTTTGACTTGAACGCATTGGATGGACGCAACGGATTTGTCATCAACGGGTTATATAATTTCGACAATAGCGGTTACTCCGTTTCGTACGCAGGTGATGTAAATGGCGATGGTATTGCGGATGTCATTATCGGTGCACCGAACGCCAACAGGACTGACGTACGTTCTGGACAAAGCTACGTTGTGTTCGGCAATGCTGAAGGATTTGATCCGAGCCTAGAATTGTCGGCCTTGAATGGCAGCAATGGCTTTTTGATCAACGGTGTCGCACGAGGAGACAGGAGCGGTACTTCGGTGTCATCCGCAGGTGATGTAAATGGCGATGGCATTGACGATCTGATCATAGGAGCCCCTCGCAGAAACTTTAGCAGCAGCGGCGAGAGTTACATTGTGTTCGGAACGAGCACGGGCTTTGAGCGACAATTGGATCTCTCAGCACTAGATGGCACAAACGGCTTTGTTGTGAACGGCATCAATGAATTTGACCTCAGTGGTATATCCGTCTCCGCCGCTGGTGATGTAAACGGCGACGGCATTGATGATTTGATTATCGGAGCACCCGGTGCGGACCCTAATGGAAATGCAAGTGCTGGACAAACTTATGTTATCTACGGTCGGATAAGTTTTGTACCTGTCATCGACGTGGGTACAGTCACGGTCACGATCAACGGCGTGGACGATGCGGCGATTTCGCGGGATGACGCTTTTGACGTTGGAGAAAACGCTGCGCTCAGCGGTCTCAGTGTATTTGGCGATAATGGCTTTGGCGCAGACACGGATATTGATTCACCTCTTTTGATCACGGCGGTGAATGGCAGCGCCGCTGACGTGGGGCAAACGGTTGTTCTGGCCAGCGGCGCTCTGCTGGTCCTGAACGCGGACGGTACGTTTGACTATGACCCGAATGGCCAGTTTGAACATCTGCCGGGTGGGGTCACTGCAACCGACAGTTTTACCTATGAGTTGAATGGCGATGCTACCGCCACGGTCACGATCACGATCAACGGCGCAAATGATGCCACAGTGGCGCAGGACGATGCGCTGACCTCCGATGGTCTTCGGGTTTTGCAGGGCTCTGTTTTTGCAGATAACGGTTCGGGATTCGACAACGACCCGGACTCCAATTCACAACTCACCGTAGTCGAAGTGAATGGCGTGCGAGCGAGCGTAGGCCAACAGATCATGCTCCCTTCGGGCGCGCTGCTGACGCTGAACGCGGATGGCACCTTTGATTATGTTCCCTTTGGGGCGTACGAAGTCCTTGGTGCTGGTCTGCAAGGCAGTGACAGCTTTACCTACCGGGTTTCCGATGGTTTGGGCTGGGGCGGAGACGTGGCCACCGTGACTATCACACTTGGTGCTTTGGACGGAAACATTGCCCAGTTTGGCACGTCCGACAGCGAGCTTATGAACGGCGACCCGGACAGCGACATTCTATTCGGCCTGCGCGGAAATGACACGATCCTTGGCAATCAGGGGAATGACACACTCAGTGGTGGCGAAGGTGCTGATCTGGTCTTCGGGAATGCAGGCTTTGACACTCTCTGGGGAGACGAGGGCGATGATACGCTGGATGGCGGGGCAAATACGGACCAGTTGAACGGTGGGTCTGGCGATGACCGACTTGTCGGGGGTCAAGGCTATGACAATCTCTATGGTGATGCCGGCAATGACACGCTGCTGGGGGGAACGGATGCGGACCGTCTATACGGCGGTGCCGATGATGACCTGCTTTATGGGGGCACCAATGTTGGCCTGAGCGTTGATCGTCTCTTCGGCGAAGAAGGTAACGATACGTTGTATGGTGAAGGCGGGTTTGACCATCTCGACGGCGGAGCTGGCAATGACCTGCTGGACGGCGGCAATCAGGCCGACAATCTTTATGGCCGCAGTGGAAATGACACGTTGATTGGCGGTCAGGGGTTTGACCGCCTTTTCGGAGGCGACAATGATGACCTGTTGCACGGCGACGCGGGGACTGACGGGCTTTTCGGTGAACAGGGTGATGATACGCTGGACGGCGGCACAGGAAATGACCGTCTCTGGGGGGGCACGGGCAATGATGATCTGAGCGGCGGGGCGGACAACGACCTTGTCCAGGGCGGAGCAGGATTTGATCGGATCGACGGAGGCACGGGCGACGACACACTGATAGGTAATTTCAATGCTGACACCTTCGTGTTCACGGATGGTCATGGGAACGACACGATCACGGATTTTGATGCAACTAACGATCTTGAAACAATTGATTTCTCGAACCTTTCGACGATCAATACTCTTGCTGATCTGTTGGGAGTGGGCGGCGCTGCGTCACAATCCGGAGCGAATGTGTTGATCGACACGGGCGACGGCAACACAATCACGTTGCTGGGTGTGAACCTGAACGAACTTCACGCAAACGATTTTATATTTTGATGTGCGCAGGCTGGCGAAATGCTGAGTGTGGGGACCCAGGATCGGTCTGGTCTTGTCAGAAGAACTTGACTTGCGGGCATCTATGAAGCCGAACGAATGAAAGTCTAACAAACACGCGTCTTTGATGAACCGACGAAACAGACTCCTGGTTTTGATAATGGGTTCAGGTCCCTTGATGGCATGTTTGCAGGTGTGCGCCTCAATCTTGGTCGGCAAAAGTTTGGTCGCCACTACACAGGTGGGGATCAGAAATGTACCCAAACATCCAAATGCCTTTTGGTTGCCTGTCCTATGGGGCAGGTTTTACCCTGAATTTGACGCATAGATGTTGATCTTACCGTTCGACTTTCGCAGTCGCGACTGCAATGCGTAATGACGTAGCGAGTACGGTAAACGGTCGTTGCCGTCATTGTCCGTCTTCAACTCTGTTACGTCCAAGAAGTGATTGAAGATACCTCGTGCCGTGTTCACCGCTGTCGTGCGGTTCGGGTACTCTGGCATGAACACAAACGCTTGTGGGTCAGTCAGGTCACTGTCTCCGTCAACGATATCTTGGTAAAGAGAGTAACCGCGCGGCATCGTCGCTACATAGCGGGGACCCGTCTTACCGTCGATCTTCAATTCAAGATGTAGCGGGTCATCAGCGTTACCTACAGCGTTTCGGGATTAACTTGAAACATCCAACATCACTTTTCGCGTTCGACCGCAGGGAGAGGCAGCGAACAAGTGATTCAGGTATCTCCCGAAGCGCTATAAGGTGCCTCTCTCGACCACATCGCAGTGACGCAGGGCAAACTACTCCGACACGGTTGGACGCATGAACGAATGCACCATGAACTCCCAAATTTGGACGTGTTGGGGTTCGATCAGGACACCCCGGACCTTCGTTTCTCCTGCCGCCGCGATCTTGCGCGCAGTCGTAATCAGTTTTTTGTACTGCCCCCCAGTAATGGACACCCGTGGCGCATCTTTCGTACGCTGCTTGGGCATCGCGGGGATAATGTCGATCACGCCGTCCTCTAGCGCGTACATCAGCACCTTGCCGATCATCATGCATTGTTTTGCCTTGGTGCCTGACGCGAGGGGTTTGTCTCTCCGACTGTCCAAGAACGTCAGGTCGTCACGCACCATGCCTGAATTGATCTTACCCACGTCATGTTTCCCAAAGTACGCGACGACGCCGTCCTCAGCGCGAAACAAGATCTTATACTCATCGCTGAACGCGTACTTGTTCTGTGCGCCCCTCTTCTGAACTTTCGTCGCATTCGACTGCAACCGTGCGTAATGCTCAAACGAACGATCCTTGGTCAAAGCGTGACTGGTGTTCTGCTTCGACTTGTAGTCAGCGACGATTTCTTCTGCGACTTCGGCAGCATCTAAGCGACTGGTTTCTTTGGTCGAACGAACGACGTATCGCTTCTTCACGGAATCATATACACGCGCGCGCCAGAACGGTGATCTGCCCGTCTTATAGATGCTGAGTCCACGTCGGAGATGCTTGATCTGTTTCTTTGCGTTTGGTGATTTTCCCGTTAAACCAATGGCTTATCCTGAGTGTGTAACTGTGTCTAAGTATACGAAACGACAAGACAGTCGGAAAATCTATATTTTATCTAATTAATTCAGCAATTTAATGGTGCCCGGGGGCGGAATCGAACCACCGACACGAGGATTTTCAAACCGAAGCTTATTGAAGGTGTCCAACAGCTTAGCTTCGGAAAACCTGTCAAACCCACCACAGCGCATCAAGCACTTAGCGGCGAATTGTCAAACCTTGTCCCCGAGGCCATCCAATGAGCTGGCGGGTTGCGAATGCGTGTGCCGAACGGAAATTCGGGAGTGCGACGCGCAAGCAGATTATCATGTTCTTGGCGGACAAGGCCTCGGATGATGGTTCAGGCATCTGGTGTTCGAAGGGGACGATCCAGCGGCACACCGAGCTGGGCGAGACCACGGTCAAGCGGACGATCCGCGACTTCCTGAAGGAAGGCATTCTGGTCGAAACTGGCGCGCGGGGGTGCAAGAACGGATTCACAGTGGTCTACCGGATCGATCTGGCCCAGATCGAGGCGCTCGAGCTGACCGCCGAGCCCGATATCGAGACGGGGGCCACTGTGGACCCCGTCCAGACTGGACCCGGAACGGGGGCCACAGTGGCCGGGGTACCGGGGCCACTGTGGCCCCCAAACCATCCTAAAACCATCCATAAACCTCCTTCGCGCGAGCGCGAGGCGGCGGAGGATGAAGAGGCTGAGAAGATTCTGGCCGCCTATCCGACCGACCGGCTGCGCGGGAAGGCTGAGTGTCTCAATCGGATCAGGGAAGCTTTGGATGCTGGAACAAAGGTCGAGGCCCTGTTGCAGGCCGTCCAAGCCTACGGGACTGAGAGCAAGGGCTTCACCCGGTCCAAGGTCTGTTTCTCGGACAACTGGTTCAAGTCGGGTCGCTGGCGGAGCTATGTCGAGGACATCGCAAAGAGCCGGGAGACTGCGAAGGCCAAAGAAGCTGAGATGCTGGTAGGCTTGGCAAACTGGGTCACAGACAAGCATCCGCTTTGCCGCCACATCACGCCGGGCCAGATCGACGCGTTGCTGGCCGCAGAGCTTGTGACACAGGCGCAAATCCAGGCGGCGGGCCTTAGATCATGACCGCAACCGATCCCACCGAAGAGCAAACAGCAAGGCGACCCATGTCATACGCTGGCGCTGCTGACACGGGACCTTGCGAGGGGCGGCAAGCCTCCCCTTCGAACCCCACCGGCGCGGGAAATGCCCGCACCAAAGAGCCGCTGACAGAGACCTTCGTCTTCCGTTGCACCGCGTTCGAGAAGGCCCAGTTGCGCGCCAAGGCTGAGGCCGCGGGCCTGCCCGCCGCGACCCTGCTGCGCGAGGCGCTTGGCCTAACCGAAGCGCGTCGTCGTAAACCCATCCCCCGCGCCGATCCTGCGCTGGTGCTGACCGTCGGGCGCATCGGCGGCAACCTCAACCAGATCACGAAACAGATCAACGGCGCTGCCAAAAGAGGCGACTTTGCGGAGGTCGTGGCTCTCAGGTACCTGACCCGTTTGGTTGTGATCGAAAGGGGTCTGGCCAGTCTTCTGAAGGAACATCGAATTGCTTGATTTCTTCGTCAAACCTGCCGCGCTTCATGCACTCAAGCAAAGCAATTCCGGCCTGCCTGCGCAACGCATCGTAGAGCTGGTTGCTCTTAAGCCATTCAGGATCGTTAGTGTCTTCAGACGGATCGTTCGCAAGTGCTGTGACGAGTTCTTCTATCCGATCCAACTGGCTCATCTCATCCTTTGTGAATACCGGCTCGGTCATGCAGAGGAAGCATGTCTTAGGCGAGACATCGTCCCAAAGGTTCACGAACTCATACCAACCCATGCTGGCCGCGTCCTCTGGCACGACCGCCATTTCCAGCCATTCTATTTGTCTGTTTCGGATACGCTGTTTGACAATTGTACTGTCCATTCTGCGGTCCTTGTTCCGGCACGCGTTTCAGCATCTGAGAAAATCGAATGCTGATCAAGTTCTTCCCAAATGGCAAAGGCGCGGGCGCGGGACCGGTCGGGTACCTCGTGGCCGAGCGCGTGCTGGCCTATGACGACAACCGCGATCTGATCCGCGATGTGTCGGGCCAGCCGATGACCGTCACGCGCGCCCCGCTCCCCGAGTCCTGCGCGGCAACCCTGAGCGCACCGAGGCGTTGATCGACGCCAGCCGCCACCAGTGGACCTACCGCGCGGGCGTGATCAGCTTTGCCGCCGAGGACGCGCCCAGCGAGGCGCAGCAGGCCGAAGTCATGGACCAGTTCGAGCGGCTGGCCTTCGCGGGGCTGGACGGCGAGCAATACGACATGCTCTGGGTCCGACATACCCACGAAGGCCGGGTCGAGCTTCACTTCTGCACGCCGCGCCTGGAGCTGACGACGGGTAAGAGCCTCAACATCGCGCCACCCGGCTACCAGAACGCCTATGACAGCCTTCGGGACGTTATGAACCAGCGTCACGGCTGGGCCGATCCGATGGAGTTGGACCGAGTCCAAGAGGTCCGCGACACCATTGAAACCCCGACCCGCGCCCAAGGCCGCGACGAGCTGCACGCGTGGTTGCAAGACCAGATTAGCGTCGGCCTGATCACTGACCGCGCCACCATGATCGACGCCCTCACAGACGCAGGCTACGACCTGCCCCGCGTCGGTAAAGCATACCTGACCGCCCGCGATCCAGACACGGACGAGCGCTGGCGTTTGAAAGGAGAGATTTTCCATGAAGACTGGCAAGCCGACCCGGCTGAGCGAGAAGCTGAACGTGGAACTCGACACGATCCGGGCCGAACACGTCGCCTCGATCTCGTCTCAGCTCAAGAGCTTCAGGATCGATTTGAAGAACATTGTGGGCGCCGCGCAGCATACCATCGCGAGCGATACGCGCCGCTTCCAGACCGAGACGGCGACCATGTTCGAGACGCGGCTGAGATCGATCCACCTTTGGCTGACGATCTCACCCTGGCTGATCGCAGCGATGGTACTGACGGGGATCGCCTTGATGATGGCCGCGAGCTTCTTCTGGACGGTGCATCTGACACGCTCGGAGCTGACGGAACTGGGCCTGACACGGATCGAACGGCCCGAGGGGACCTGGCTGATCCTGGACCCATCGAAGACGCGGCTAAGGACCTGCACGATGGGCGGCAGATCAGTGACCTGCATCAAGATCGAGGAGAATTAGATGACGACCCCCCTGACAGCCTTGGAACGCGACTTGCTCGCCTGCGTCGAGCGGTTGGTGACGGCATGCGAGGTCTCAGCAAAGGAATTGAGCGGGTTAGAGGAACGCTCGACGACGAGGATCGAGAAGGAACTGGCTGGCTTGAAAGACTGCGTAGCGTTACTCATTCGTTCACAAGCCGCATCCATGAAGGCCTTGAACGGATTGCTGAACGACGAGGCGAGCTACAAGACGCTGGACGAGAGCTTGCAGCAGAGCTTGACCTTAGCGAAAGCCGCCGCCGAGAGATTGAGGGACAGCTAGACAGCCAGGAGGCCCATGCGGAGAGGGGGCTGCGGCATTGACGGTGGGCCGTTGATAGAAATTGTCGATGGCATCGCGAATAAAGATGAAACTGCAAATCACAATATGCCCAAACGCCATGCGTCACGCCCCATCTTTGATTCTCCTAATTAGGTCAGCAATTTGATCGTGATCGATTCCATTCATCTCTGTCGTCGTGACTAAAGTTGCCACTTCACCACCCCCCTCATCGGCGGATTTTACACCGTTCTTGCGGTACCATTCCTTCTTGTAGCCCCATTTCTTTTCATACTCAGGGTTGCCGAGCATGCCGAGGTGCTCCCACAACCACGTGACGCCGGTATCCGGGTCCTCAATCGTAAAATCAGGATATCGGCGACTGCCATCCGTGCCAATAAAGGGTAGCTCGTAGGCATACTCGATGCCGGAGGCGCTCAATTCATTGGCAATTATCACTTCGGACTTTGAGATCATCAGCTCTTTGCGTCGAGACATGTGAATATGCTTGCCGTCATAGACATGCTGGCCGATCTGCACGGGTTCCGGATCTTCGAACAGGTTTGTCAGACGGCGCGCTGCGTCTGAAAGATGCCGGTACTCAAGAAGCTTGTGCAATTCACCCTGGCAGAACAGGACAAGCCGTTCATTTTGGCGGGTCAGCGCCGTGTAAAGCAATTCACGTGAGAGAATCCTGCACGGGTTCGGCAGCACCACAAACACCGTGTCAAACTCGCTGCCCTGGGCCTTATGGACCGTAAGAGCGTAGGCAAGTTCGAGCAGGTTCTTATCCTCGCCGAGATCACTCTGCCAGTAGGTGTATTCGTAGCCCGGCTGCGAGGAGAGCGTGACCTTCAGATTGTTGAGCTTTGTTTTCTTGCCCTTTCTCTTGAAAGGGCCCGTAACGATGCCAATCTCGCCATTCGCGACATAGAGCAGCGGCTCGGTGCCATCGTCGAACTGTTCGGGGAAGACCCATCGCCTGCGATGGTTGCCGAGATTGATGACCTTGTCGCCATAAATGATCCCGTCACCGCCCATCGGTGTCGGCACCTTGGCGAACCTGCGGTCAGCAAGCGCTGCCTTACGCTTTGTCTCGCCGCGAAAGCCCTGCTGGATCAGGCGATTGAGCGTGATCGTGCCTGCCGCTTCACCCTTGATAGGCGAGAGGATTTGCCAACGGTCTGCTGCCGGTCCCGAGCTCCAGAAATTGAAATAGACCGATGAGCCGCTCGGATTGCCGCCAAGGGCCTGTACGGCGAATGATTGTTCCAGATTCTCAGGATCGACACCGAGCTCTTCTCCGATCACTTTAGGCAGCATCGTTGCGAGCGCTGCCGGGGTAGACCAGGAACAGATTCTCAAGTGTGGGCCGATCTCACCGTCGGTGACCCCGGCAATTATCTCGTCCTGCGCCGGTCCTGCTGGGCGGCCACTGAACAGCTCGGCGAACTCAAGATCGCGCCGCTCTTTGCCTTTTTGGCGGCTGCCGATAGTCAGCTCGGCATAGCCCTTGCCGATGCGCGGCTTGTTGGCGGCGAAGCTCTCGGGCTGCAGCAGCTTGACGATATCGACAAAGGGGCGTCCCGCGCCGATGGGCGGAAGCTGGCTTGGATCGCCGACGAGGATGATCCGCTCGACGCCGCCAAGACCGTCAAGCAGCGCAGCAAGCTGCTCTTCGGTCAGCATCGAGGCTTCATCAACTATCACGGTTTTGCAGGCAGAGTAGCGCTCGGTATCGCCCATCACGTGATAACTTTGCGTTGCTTCGTGGTAGCGCTGCGGTCTCAGAAACTGCGCAAGGGTTTTTGCTTCCATTCCTGTTGAAAGCTGCAGGCGTACCCGTGCCTTGCCGGTCGGGGCGAGCAGAAGAATGCCGCGATTTGCGATCGGCTCCGCTTCACACAAGAATTTCAGAAGGGTCGTCTTTCCCGTTCCGGCGGGGCCGATCAGCACAGAAAAGCGTGAGGCGGCAAGTTCTTCGAGTGCCGCGGCCTGTTCCTGGCGGCGAAGATACGCGCTCGATCCCTTGGAGGCCTTCTTGTCGTCGGGAAAGGTCATATCCAGCTTTTCGAGCCAGTCGATCTCGACGCTGTGCCGCTTGCCCTGATTGACGCGCTTCCTAACCGTGCTCGCGATCAGCTCGCGGCACACGACCAGCCGGTCGAGCTGGTATGCGGGCTTGCCGTTCTCAAGCTGACATTCGGTGATGATCGGACCGAGCCGGTCGGCATGGATTTCATACTGATCGTCAGACGCCGGAAGCGACGGGCTCAATGGCTTGTCGCGCAGTTTTGCAATGATGTCCGCCCGTGAAATCAGGGTATGGCCGTTGATCGCGGCCTCTTCCAACACGGCGGCGGTTGCCGCGCGTAGCCGCCTGCCATCAACAGGACCGGTGATCTTTGACGGTGCCTCCAGCGGGTGCTTGGTGGCGATCGCCTTCTCTGGGAACGCGCCCTGATCGATCGTTTCGAATGCGATGGACTCTGGCTGGTCGCGATCGCTTTCATACAGCAGATAAGGGTTCGCCATGATCGCTGCATCACTCAGCTCTTCGCCGGACAGAGTGATTCCGGCATTGCTTCGCGATGACTCGTCCCACCAGCGCATTGCCTGCGGCAATGAGATGTCAAAGCGGGCGAGCAGTTTGCCAAAGGCGAGGCGATCCGTGCCACGCTTTCCCGCAAGATAGGCCCATGTATCGGCAAAGCCTTCGACCTGGTCTTTCAGATCACCCGGGAGTTCCTTTGGGTCTTTGACCAGAGCTGCAAGGACCGGCCACGGATTACCGTTTTCGCCTGCTTTTTCCCAGCAGTGATATGCGAGCTGATAACCGTGTTCGACGCCCATAGCACACAGCACCGAGCCCATGCCCGGATAGGGGCCGCGCATGGTCCAGAGCTCGCCGAGCTGCTGGTCGATCCATTTTTGCTGCAGGCTCCAGTCACCCCCGAATTGCTCTTCGTAGTTTGCCAGCGCGGTCTTGATGCTCAGCAGAGCGGCGATGGCCGTTCCCGGCGAGACGTGCTCGCTCGCAAACAGAAATTCCTCGCGATAAGCATCGGGGATGAAGGCCATGTAGGGCGACGGGTCGAGCGCCGGATCATTGTCGCAGCGCTCAAGGAGATCGTGATAGGGCAGCAGAATGCCGTCCTTGCCGTCAGGCCGGATGGTATGGCCGACCGAGCGTTCCCAGAGATAGGAGCGCAGCCCGTCATGGTTGGGAGGATCGTAGTCCCATTCCTGCAGCTCGCCGACTGAGGTAATCCGGCCAACGCCGATCAGCATCCACTTGTCATCGTCGATGAGCGGGGTGCGCTTGGCATAGGCGAAGATCAGGCTTTGCTTGGGCTTGAGCGCGCCGAAGAAGGCATCCAGCAAGGCCGCCTGATTGTTCTCACCCTGAATCCAGGGCCTACCGGCCAGCCATCCCGGTTCGTCCGGTTCGTGCTCGGGCGCAGACTCGATCCCGTAGCGCTCGACGAGCGAATAGTTGTCGAGTTTCCCCTTCCGCCAATCCTTCCCCCATGCGCGCTCTTTCAGGAGCCAGCCAAACGGCGTTGCCGCCGCCGAATAGGCAGGGTGAATGAAGGCGGTATCGCTGATGTGGCTGTGGTGCTCACTCGTGCTCGAATAGGCGTGGTGAGCGATCCGGCGCTGCGGTCGCTTCGAGAGAAAGTTCACGCGCTCGGCAAAGCAGGGCGGAACGTCCTTGACCGGAATGTCGTCAAGAAACTCGCCTGCATAGGTCTCTTCGAGATCACCGTCCTTGCTTGCGCCGATGCGATTCAGCGCAAGGCAGCTCGCATTCTCGCGCGGTGCGCGGCAAACAGTGCCGTCCCAACCAGCGTCATGCCAGGGAACTCTAACCGATAGGTGACGTGTCGGAATCCGGGACATCGAGTGTCCTTTACTATGCGTGTCGGGCAACAATATCCGGTACCTCTTGTGGTTCAAAAGCAACGTCCCATGACCAATGTCTAAAGCCACCGACTTCATTCACAGCATCTACCCACTCGGCCAGTGCAACGCGTTTTGCCTTGTTTTGTGGGCTGTCAGCCCCTTTGATTTCCAACGCCAACATTTTGCCGTTTGTGTATTTCACCAGGAAATCAGGAACATAGCGCCTGCGCGAACCCGACCATAGATATTGTATTTGAAATCCTAGGTGATCATTCTTTGCGTAGGCCTGAACATCGCTCGATCTCTCGAACACGTTGGCTGCATGACCTTCCCAGGAGGAATCCCCCACCAAATGGCTGATATGTGACTTAACGGCAGGGAAATTGGGCTTGGTCGTGTACCAGGTGCGCATCTGTCCCGTGGAACCGATTGGGTTTTCCTCGTCGAAGATCGGCGTCAACTTGGTCCTGTTCTGCTCAAACACACTTTGCATAAGGTGCTGAACAACCAGATCGATGTTGAGAGCGATCAGAATGCGACGCCTTAGAGGATCGGAGTGAAAGAGCGACGGGATTTGCAGCGCCCCAGAGTCGATGAATTCTTCGACGATCCGGACAAGCTGCGCTGCAAGCAGGTCTTCCGACCCCTTAAAGCCATGATTTAAGCCTGCGAACCCCTTTCGGGCCGCTTGAAACACGAGGCGTTGAAGCCTGAAGCCGTCCGGGAGCTTTTCCAAGTCAATCGAGGAGACTTTGCCCAGGTCGGTTGCACCGCCTAGAGCAGGGGCTAAGTCCGCGCTGATGGGCGTGGAGGCAGGATCAAGCGTAAGTGTCTCAACGTCCGACCATTCAACAGACAGCTCGCGACGAACAATCGACTCGACACGAACCACGTTCGGCCATTTGATCTCAAGATTGGCGCGTTCAGGAACGACTTCAATCTGTGTTGTTGGCTTAGGTGGAGGTGGGGCTTCACCGGGTTCCCCGGCTTCGGAGATCGAAAGAGGAACGCCAAACACGTTCACGTATTCCGGTAAAAACAGACCATTCTCGTCTGTGTCGTAGGAAACCCGCCGAAGGCCTCGACCAACAACTTGTTCGCACAGCAACTGCGACGTGAACGCGCGCAAGCCCATAATGTGGGTGACGTTCTTCGCATCCCATCCTTCGGACAGCATCGCCACAGATATCACATTCTGCAGGTCCTGTCCGGCCTGTCCGCGTTTGCCGACATTGTCGATGATCTCGCGGAGCAGCTCTTCCTTCTTTAGGGCGGCCAACTGCCGTTTCCGGGTTTCCGGTATGTCTGACGCTTCAACGATCTCCTGAAGTCGCTGATCATATGCTTTGTCCGAAGTGGCCGCCTCGCCGATCTCCGCCTTGTCCAGTACCTTGGAGTCCACGCGCAAGGTCTTGTTGGGGGCCTGCAGCTCCGGCCAATGGGCATCACCCTGGTTGAAATAGTTCTCGATCCGGGCGGCTGTCTCTGTCCGATTGCACACCGTCAGCATAACAGGCGGTGAATGATGTCCGGCTTCGGCCCAGTCCTTCGCCGTCTCTCGCCAATCGGCCCCAAGAAGCGTGTAGGCATCTTGCACGAGCTTTGGCAGCGCCTCGTGCGGTTCTGCCCTCGCTCGGTTCAGGTCTTCGGAGACCGATTTGTCACGATAGATGTGGTAGAGCTTTGATCGTAGCGTTTTGGAATCCGGCAGCGCATCATCCCGAACCACTACGCGCGGCGTCTTTACCAGCCCTGCCTCAATCGCATCGTTCAGCCCGAAATCCGAGATGATCCAATCGAACAGCGCCGTGTCGGTGCTCTTCTTGCCAGTTGGGGCAAAAGGGGTCGCGGAGAGATCAAAACATCGTTGAATGCGGCGCGTCTTGTGGATGCGGTCCAAGCCTTCGATCCAGCGCGTCGCCTCGTCCAGGTCAATACCCTGTTCCGCCGCCTGCTTCTTGGAAATCTTCAGCTCTGGCGGTTTACGATAGGCGTGGTGAGCTTCATCGTTGATGACGATTATGTCCTTATGCGCGGCCAGCTTGCCAAGCACACGGCGCGTGAACGCCTCGTCAGACTCCTTGCCCTTCTGGACGACCGACCGCTGAACCACTTTCAACGGCATCAGCGTATGCCAGTTCTCGATCAACACCTCAGCCTGGTTCAGCTTCTGGCGCATCGACTCCGAAGGACACAGATTGAACTCATCGTAGTAGCTGCCCTCAGAAGGCATCAGCACCTGCAAACGGCCCTTCACGGTCAGGCCTGGCGCAACAATGAACACCGCGCGGCTGAAATCCTTGTTTCGCTTCGGATAGGTCAGCGCGTTCAAAACCTGCCAGGTGATGATCATCGCCATCACCGTCGTCTTGCCCGCGCCGGTGGCCATCTTGTTGCACAGCCGTTCCCACGCACCACCATCGCCTGGCACATGAACGCCCTGTTTGTAGGCCTCCGCGCCCTCGACCCACCAGATCAGCGTCTCAATCGCCTCCAATTGGCAGAAGTAGAACGGATGCTGGCGCGCGGTTTCGTCGTGCCAATGCTCCAACAGCTTGCGCGTCACGATGGTGATACCGGGCCAGCCAGCCTCGCGCCATTGATCCACCCGGTCGCGGATCGTGTTGACCATGGCCAGCACTTCGGTGCGCTTGGTGTTGTTGCGCGCGTCGAAGACCTCGTAACTCGCAGGCCGCCGCTCTGGCTTGATCTCCAGCTTGCCGCCTTTGCCCTCGATCCAATGCTGCTCTGGCCGCTCCCACGGGCGGTTGATGATCAGGGACATGGTTCAGCCTACCTGTATGCTACGTTCGGGCAACTTCATGCCCTTCTGGGCAAGCTGACGAGCTTCCTTGCCTCCAGCCCGAAAACTCGTTTTGCCGCTATAGAGCCATCGATAAGCAATTTCTCCTTTCTCTTCGGCAGCAGAGGTCAATGCTGCTAGATCAGCAAAATCCGGGGTCTTCAGCTTGGCTTTCAACCACTCCAGTTTCCTCAACATCACTGCAACCTCACCCGATCCACTTGCGGGATGCGGCTCGATCCACAATGCAAACTCAATTCCAGCAGTGAAGCCAACACCATAGTCCCAGCGATTGTCGTTGGGTTCATCGGCTTTGAAGTGCTCGTCAAGATCAACACTGCCCGAAAAAATTGCGGCTCCCCTGACACTTATTTGCCCCCGATACTCAGCTTTTACTGCTTGTTTCCCAGCGTTGCCGTATAGCCCGGCTGCGGTGGTGGCATCCAAGAACAAACTCATTTCTTTGACGCCCTAGCATTTGCCCTGGTGACTGCCTTCGCGACAACATCTGCCGAACGTCCAGCGAACCCATTCAGGTCACCCCAGTTTGCAATCGCCTCATCCTCTGACCCAGGGTCTAGAGACGAAATGTCTTGAGCCGCCTTGCCTCGCTCAAAGAAGTACACACGGTAGTCCTTGCCGAGTGAACTCTCTGCGATTTGTTTGGTTGTGGGGTTTGAATTCAGTTCAAATAGCTCGCGCACGTCGGACTCTTTTCCCCCACATTCTTGAACTTGCCGAAGCGCCCAAATCAAATCGAGCACTACAGTGGAGTGTGTGGAAATCACCACTTTGTATCCGCGCTTCAACAGCTCCAAGACCAAGAGCAAGAATGTAGACACCGCTCTTGGATGGAGTCCCATCTCGGGCTCTTCGATGACAACCCATTCGATGTTGTCGCGCTTTGAAACCTTGCCTGCCGGGCAGAGCCAATAGAGCCCCAAAAGAAGAGGTACGAACTCCCTCTGACCCGCCGACCAAGCCAAGAAGGGGAGCCCGTCAGACAAGCCCTCAATTTCTAGTGTCAGGGTCTTGGTAAAATCCTTGGGCTCTACCGTTAACTGCGCACCGCCAAAGAGGTTCTCTGCGATCGGCCCTTTGAGGCTTTCGTTGAGCCGGCCTTTTGCAGGGAACAGTTGCGCGTTCGAGCCGAATTCGTTCTGAAGCAGAATGTGAACCTGATGTGCGAAATAGCGAAGCACATAAGGGTCACCGAAATTGAAGCTCCCAAAGGTCTGAGAGACCCCTGAGGGCAAGCTAACAACTCGTTGTGCTGGAATGTAAAAAAGCCTTTCGATCTGCGAAGATTTAGGCTTCTTGAACTTAGTAAGTGCCTGAAGTTCGTAGCGCTGTCCTTCCCACGTCACATGCGGGCTGTTGTTCAACATGCCTGCCATACCGCGCCCATAAAAGCCGTTGATGACAGCTGCGGGATCGCCGTTGAAAACAACGTTTTGCTGCTCAAAAACGCCTAGTACATGGTTTCGGTCTGCCGCGAGCTTTAGCGTCTGTAAGAACACACTCTTGCCGCTGGCCTGCGGTCCGACCAAGACCGTCAAGTCGCCCAGGTCCACTTTTGCTTCGCTAATTGGTCCGACGTTCTCGAGACGTATCGAAGCACGTTTCTTTCTTTTCTTGATCGGCATCTCTATCCCTCCAGCGCGACGATTTTGAGGGATTCGATCCCGCGATCATCCACGATCTTCACCGCGATCCGCTTGTTGTCCCCGGCCTCGAACGGCAGCGACACCGTTCCGTGAAACTGCTCCAGCAGGTCTTCGTCCAACTCCGCGCGGATCGTCTTTTTCAGCCGGTTCCAGCCGCCCTTGGCATCGGCCATCGGGAAGAACACCTGATGCGGCATGAGCGACCGTTGATCGTAGTCCTGATCCAACGACCACATGGCGATCTGTTTGGTGCCGCCGCCCTCGATCTCGCCGGTCTTGGGGTTGAAATAGTCAAAGCCATGCACCTCGACCTGCCAAAGCCCATCGTCGCGCTTGCGCACATCGACCTCGGGCTGGCCCATCAGCCAGAAGGACTGGTTAGAGGATCGTGCCTTTTTCAGATCCTCGGTCAGCAGGTCCGTGTTCATCTGCACCTTGAGGAAGGTCATGCCGGGCACGTTCATCTCGTCGATGTCCTTGGCGGCCTCCGGGTCAAAGGTGAAGGCGCAGAACAGCAAGAACTTCGGCTTGGGCATCAGCGTGTAGGCTTCGTTCATGGCCTCTTCGACCTGGCGCTGCTCCAACGCGGCGTGTTCGGGGCCGAAGCTGACCACCACACGCTCGCCCGTATCGGCGACCGATCCGCTGGCATGCAGGAAGCGGGTGCCGGGGATCACCTCGAATTCGGCAAAGCGCATCATGTTGCCACCCTTGCCGCGGACGCCGGTTTTCAACAGCTCATCGCGCCAGAGCGACTGGCGCGAGGTTTCGCCAGAGCGGGCGACGGTGCTGTCAGCCTCTTCCGCTGGCAGGCTCTCGTCCAGTGACAGCACGGTGGGCGCCGGCACGGCCTCGACGCTGAACGGGCCGGTGATGCGCAGCTTGTTCTTGTCGATCCGGGGCTTGTCGTAGAGCGTTTCCTGATCCGCGTGATCGGCGATGGACTGGTCCATGCGGCGCTGCATGGCCTGGCGGGCTTTATGGAATGCCTCGAACGGGGCTTTGGCCCCCTCGGGCCAACCCTCGGGCAGGTCAAAGGGCACCTCCCATTCCTCCAGCACGTCGCCATCGCGGAACGACACCTGCTTGCCCTTGCGATAGCCCTGGGTGGGTTTGATCGGCAGCGGGGGCGCGGATTTGAGCGCGACGTTCAGATCGGCCAGCGCCGCCGCGATCTTGGGATGATCCTCGTCATAGATCGTGTCGATGTCGGGGTTGTTGGCGATTGATTTCAGCGTGATATGCGGCACGGTTTCATAGTCGAACCCGCCGGTCAGCCCCTCATGGGGATAGCGCAGGGCGTAATAGTCGAAACTGGCGGTCATCAGCCGCTGCTTGGCCAGCGTGATCGCCACACGAGAGGTGTCGCAGGTGATCCAGCGCCGCCCCCATTTTTCGGCGAGTACTGAGGTGGTTCCTGAGCCACATGTTGGATCAAGCACCAAATCTCCGGGATTTGTGGTCATGAGCAAGCAGCGCTCGATGAACTTTTCGGCAGTCTGAACGACATAGGTTCGTTGAGCGGCTGCGGGCTGATCCGTCCAGGAATTTTCAAGTTTTACAACTGGAAAATCGCGATAGAACTGCTTCATGTATGGGCTCGATCCCAGCAGCAGTAACCTTCCAGCTTTGGAAGCCCGCACCATTCCTTCTTGAGTAGTCCCCCAACTTTTTCCGCCAAACGGTTTGCAGAGATGGCCCTGAAAATCGAAATCGTAGATACAACTGGGCGTAAATCCCGATGAAGTCAGTTTTGACCTGCGGAAAACTTGATCCCAGTTCGGCAGACCGGAAAAGTGTTCCTCAGAGACTTTCTCAAAGTGATGACCTTGGGCAACGAAGCGCCACTCTTTGTCGTCGGAGATGTCACGCATCCCAAAGACGTTGTTGAAGGTCATATTCGCGGGGTTTTTCGCATACCAAATGAGGTAGTCGTAAACCTTCGCGATACCTTTCTGGCCGAGCGGGCTTGTGGCTTTGAAATTGATCTGTGCAACGAAGCGCTCTGGCCCGAATATTTCGTCCATCAACTCACGAACGTGATGCACATTCTCATCCGAAATTTGCACAAACACCGACCCACTCTCGGTCAGCAGTTCCCGCGCCAGAACCAACCGGTCGCGCAGATAGGTGAGGTAGGAATGGATGCCCAGTTCCCATGTGTCCCGGAACGCCTTGATCATCTCGGGCTCTTGCGTCAGGTCGGCGTCTGACCGGTCCTTCACGTCGCGCTTGTTGGTGAACGGCTGAAAATTCGACCCGTATTTGATGCCATAGGGCGGGTCGATATAGATCATCTGCACCTTGCCGCCCATGCTCTCCTTGGTCAGCAGCGAGTTCATCACCAGCAGGCTGTCCCCCGCCACCAGCCGGTTCGACCAGCCCTTTTCGTGGTGGTAGAAATCCAGCGCTTGGCGCAGCGGCAGGTTTTCAAACGGGGCCGCAAACAGGTCCGCCTGCCGCCACTGCGCGCTTGCGTCCTGCCCTTTGAGCCGCTTGGCCGCATTCGCCAGGATCGTCGCCGGGTCCACCCGTTCATGGACATGAAGCGAGACGGTATCGACCTCGAACGAGGTCTTCTCTGCCTTACCCGTCCAGTTCAGGTAAGGAGCCTGCAAGCGTTTGAGTTCCGTCAGCGCGTCCTTCATCCGCTCCGGATCGTCGCTGGCCAGCGCGTCATCGATCAGCGTCTCAATCGCCCCCCGAGCGCTGTCAAAATTTAGCACAGGGTCCAGATGCGGATCATAGGCCCAGGTGGATTTCTCCCCATCCGGGTCGGTGTCGGCATGCACCATCCCCACCTCGGGGTTGTTCACGCGGGTTTCGCCATGGCGATACGACAGCACCTCGGTCGGTTCATCCGACTTGCGGCTGGCCTTCTTGCGGGTGCTGGTGCTGGCCTTGGGTTCCTTCGCCACGGGCGCGGTCAGCTCCAGATCAGCCACATCCGCCCGATAGATCGACCCGCCACGCCCCTTGCCCCGGCCCAGTGTGCCATAGTCAATCAACGCATCCCGCGCTTCGGCATAGGCTTCGTCGGACAGAGTCGGGATATGGTCGCGCAGCAGGGCCATCATGGCCCCGTTGCCGATGGAGGAGCCATCTTCGGGGGTTAGTGAGAGAATGAGATCGGAAAGATCGGACGTCATGAAATGAACCTTTGAACCTACTTGGAGTCTTGCAGCGAAGGTCGGGGAAGTTTTGCAATCTGGCGTTGAAAGTAGGCCTCGAGTCCGGCGGCAAGCGCAAGTGCTGGCGACATGATGACAAGCGCGATTGTCGAGACCCCGAGAAGTGCCGCGAGCGCCCCAACCGGAACAGCGCCGCCAACCATCACCAACGCGAAACACGGCAGATAGATAACCGCGGCGAACAGAACGATGTGAAAGATCGGGTCCGTATAGCGGACGAGATCGTTGTGAATCCGCTCGATCACAACCCGTTTCTGTCTTTGCCAATGTGGCAGGTCAGTGATTTGCATCTGTTACTCCCTCAACAATTCGATCCAGGTGTGAACGTCTTCCATCTTGATCTCCGGCCCATCGATAAGAGACCGATACCACCGCGCCACGATGGCCCCGCGCTTCTCGCTTTTGATCCGAATGCCTTGGTCTGTCAGGAAGCGATCCAGAGAGGTTTCGAATTCTTCCAGCGCGTCGATATCGTGCTGCACGCGCGCAGCTTTCGTGCCCAGAAGAATCCAGGTCACGTCGGCTCCAAATTTCTCATCGAGCATGACCAAGGCCTCAATCGGCAGCCCCCGCTCGCCCTTCTCATAGCTATGATAGGCTCGCAGCGAAACGCCGATTTCCTTGGCCATGTCCGATTGGGACAGTCCGATTTCATTGCGCGTGATTGCAAGTCTGGCTCCTATGCCAACAAGCAAATCGGTGGGATTTTGCCTCAAATGCGGCTTCCTATTGACGGACGTGCTATTTTCAACAAATATGCAAAAAATAGCACAGTGATGGTTGTTTCTTATCTGACCACGCCAGCCGCGCCAAAACAACCGATTCCGCGCAAACCCAATGAAGGAGGTCATTTTGGAACAAGAACGCCTGCTTTCACCTAAACAGCTCAGCGAGATCGTTGGGCTCAGCCCTGCGCAAATTCGCGCGCTCATGAACACCGGCAAACTGGAGTTCGTGGAGATTTCATCGAAAACCAAAATGCTGACCATGAGCGGCTGGGAGCGGTTTCAGAAGAACGCGACCAAGGTCAAAAGAGCCGAGGGTTCGGTGGTGAATTGACGGGGGTGTCTGGTTATGGCGACGACCAATCTCAATATCAGCGTGATCGACAAGCGCATGCTGAAGCAGTCTGAGGCCGCGAGCTACGCCGGGCTGCCGGTGAAGCACTTCAAGGCGGCTTGTCCCGTGCGCCCCGTTGAGTTGAAGCAGGGTATTTTTGCTTTGGGATCGCCGCGACCTTGATCTCTGGATTGATGATGTGAAGTCCGGGGCCGCGACCGACACCCGCGACGCCATTCTGGACCGCCTTTGATGACACAGGTGCGGGTCAAAGGGTTCAAGATTTTCAAGGACCGGCACGGGAAGCCACGCTGTTATCACCGTGAGACCGGCCACAAAGTTGACCTTGCCCACGCGCCCATCGGCACTGCCGAATTCTTTGCCGAGTGTGAGACGATCCGCGCCATCGCTGAGGCTCAGCGGGCGAAAGCCCCAAAGGCCGGAACGCTTGGCGGGTTGATCCAGTCTTACTTTGAAACCGAACACTATCAGAACCTCGCCGAAGCCACCCGGCGCGACTACCGCAAATGTGCCGATTTCCTTGAGCCGATCCGCGATATGCCGATCCACGTTATCGACACACCGCTAATCGCGGGTATCCATGACAAGGCCGCAAAGAAGATTGGTTGGCGGCGGGCAAATATGGTCCGCACTCTTCTCAGCGAGGTGTTTCGCTACAATATCCCGAAGGGGCTCATCTCCGCCAACTTCGCCAAAGACGTCATTCCCAAGAGACGCCCACGCGACCGTGCATATGCCAACCGCCCCTGGACCATCGAGGAGCGTGACACCGTCTTGGGCAAGGCGAAGCCCCATGTGCGCGTGGCCCTTGCCCTGATGATGAACACCGGCCTAGACCCGTCCGACGCCTTACGATTGCGGAATGATCAGGTGGATGACGGCACGATCTGGGGCGTGCGTGGCAAGACAGCCGAAGAGGTTGCGATTCCGGTCAGCCCGACCCTTCAGGCCGCGCTTAACCGCATGCCTAACCACGATGCCGAGACTGTGCTTTCCAATTCGCGCGGTGAGGCATGGACATATAACGGCTGTTCGACTGTTTGGCACCGCTTCAAGACCGCCCTTGAGAATGAAGGCCTTATCGAAAAAGGCCTAACCCTCAAGGGTTTGCGGCACACGGTCGCCACGACTTTGCGCGAGGCGGGCCTCGATGAACGCCGCAACGCGGACCTTCTGGGGCAGAAAACTCCGTCCATGGCGCGGCACTATTCGCGCTCTGCGAACCTTGCCGACAAGAACCGCGAGACCATGGCGACACTGGAAGAAGAGAACCGAAGGCGGGCCAAAAGTGTCAAACCTTCGCAGAGAAGCGTCAAACCTGACCGAAACGAGGATCAGTCATGAGCAGAAAACACAATCATATCAGCTTGTTAAGTGGTGCCCGGGGGCGGAATCGAACCACCGACACGAGGATTTTCAATCCACTGCTCTACCCCTGAGCTACCCGGGCACGGGTCACCACGATGTGGTCGGGTGAGCGGGTTCTAGGACCTCTGGGGCGGGGTGTCCAGCCTCTTTTTGCCGCTGAAACCAAAGGGCTTTCAGTGTGGCTTTGATGGCGTGTCCGCCGCGGCTTCGGCGGCCTCGATGGCGGCTTCGATGTCTTCGGGGTCGGTGGAGGGGGCCGCATAGCTGCCGTTGAACCATTTCGCCAGGTCCAGGTCGGCGCAGCGGCGCGAGCAGAAGGGGCGATAGGCCTTGATCACGGGCTTGCCGCACATCGGACAGGACATCACAGCACCTCCGACAGGGCCGCCCGCATGCGCTTGCGCTGCAGTTCGAAATGGCCAAGCGGGGTCCAGCCCACAAGCGCCGTTTCCACGTCATCCCCCCGGAAGGCCGCGCGCAGGGCGGATTCAAAGGCGCGGCGGTCCTTTTTCGGCATCGGGGCCAGGTCCAGGGTGATCTGGCCGCCCAGGCCCCGCACCCGCAGTGCGCGGGGCAGCAGGCGCGCGCAGGCCATGTTGGCCTTGACCCCGGCGGCAAGCGAGGCGTCGCTGCCGGTGTTCACATCCACCGCCACCAGCGCGCGGGTCGGCTCCACATAGATCGAGGCGCCACCGCCCAGACCCACCTGCGGGCCGCGTGCGGCCTCGACCTCATCCATCACGCCGTGGTCCTCGAAACCGCCCGGCTCCGTCACCACCTCCGCCGGGGTGGTCCAGTCGCGCCAGGCCAGCACATGGGGGCCGTCGCCTTCGCTCAGCACCTCCATCCCGGTTCCGCCGTCCTCCATCACCCGCTCGGCAAGGTCGAGCATGGCGGTGATGTCCTCGGCGATATCATCGTCATCCGCAGCGGCGCAGGAGGAGCGCAGGATCAGGCCAAAGCCGCTGTCCCCGGCGCTGTCATGGGCCACCTCAAGCAGGCGGTCGCGCAGCGCCTCGTCCTTGATGCTGCGCGAGATGTTCAGCCCCGGGGCCTCCGGCGTGACAATGGCATAGCGGCTCTTGAACAGGATCTTGGCAGTGACCGGGATCGCCTTGCCCGGCTCGGCAAAGCCGGTGACCTGCACCAGGATCGGCTGACCGGGGGCCAGCCCCTTGATCTGGCGCAGAAAGGCAGAGCCGTCGGGGGTTTTCAGGAACATGCCGCCCTGCCCTTTCACCGGCCGGTCCGCGATGGCGCGGTAGACGGTGCCGGGGCGGGGGGCGTCGCTGTCGATCAGCAGATCGTCCAGCTTGCCGTCCACCATCAGGGCGGCGGCCTCGCGGTCGCCCAGGTGGTCCAGAATGATGGTGCGGCCCTTCATGAGGTCCCTTTCAGCAATGGATAGCCCGCTGCGATCAGCAGGTTCGCGGTTTCGGCCAGGGGCAGGCCCACGATACCGGTAAAGGAGCCGCTGATCCATGGGATCAGGGCGCCGGCAGGCCCCTGGATGCCATAGCCGCCCGCCTTGCCCTGCCAGTCCCCGCTGGCAAGGTAGCTGGCGATTTCTGCGTCAGACAGGGATTTCATGCGCACGATGCTTTGCACGTCACGCTGCCACAGCCGGTCGCCCCGTTTCACGGCGACGGCGGTGATCACCTTGTGGCGGCGCCCCGACATCATCCGCAGAAAGGCTTCGGCCTCGGCCGCATCCCCGGGCTTGCCCAGGATGCGCCGGCCCAGCGCCACGGTGGTATCGGCGCAGAGCACGATGTCATCGGCTGCGCAGGGGACGGCCGCCGCCTTTTCCCGCGCCATGCGGGCGCAATAGGGGCGCGGCAGTTCGGCCTTCCCGGGGGTTTCGTCGATGTCGGGAGAGCGCACGTCATCGGGGACCACGCCGATCTGGGCCAGAAGCTCCAGCCGCCGGGGCGATCCCGATCCGAGTATCAAAGTCGGTCTGTCAGTCAAAACCACCTGCCGTAGGGTGCGCATTCACTGCGCACCATCCCGCGCCCGCACCGAGCGCCAAACGTCTGTTTTGAAAAGACGTCTGTTGCGAAAAGAAGGAACCCGAGGAAGGTGCGCAATGAATGCGCACCCTACGGGTCATTTGAACCGGTAATTGATCCGACCTTTGGTCAGATCATAGGGGGTCATCTCGACCTGTACCTTGTCGCCTGCCAGAACCCGGATGCGGTTCTTGCGCATCTTGCCTGCCGTATGCGCGATGATCTCATGGCCATTTTCAAGCTCGACCCGAAACGTCGCGTTAGGCAGGAGTTCCTTCACGACACCGGGAAATTCGAGCGTATCTTCCTTGGCCATGGTCTCTCCTTGGTTTACCTGCCCCAAATGCGGGGCACGCTGCTAAATGAGCCTATTGCGGCCAATTTTCAAGGGGTATTCAACGCAATCTCACAGCTATCGCCGCGCCGTCGCGTCCCGATTGCCCCTGCCAATGGCTGCGGTTGAGCACGACGCCATCGCGCCTGACATGGGCAACCTGGGCCAGGTCGACCTCGGCGCAGGTCCAGCCGGGGGCGTTCAGCGCGCCCTCGGCCATGACACCGGTGGGTGGGAATCCGGTGTCCGGCGGGGCAAAGATGCCGCCCGCGCCAAAGCTGGTGCCCAGCGCCTCGGACCAGTCAGCCTCCCCCACAACGCTGGACATGGCGGTGATGCACTGGTTCTCCAGCGCCCGGGCCATCGCGCCGATCCGCACCCGCCAATAGCCCGCCAGGGTTTCGGTGACCGAGGGCACGCAGATGATGTCACATTCCGTCAGCGCCCGGCCCAGCAGGGGAAATTCGCTGTCATAACAGATCAATATGCCGATCTTGCCCAGGGCGGTGTCGAATACCTGAAGCTTGTTGCCCGGGATAACGTCCCAGATTTCGCCCTCGAAACGGGTCATGATCTGCTTGTCCTGCACGCCGATCTGTCCGGTGGGCGTGATCAGCCGCGCGCGGTTGACCGGCCGGGTCCGCGTCGCCGCGGGGGCAGAGGCGGCAACGATATGCACCCCATGCGCGCGGGCCAGTTTCACATGCAGGGCATCGGCCTCCGGCAGCCGGTCGGACACGGCGAACAGCGATGCCTCCAGATCGCCCGCCACCTCCGGGCCCGCCAGGGTGGCCAGTTCCATCGCGGCATATTCGGGGAAGACCAGCAGGTCGGCCCCCTGCCCGGCGGCCTCTGCCACCCAATGCGAAATCTTGTCCTCGTATTGCGCCCAGGATGTCAGCACATCGAGCGGATAGGCGGCGGTGGCAATCTTCATCTCGGTCTCCTTCTCGGGCGCACCATGGGGGGTGCGTGGAAAAGCTGCAAGTGGCGCAGGAGGACCCCGAAGCGCTTTGCGCTACATGCCGGTCCATGGACACAAAGCACAAGCCGGGCCAGCGCCTGCCCGGGGTGGGCGATACTGACCTTGGTTCATGCCACTTTATTTCTCAACCGTGATGAGCCCTATCATGGGAACACCAAGCCTAACTATATCGCCTACCCGTCATGCCAAAGGCATGCCGACGATCAAGGGCGCACCTTTGGTGCGACCGGCGGGCAGGCGCTGGCCCGGCGCCTGCGGCTTGTTCCGGACCTTGGCATGCCTGATCGACGGCGGCTTTGTCCGCTTACAAGTCTTTCGCGCGGCTGTCGGCGAAGATCCGGAAAGTGCCCTCTCCAAGTTCCTCTAGCGCGGATTCAAGGCCGCAGGCCGCCGCGCATCGCCGGGATGGTCCGCTTTGCCCCCCGGTCCATGGACACAAAGCGCAAGCCGGGCCAGCGCCTGCCCGGGGTGGGCGATACTGACCTATGTTCATGCCACTTTATTTCACAACCGTGATGAACCCCATCGAGGGAACACCAAGCCTAACTATATCGCCTACCCGAGCGGCGGGCAGGCGATGGCCCGGCGCCTGCGGCTTGTTCCGGGCCTTGGCATGACCGTTCGACGGCGACCGGACCCGGCCGCCGGACTGCCCCATACCGCGCCCCGGCCCATCAATGCGCCAGCCTCTCGTCAGGCCCGAATGCCGCTATATTCCGCTTTTCTTATGAGGTCTTCGCAAAAACGTCATAAAACCTTGACCCCGGCAGCGGATGCTTTCAAGAAACACGAAACAAGGGGCCAAGCATATGTTGAAAAAGGGCGTCACCCTGCGTGGAATCGAAGTCTTCGAAGCGCTGGCACAGGCCGGGTCGGTGGCACAGGCGGCCATGGCGACCGGGCTCAGCCAGCCCGCGGTCAGCCAGCAGATGCGCAATCTGGAACAGGCGGTCGGGGCCGATCTGATCGACCATTCACGCCGCCCCATGCGGCTGACCCCGGCGGGGGAATTGTTTCTGCGCCATGCCGGGGTGGCCCTGTCGGAACTCAGGCTGGCGCAAAGCGAGGTCACGGTGATGGACCTTGCCCACCTCAAGGAGCTGAGCCTGGGCATCATCGACGATTTCGACAATGACCTGACCCCGCGCCTTGCCACCATCCTCGCCGACAGCCTCACCGGCTGCCGGTTCCGCATGATCACCGACGGCAGTCTTGAACTGGCCGCCGCGATGCAGGCGCGGGCGCTGCACATGGCCATCGGGGCCAGACCCGCCGAACCGCCCGAAGGGGTCACCGAATATCCGCTGGCGCGCGACCCCTTCATCATCGTGGCACCGGCCGGGCTGGACCAGACGCCCGACAGCCTGCTGGCGGGCACCGGGCCGCTGCCGCTGCTGCATTACGCGGTCGAGCAGCTGATCGCGCAACAGATCGGCGGGCATATCGCGCGGGCCGGGCTGACGCTGCCGACCCGGTTCGAGATCGGCAGCCATCTGGCGCTGATGGCCATGGTGGCGCGCGGCATTGGCTGGGCGATCACCACGCCCCTGGGCTATATGCGCGCCGCGCGCTTCCACGAGGCCCTGCAACCGATGCCCCTGCCGCTGCCGGATGCCGCGCGGCAGATCACCCTTTTTGCCGGGGCGGACTGGTCCGACCCGGTCCCGCGCGATATATCCGCAACCATGCGCCGCCTGATGCAGACCCATATGATCGGTCCGGTCACCGCACAGCTGCCCTGGCTGGCCGAGAGTTTCCACCTGATCGAGGACCAGAACCCATGATCCATTCCCGCAGCAAGATCGTGATCCTGACCGGTGCCGGCATTTCCGCCGAAAGCGGGATCGAGACCTTCCGCGCCGATGACGGGCTCTGGGCGCAGCATCGGGTGGAGGACGTGGCCACGCCCGAAGGTTTTGCCCGCAATCCCAGGCTGGTGGTCGATTTCTACAATGCCCGCCGCGCGCAGTTGCCGCAGGTGGAACCCAATGCCGCGCACCGCGCCCTCGCCCGGCTGGAGGCCGAACACGAGGGCGAGGTGATCGTGATCACCCAGAACGTCGATGACCTGCATGAACGCGGCGGATCGCAGCGGGTGATGCATATGCATGGCGAGCTGAAAAGCGCGCTCTGCGCCGCCTGCGATCACCGCTGGCCCGCGCCGATGGTGATGGCCCCGGGCGATCCCTGCCCCGCCTGCGGCGCGCCCGCCGCGCGGCCCGACATCGTCTGGTTCGGGGAAATGCCCTATGACATGGACGCGCTGTTCCAGCACCTGAGCGAGGCGGAAATCTTCATCGCCATCGGCACCTCCGGCAATGTCTACCCGGCGGCAGGTTTCGTCGCCGAGGCCCGCCGCGCAGGGGCCCATACGATCGAATTCAACCTCGAACCTTCCATGGTCGGGAACCAGTTCGAAGAACACCGCACCGGCCCCGCGTCACAGACCGTGACAGATTGGGTCGAAGCCTTCCTGCGCGGCTAGAGCGCGGGTGGGAGCGGGCCTGCAGGCCCCGGGGCGACATGGGGTGCGGTGCGCGGCGCAGAGGACGCTGCCCCCGATCAGTTAGCCCAAGGCCCGGAACAAGCCGAAGGCGCCGGCCCGGCTTGCCTCAACGCTGCGCCATGGCATGAACCCAGACTTCCGCCTCTGGCTCGTGCGGCGCCCGTGTGCCCTCCGTGCGGGCACCAAGCCGCTTCGCCACGGCCTGTGAACGCAGATTCTTGCGGTCGATGTAGCTGTACAGCCGATCCAGCCCCAGCGCTTCGCCGGCCCATGTCCTGACGGCAATTGCAGCTTCTGTGGCAAAGCCTTTCCCCTCGCCCTCCTCGAAGAGATGCCAGGCCAGTTCCACCTCCGGCCAGTTGGAATGCCTGATCAGACCCACGCGTCCGACAGGCTGTCCCGTCTGCTTTTCAACGACGGTAAAGAAGCCGAAACCGTGCCATTGCCAATGTCCGATTCCGGTCAGAAACCCGAACCAGGCCTGTTCCGCCGTGACGGTCTCTCCCTGCGCTTCCAGTGACGGGGCGCTGGTCATGAACCGGGTGAAGGCCGGCAGGTCCTCCCGTTCGGGACCACGCAAGATCAGTCTTTCGGTGGTGAGCACGGGTGCCGCAGATAGTTTGTTCATCAAGCGCCTTTCCAATCGCAAATGAGGGCTGAAGCCAGCTACGGTATAGCCAACGCCCCCGCGCAACTGAAAGAGCCCATGCGGGGCGGTTGTGGATTTTGCCCCTGCGGGCGCGCACCTGACCTTCTGCGGAAGGCGCGCGAAGGTCTGCAATGCGGGACATTGCGGCCATCGAACATGAACACCCAGGGCCCGGAACAAGCCGAAGGCGCCGGGCCATCGCCTGCCCGCCGGTCGGGTAGGCGATTTGGTGAGGCCAGGTGTTCCGCCGATAGGATTCATCACGGTTGAGAAATTAAGTGGCATGAACATAGGTCGGCATCGCCCACCCCGGGCAGGCGCTGGCCCGGCTTGTGTCTCATGTCACTCCGGTCTCGAAACAGCCCTTCGCAGGAAGGTGCGCGAAGGTCTGCAATGCGGACGAAACTGCCGTGCCATTGGCGCGGTGCATACCCCCAAGCGCCTCCGCCCGGCGTCAGCCGGGCATCGCCCGACCTCCCCCCGGAGGGCGATTTTGCACCGTCAGCCAAGCCATGATCCGGTCTGCGGGCTGAAACGTTTCCCATCGCATAAAGGTCTGGAACGCCCTCCAGGTCGGGCGATACCCGGCTGACGCCTCATGTCACTCCGGGCTCGTTCCCGCCCTTCGCTGCAAGACCTGTGAAAGCCTGCTCTGCGGGTTTTGCTGCCGTCGGTCACTGGCGCGCAAGCCCGGAACAAGCCGCTGGCGATTCGCGTCATGCCGGGGGCGGGGAGGCGCGTGACCGCTTTTCAGTTGCTGTGCTTCATCGCGCCGTGATCCGGCTTGCGTTCGTGGTCCACGGGGATCATCACCTGCATCTGGCCCGCTTTTTCAAACGTCAGCGTGACGGCGATTTCGCTGCCCTGTTCCAGCGGGCCGGTCAGCCCCATGAACATCACATGATCGCCCCCACGCGCCAGCTGGTGCATGCCGCCTGCGGGCAGCGCGATGCCATCCTCGATCTCGGACATGCGCATGACGCCGTTTTCATCCTCGCTGTGGGTGTGCAGCTCGACCCGCGCCGCCACATCCGAGCTTACAGCGATCAGGCGGTCATCCTCGTCCCCATCGTTCATCAGCGTCATGAAGGCCGCGCCGCTGGCGGAAGTGGGGGTGGAGCTGCGGACATAGGCGTCGCTGACCATGATCTCGGCAAGGGCGGGGGCGGCAAGCAGCATCGCGGCAAGGGCGGCGGTCAGATGTCGTTTCATATGTCGTATCCTTGGTTGGCGCCGGTGAAAGCCTGGTTCAGACCGTCCGGAAAGAGGCCCGGCCGGGAGGCAGGGTCAGCGACACACAGCCTGTCATCGCCCCGGTTCTACCCCGGCGCGGAACCGGTGACGAGGGGGCAAAACGACACAACCCCGGTCGCGGGGGACCGGGGTTGTGCATAGGTCGGCAGAAAGGAAAGCTCAGCTCAGCGCGTCAGCTTCCGTACCGGATTTCAGGATCGCTTTCTTGATCTTCAGCGCATTGGCGGACAGCTCGGTGTCTTTCGCCTTGGCCAGGAACTTGTCCAGGCCGCCACGGTGGTCAACGGACCGCAGGGCATGTGCAGAGATACGCAGTTTGAACGAACGGCCCAGCGCTTCGGACTGCAGGGTCGTGTCATTCAGGTTCGGCAGGAAGCGACGCCGCGTCTTGTTGTTGGCGTGGCTTACGTTGTTGCCCGTCATCGGGCCTTTTCCGGTCAGTTCGCAAACACGCGACATGGGTTCATCCTTTGATTTAGTGGTGCGGCAACGCAGGCCCGCTGCAACACATAAAAGGGGCCGCGCGATGCGACCCGTAAACTTGTCCGCTGGCTTTAGTGGGAATCACCTTTGGCGTCAAGCCGATGTGACCGAAGTTATGCCCGATGGTCAGGCCACCCGCCACCGCCTGGGGTTGCAAAAATCACGCGAGGGGGCTGCCGCCGCATTTATTTCTTTCATCCGCCAGTCCAATTTGCAACACCTTTGGAATGACCATTCGCCTGCGCGCCCTTCTTGTTCACCTCTTCACCGCCACCGGCGCCGTCTTTGCCATGCTGGCGATGCTGGCCGCGGTCGATGGCAAATGGGACATGATGTTCCTCTGGCTCGTGGTCGCCTTTTTCGTGGATGGCATCGACGGGCCGCTGGCACGCAGATACGACGTCAAGACCAATGCGCCGGAATTCGATGGCGTGCTGCTGGACCTGATCATCGACTACCTCACCTATGTCTTCATCCCCGCCTTCGCCCTGTTCACCTCGGGTCTCATGAACGGCTGGAGCGGCTGGGTCATGATCATCATCGTCACCTTCGCCTCTGCCATGTATTTCTGCGACACAAGGATGAAGACAAAGGACAATTCCTTTTCCGGCTTTCCGGGGTGTTTCAACATGCTGGTGCTGGTGCTCTTTGCCCTGACGCCCGCCTGGTGGGTCTGTCTGATCATCGTCACGGTCCTGTCCGTCGCGATGTTCCTGCCGATCAAGTTCGTGCATCCCGTGCGCACCGAGCGCTGGCGCGGGGTAACGCTGCCGATGGCGCTGGCCTGGACCTTCTTTGCCGGTTGGGCCGCCTGGGGCAATTTCGACGCGGCAAGCTGGTCTCACTGGGGTCTGGTGATCACCTCGGTCTACCTGATCCTGGCCGGTGCCGTGCAGCAGGCATTCTTTGATCCGAAAGACTGACGGCAAGAGGCCGGACGGGGAAGGACTGGGTGGAGGTCTTCTCTGACCGCTGAGGCGAAGCGCAACCCGGGTATCGCCCGACCTGGAGGGCGCTCCAAACCAATGTGTAGCGAGCAGCGTCTCAGCCCGTACGCGGGTCATGTAGTCGCAAAGGTTGCAAAATCGCCCTCCTGTCACGCCAAATGCGTGCCGACTACATACGGCGCACCTCTGGTGCGACGGGAGGTCGGGCGATGCCCGGCTTACGCCGGGCGGGGCGTTTGGGGGTAGGCACCGCACCGACGCGACCTGTGCAAAGCCCGCTTGCCGGGCCTTCACAAACCTTGCGGCGAAGGTCTGGTTAGAGCCCGGAGTTACATGAGGCGTCAGCCGTGTATCGCCCGACCTGGAGGGCGTTCCAGACCTTTATGCGATGGGAAACGTTTCAGCCCGCAGACCGGATCATGGCTTGGCTGACAGTGCAAAATCGCCCTCCTGGGGGAGGTCGGGCGATGCCCGGCTGACGCCGGGCGGAGGCGCTTGGGGGTATGCACCGCGCCAATGGCATGGGCAGTTTCGTCCCGCACATCCGACCTTCGCGCGCCTTGTAGTTAAGATCGGGATCAAGCCCCGAATGACCAGAGGCGCAAGCCGGGCGGGTACGCCCTTGCGCCAGTCTGCGCTTCTGACGGTTTAAGCAAGCGGGCGACAAACGAACTCACATTTCCGCTTGACCTCAACCTTGGTTGAGCCGCCATCAAGGGGCAAATCGCAAAGGATTGCCCATGACCGCCTCGACAACATCCACCCCGAATACCGAATATGTGCCCTGGCGCGAGTTCCTTGGCGCGGGCTATAACGCGCCTCTGCTGCTGGTCTGCCTCGGGGTCTGGCTGCATGCCGCCGACAGCCTCGTCGTGGCCACCATGCTGCCCGCCATCGTGGCCGAGATCGGCGGTGCGGCCTATGTCAGCTGGACCGTCTCGATCTATGAAATCGGCTCCATCGTCGCAGGCGCGGCCAGTGCGCTCCTGACCCTGCGCTACGGGTTGCGGGTGCCGATGGCCGGGGCGGCATTTTGCTTTGCCGCCGGCTGTGCGCTGTCGGCACTCAGCGGCTCCATGGGGCTGGTGCTGGTCGGGCGCAGCCTGCAGGGCCTGGGCGGCGGCGGGCTGACCGCGCTGTCCTTTATCGCCATCGGCGTGCTCTTCCCGCGCCGCCACGCGGCCCGCACGCTGGCGGTGGTCTCCGCCTTCTGGGGGGTATCCGCCTTTCTCGGCCCGCTTCTGGGCGGGTTGTTCGTGGAATATGCCAACTGGCGCTGGGGCTTTGCCTTTTTCGCGGTGCAGGCCCTGGGCCTTGGCCTGTGGATCGCGCTGCGCCCCGCACCCGCCACTGCCGACACCGGCAGCGGGTCGCCCGGCGGCTTCCCCTTCTTCCGCCTTGCCGTGCTCTGCGCGGCGGTGATCCTGATCTCTTCCGGCGGGGTCCGGGTGGAACTGCTGCGCAGCAGCCTGCTGATCCTGGCGGGCATGGCCTGCCTGTGGTGGTTCCTCTGGCGCGATGCCCGTGCGGGTGCCGCGCGGCTGCTGCCCGCTGCCCCGATGAACCCGCGCCAGGCCACCGGCGCCACGCTGCTGATGCTTTTGTGCATCTCGATGGCCACCATCGGCTTGCTGGCCTATGGCCCGCTGCTGATGACGCTGATCCACGGGGTTTCGGCCCTGACCGCAGGCTATATCGTCGCCGCCTCCTCGATCGGCTGGACCCTGACGGCAGTGGCGGTCAGCGGATCGCCCGAGCGGCGCGACCGGCTGTGGATCGGGCTGGGCATGGGGATGACAACCCTCAGCGTTGCGGGTTTTGCCTATGCGATCCCGCATGGGCCGCTCTGGCTGATTGCCCTGTTCTCGGCGATCGAGGGCGGTGGATTCGGCCTTGCCTGGACCTTCATCCTGCGCCGGGTCACGGCGCTGGTCCCGGCAGAAGAAGCAGCCCGCGTTTCCGGCGCCATCCCCACCGTGCAGCGCATGGGCTATGCCCTGGGGGCCGCCTATGTGGGGATCGTGGTCAATGCCAGCGGGTTCCTGGAGATGACTGGCCCGGCAGACGCCGCCCATGTCGCGCGGGTGCTGTTCCTGTCGAGCCTGCCGCTGGCGCTGATCGGGCTGGCGGCAATGGCGGGGTTGTTGCGCCGCCATCCGCATGACGAAAGGCTTCAGATGAGCAGCCCTGCCGCCCCCTCGTGACGCAGCAGCGCCACCTTGGTCTCCACCCCGCCGCGTCCTGAAAACCCGGTCAGCCCCTTTGCCCCCATGACCCGGTGGCAGGGGATGATCACCGGGATCGGATTGCCGCCACAGGCCTGCCCCACCGCCTGCGCGGACACGCCCAGATCGCGGGCAATCTCGCCATAGGTGCGGGTATGGCCAAAGGGGATCGCCGCGATGGCAGCGCAGACCCGGCGTTGCAGCTCGGAGCCCCTGACCCGGAGCGGCAGATCGAAAACCTCCAGCCTGCCGGCATCATAGGCGGCAAGCTGGCGCAGCCCCTCTGTCAGCAGATCGCTGGTGTCGGGCTGCGCCACGGCCCCCCAGCTGACAGCGGTGATTGCGCCATCCTGTTCTGTCAGGGTCAGATCGCCGAAGCGGGTGGAGATATGGCTGCGTTTCATGGTGCCAGAATGACGCGGAATGCCCCTGCGCTCAATCCGGAACCTGCGGGTATCACGAAGGGCAGCGCCAGTGTTGATTACAGACACCCTGGCCCGGAACAAGCCGAAGGCGCCGGGCCATCGCCTGCCCGCCGGTCGGGTAGGCGATATAGTTAGGCTTGGTGTTCCCATGAGAGGGCTCATCAAAGCTGAGAAATAAAGTGGCATGAACATAGGTCAGCATCGCCCACCCCGGGCAGGCGCTGGCCCGGCTTGCGCTTTGGCTCAACAATTTGGCACAAAGGCCGGTTTGGCTTGGCATCAGACAACGTCTGCAAGCACCGATACCCGCACGAGGCCCTCGGCCCCGGCGGTGTCACTGCATTCAGCCTGAATATGGAAAGGAGCCGGTAAAGGTGGCGGCGCCGCCAGATTCGGAAAAACGAGACAGGGCCTGGCCCTGCACCCTGAACGGTTCAGCGTGGCGCGACACTTGCGCGCCTCTGCTCCTGTGGTGCCGAAAGGTGGAAAGTCTTTCGGCGGTCAATCGCGATTGGGATGGGGTTTAGGGCAATGCCGGTTAAAGCCGCGTTTGCCCTGCGGGCGATGGCGGGCGGTGCCGGGCAACACCCGCACCGCCCGCGCGGGGTCAGACCCGCGTGTCCATTTCCCGCACCGCTTCGTCACAGCGTTTGCAGACACCGGGTGTGGCATGGCTGCCCACATCCGGCAGCACCTTCCAGCAGCGGGCGCATTTGCCGCCCTCGGCCTTCTCGAACACCACGGCAACGCCTTCGGCCTCGGGCATGCGGAACGCCTCTGCCGGGGCCGGGTCACCGGTGACCGAAATGTCGGAGGTGATCGCCACATCCTCGAAAGACACGCTTTCCAGTGCCGCGCGCTGATCCGCATCCGCGACATGAACCACCGGCGCGGCCTCAAGCGAGGCGCCGATCACCTTGTCGGTGCGCTGCACCTCCAGGGCCGAGGTCACCACCCGGCGCGCTGCGCGGACCGATGCCCATTTCGCGGCCAGTGCCGGGTCCAGCCAGTCGGCAGGGGTTTCCGGCATATCCACCAGATGCACCGAACTGTCCTCGCCCCCGAACCGCTCAAGCCAGACTTCCTCCATGGTAAAGACCAGCACCGGGGCCAGCCAGGTGGTCAGCCGGTGGAACAGCAGGTCCAGCACCGTGCGGGCCGAGCGGCGGCGCAGCGTGTCGCCGTCGCAGTAAAGCGCATCCTTGCGGATGTCGAAGTAGAAGGCCGAGAGATCCACCGTGGCAAAGGTGAAGACCGCCTGGAACACCCCCTGGAAGTCGAAGCGCGCATAGCCGTCGCGCACCTGCCTGTCCAGTTCCGCCAGACGGTGCAGCACCCAGCGCTCCAGCTCCGGCATATCCGCAGGTGCGACCCGGTCGCTTTCGCTGAAATCGCTCAGCGCGCCGAGCATGTAACGCATCGTGTTGCGCAGCCGGCGATAGCCGTCCGCGACCCCTTTCAGGATCTCGTCGCCGATCCGCTGGTCCGCGGTATAATCGGTCTGCGCCACCCAGAGCCGCAGGATATCGGCGCCATATTGCTGCACGATCTTTTCCGGCACGATGGTATTGCCGATGGATTTGGACATCTTCATGCCCTTGGCGTCCAGCGTGAACCCATGGGTCACCACATTGCGATAGGGCGCGCGGCCGGTGGTGCCGACCGATTGCAGCAGCGAGGAATGGAACCAGCCGCGGTGCTGGTCGGTGCCCTCCATATAGACATCGGCGATGCCGTCCTCTGTCCCGTCAGGGCGGTCGCGCAGGGTAAAGGCATGGGTCGAACCGCTGTCGAACCAGACATCCAGAATATCGGTCACCTGGTCGTAGTCATCCGGGTTCACGATGCCCTCCAGGAAGCGCGACTTGGCGCCCTCCTCGTACCAGGCATCCGCGCCTTCGGCCTCGAATGCCGCGACGATGCGGGCGTTGACCTCGGGGTTGCGCAGCAGGAAATCCGGATCGGTGGGCAGCACGCCCTTTTTCGTGAAACAGGTCAGCGGCACGCCCCAGGCGCGCTGGCGCGACAGCACCCAGTCGGGCCGCGCCTGCATCATCGAATGCAGACGGTTGCGGCCCGATTTCGGGGTCCAGTTCACATTGTCGATCTCGGTCAGCGCCCGTTCGCGGATGGTCTTGCCATGCATGTCCAGCCCGTCGCCCACCACCTTGTCGATGGCGGCAAACCACTGCGGCGTGTTGCGGTAGATCACCGGCGCCTTGGAGCGCCAGGAATGCGGGTAACTGTGCTTGATCTTGCCGCGCGCCAGCAGCCCGCCGACCTCGACCAGCTTGTCGATGATCGCCGCGTTGGCATTGCCCTCCTTGCCGTTCGGCTTGAGGATCGCCTTGCCGCCAAAGAACGGCAGGTCGTCGCGGAACCGCCCGTCGGGGTTCACGTTGTAGGTGATCACCTGCTCCAGCATGCCCAAATCGCGGTAAAGCTCGTATTCCTCAAGACCATGGCTGGGCGCGCAATGCACAAAGCCGGTGCCTTCGGTATCGGTCACGAAATCGGCGGCACGGAAATCGCGCAGGTCGTCCCATTCGCCGCCCGCGCCTTCGGCGCCCGCCAGCGGATGCTGCAGCGACATCCCGGCCAGCTGTGCCGATGTCACATCGCGCAGCCGCCGGTACATGCCCGGTTCCAGCCGCGCCCGGCCCATGACGTCATCCGCCAGCTTGTCGGCCAGGATGTAGCGGTCCCCGACAGAGACCCAGCTTTCCTCCGGCGTGCCGGTCACCTCATAGAGCCCATAGGCAATGTCCTCGCCAAAGACGACGGCCTTGTTCGACGGGATGGTCCAGGGCGTCGTGGTCCAGATGACAACATGCGCCCCTTCGAAATCCTGCGCGACCCGGGTTTCGGCAGCCAGTTCGGCCCCGCGATCGGAGACAGATTCTTCCTCGCCGCCGGTCACCAGATCGGCCAGCTTGAAATCCACCACCTTGAACTTCACCCAGACGGTAAAGCTCTCCTTGTCATGGTACTCCACCTCGGCCTCGGCCAGGGCGGTCTGCTCCACCGGCGACCACATCACCGGTTTTGACCCCTGATACAGCGTGCCGTTCATCAGGAACTTCATGAATTCCTCGGCGATCACCCGCTCGGCGTGGAAATCCATCGTCAGATAGGGATCGGCCCAGTTGCCGGTGATGCCCAGACGCTTGAACTCCTCGCGCTGCACATCGACCCAGCCGGCAGCAAACTGGCGGCATTCGGCGCGGAATTCGTTGATCGGCACCTCGTCCTTGTCGCGGCCCTTCTTGCGGTATTGTTCCTCGATCTTCCACTCGATCGGCAGACCGTGGCAATCCCAGCCGGGGATATAGCGCGCGTCAAAGCCCATCATCTGGTGGCTGCGCACGATCATGTCCTTGATCGTCTTGTTCAGCGCATGGCCGATGTGCAGGTTGCCATTGGCATAGGGCGGGCCGTCATGCAGGGTAAAGGGCGTGCGGCCGGGCTTTTCGCGCAGCCGGTCATAGACCCCGATCCGCTCCCAGCGTGCCAGCCACTCGGGCTCGCGCTTGGGCAGGCCCGCGCGCATCGGGAAATCGGTCCTGGGCAGGTTCAGGGTGGCTTTGTAGTCAAACGTCTCTGGCGTGTCGGCACACATGTCTTGCGTCCTTCGAATCTCGGGGAAAATGGTCAGATCGGTGCGATGGTCTCAAACACCTCAAGCCCGGCGTCTCCAATCGGTCAGAGCGCCGGGGAAATAATTCGAATGAGGATCGCGAAATGCCATGCCATGCCGGGCTTATAATCAGGCACCGCCCGACGGACAAGACCCGACCCCCCTCTCTTTTTGGCCGTAAATATCCCTGGGGGAGTTTGAGGGGGCAAAGCCCCTTCAAGACGTCGGGGAGTTTGAGGGGGCCTGCCCCCTCATCAGCAAAATGGATCGCGCACCGCGTCAGCGGTTCATTCAGACAACGCCATCAGACCGGGCCGCCGCGCAGAAGGCCGCCATCAGATCCGCGTCCTTGACCCCCGGTGCGCTTTCCACGCCGGAGGCCACATCCACCTGCCGCGCGCCGGTCATGGCGATGGCCCGGGCGACATTCTGCGGTGTCAGCCCGCCCGCCAGCATCCAGGGCACCGGCCAGCGCCGTCCGGCAATCAGCCGCCAGTCGAAGGTCAGCCCGTTGCCCCCCGGCAGGACCGCGCCCTTTGGCGGCTTGGCATCCACCAGCAGCTGATCCGCCACCGCGCCGTATTCATCCAGCGCCGCCAGATCCTCCGGCACCGCCACGCCGACCACCTTCATCACCGGCAGCCCATAGCGCGCCTTGATCTCGCGCACCCGCTCGACACTTTCGGCACCGTGCAATTGCAGCATGTCCAGCGGCACGACCGCCACCAGCGCATCCAGAAAGGCATTGTCGGCATTGACCGTCAGGGCAACCTTGCAGATCCCCTCCGGCACCGTGCCCGCGATAAAGGCGGCATCGGCGGGGGCCAGGTAGCGCGGTGATTTTGCAAAGAAGTTGAACCCAAGATAGCGCGCACCGGCCAGAATGGCGGCGGGCACATCGGCGCTTTCGGTCAACCCGCAGATCTTGACGTTGATGGCAGAGGGCATCGGCGCCTCAGCCGGCTTCGTCCAGCAGGGCCAGGACCTCGTCCTTGCCCTTGTGCTTTTCGCCCTTCAGACGCGCCACTTCACGCTCCAGCCTGCGCATCTCGCGCGCCTGTCTGGCCGCTTCGGCCCGTTCGCCGTATTCGCGGATCCATTCCCAGACAAAGCCGATCAGCAGCCCCGCAAGGATGCTGCCCAAGATGACCAGGAACAGCGGCAGCCTGATCTGCGGCGTCACCGCAAACCAATGGGCCACTTCGCCCGGCAGCACCTTCAGTTCCACGATTTCCCGGTTGGCCAGCGCAACCGCGATCAGCGCGACGGCGAAGATCGCGATGCAGAAGTAGCGGATGTAACGCATCATGCTTTCCCGTTCAGCCTGTCCCGGAGCAGCTTGCCGGTCTTGAAAAACGGCACATGTTTCTCTTCGACATGAACGGTTTCGCCGGTCCGGGGGTTCCGCCCCACCCTGGCATCACGCTTCTTGACAGAGAATGCGCCAAATCCGCGCAGCTCCACGCGATCCCCCTTGGACATGGCCCCGGTGATCTCGTCGAAGATGGTATTCACAATGCGTTCGACGTCGCGCTGGTAGAGATGCGGGTTGTCATCCGCAATCTTCTGGATCAGTTCAGACCGGATCATCGCGATACCCCCCAAGGTGCGTCTATTTTTGCGTTCCACATGCCACTATAAAAAGAAACCCCGCCGCCGTGAAGCCGTGCTTGTGCCTGACTTCGACTTTTTCGGCGCGGAACCTCCTGTTTTTTTGGCTTTTTTGCATAACACCCGAGCTGCGGCGCCGCATCCGGGCGAAAAGCGGAAGCTCCCGCAGGCCGGGCGCCGCCGATTCGTTCGGCATGTCACATGACATATCAGCGCCCCTTGATCGGCGCGGCATCCGCCGTATCCGGGCAGCCGTGACAGGCAAAAGGCCCCGCATGTCGCCATGCGGGGCCCTTTGATTTCGTCAAACGCGAGGCGTTTACTTGTCGTCGTCGCCTTTCAGCGCCGCGCCAAGGATATCGCCCAGCGATGCGCCGGAGTCGGAGGAACCGTATTGTTCGACGGCTTCCTTCTCTTCCGCGATTTCGCGTGCCTTGATCGACACGCCCAGGCGGTGTGCCTTGGTGTCGACATTGGTGATGCGCACGTCGACCTTGTCACCGACAGAGAAACGCTCGGGGCGCTGCTCGGCACGGTCACGGCTGAGGTCGGAGCGACGGATGAAGCTCTTCATGCCTTCGTATTCGACCTCGATGCCGCCATCCTCGATGGAGGTCACGGTGACGGTCACGATGGAGCCACGCTTCACGCCGCCCACGGCTTCGGCGAACTTGTCACCGCCGACACCCTTGATGGAGAGCGAGATGCGCTCCTTCTCGACGTCGACTTCGGAAACAACTGCCTGCACCATGTCGCCCTTGCGGTAGTCCTGAATGGCTTCTTCGCCACGCTGGTCCCAGCTGAGGTCGGAGAGGTGAACCATGCCGTCGATGTCGCCGGGCAGCCCCACGAACAGACCGAATTCGGTGATGTTCTTGACTTCGCCTTCGACCTCGGTGCCCTCGGGATGCGTTTCCGCAAAGACTTCCCACGGGTTGCGCATGGTCTGCTTGAGACCCAGGGACACGCGGCGCTTGGCGCCGTCGATTTCCAGCACCATGACTTCGACTTCCTGAGAGGTCGAAACGATCTTGCCGGGGTGCACGTTCTTCTTGGTCCAGGACATTTCGGAGACGTGAACCAGACCTTCGACACCGGGCTCCAGCTCAACAAAGGCGCCGTAATCGGTGATGTTGGTCACGCGGCCAGTGTGCGAGGATTCCAGCGGATACTTGGCGGCCACCAGATCCCAGGGATCTTCCTGCAGCTGCTTCATGCCGAGGCTGATGCGATGGGTTTCCTTGTTGATCTTGATCACCTGCACCTTGATCGTTTCGCCGATGGCGAGGATCTCGGAGGGGTGGTTCACGCGGCGCCATGCCATGTCGGTGACGTGCAGCAGCCCGTCAACACCGCCCAGATCAACAAAGGCACCGTATTCGGTGATGTTCTTGACCACACCATCGACGTTCTGACCTTCGGTCAGGTTGCCGATGACTTCGGCGCGCTGTTCGGCACGGGATTCTTCGAGGATCGCACGGCGCGACACCACGATGTTGCCCCGGCGACGGTCCATTTTCAGAACCTGGAACGGCTGCTTGAGACCCATCAGGGGGCCCGCATCGCGCACGGGGCGCACATCGACCTGGGAACCGGGCAGGAAGGCCACGGCACCGCCGAGATCGACGGTGAAACCGCCCTTGACCCGGCCAAAGATCGCACCTTCGACACGTTCTTCTGCGGCATAGGCTTTTTCCAGACGGTCCCAGGCTTCCTCACGGCGCGCCATCTCGCGGGAGATGACAGCTTCGCCACGGGCGTTTTCGACCTGACGCAGGAAGACTTCGACTTCGTCGCCGACTTCGATCTTGGGCGCTTCGCCCGGATCGGCAAATTCTTTCAGCTCGACGCGGCCTTCCATCTTGTAACCGACGTCGATGATGGCCTGACCGGCCTCGATGGCAATGACCTTGCCTTTGACAACAGACCCCTCTTCGGGGGTGTCCATCTCAAAGCTCTCCTCCAGGAGTGCTTCAAATTCGTCCATAGCATTTGACATGTAGCTTTACGTTTCCTTTTAAGATGTATCTGGCCGTGCGGTTGTCTCCGCCGGTCTTGGGTGTGAATTGGACCTCGGGCCGATCCGGCAGACGCAAAAGAAATAGGGCCGGATGGTTCCGACCCTGCCTCAGTACTGCGTCCGGTGCTGTAATCGCCCCTTAGACAGCCGCGCATATAGGTTATTTGAGGCGCGCGCGCAAGAGCCTCGAATCGCGGATGTTCACGGCAGGCGGTTCCGCGCGGGGTCGGAACGCCCGGAATCAGGCCGGGCGTTCCTGTTCCTTCATGCCAGACGGGCGCGGCGGCGGCGTGCCAGGTGCAGCGCGATCTCGACCGCCGCGATGACCAGCATCGACAGGCCCACCAGCGGAAAGAACACCCCGGCCAGTACCGCAAGCACCAGCAACATGCGCGGCATCCGCCAGTCCGTGGGCATCGCGGGGGTGCCGATGGCCCCGGCCGGGCGGCGTTTCCACCACATGATCGCCGCCGAAACCGCCAGCATGATCATCGCCAGACAGGCCAGCAGCAGCACGATCTGGTTGGCCAGCCCCCAGGCCTGCCCCATGTGGATGCTGACCCCCCATTCAGCAGCCCAGCCCAGACCGCCAAGGTCGGACAGGCCCGCGTCATAGAGCACCGCGCCGGTATATTGGTCCAGGTGGATCACCCGTTCCTGGCTGATGTCGTCGGGATAGACCGAAGCCGTAAATACCCCCTCCGGCCCGCCGGGCATGTTCAGCGCATATCCGGGCGCAATGCCAAGCCCCTCGACCGTTGCGACCACCTGATCCAGCCCTGCCGGAACCCCGTCCGAGGGCCCTGAAACCGGCATCGGCTGCTTTTCCATGATCCAGGGCGCGCGATCGATCGCATCGCCCACCGGCACCGTGGAAACCGGCAGTTTGGACCAATAGCCATCGGGCATGCCCAGCCCCGCGGCATAGGACAGGTCATAGAATTTCCCGCCCCAGACCGAGGACCAGGGCAATCCGGTCATGGCAAGGAAGACGATGAACGCGCCGGTGTAGATCCCCGTCACCGCATGCAGGTCGCGCCACCAGGGCCGCCCTTTCGTGGCCTTGATCGACATTGTGCCCAGTTTCCTGCCGCGCGGCCACCACAGGTAAATGCCGGTGCCCACCAGCAGCACCATCCAGCCTGCCGCCGCTTCGATCAGCCGGTTGCCCAGCCAGCCGACATATTCCAACGAGTGCAGCTTGCGCACGACATACATCGCCGGGCTGCCGGAGGGGCCTGCGTCCCATTGGCTGCCCAGCACTTCGCCGGAATAGGGGTTCACAAAGACGGTATCCTTGAGCCCCTCCGCACCGAGAATGCGGACCTCTGCCGCGCGGTCGGGGGCGGCGGCGGGCGTATAGGCCTTGAGCGTGCCGGGATGGCTGGCCAGCGCGGCGGCGGTCAGCAGCGAGGGGGCAAGCGGGGCGGTGGCCTGCGGTTCGACCAGCCGCAGCTTGGCATAGGCGGCGGTGTTGAATTCATCCTTGAACAGATAGATCGCCCCGGTGGTGGCGATGATCAGCAGGAAGGGCAGGATGATCAGCCCGGCGATGAAGTGCCAGCGCCAGACCGCGCGATAGAGCGCGGAATCACCCGCGCTGCGTGTAGATGTAGGGGTCATGTCCCGTGGTTCCTTGAGATTTGTTTGCCCGCTCCGGGTCGTGCCGGAGCGGGAGAATGCATCGGCGCCGGTTCAGCCAGCGATCAGCTTGCGGATCTTGCCCACCGCGCTGTCGAAATCTTCCTGATAGGCGATGGGCTGGGCGAAGCGCCCGCGATCATCAAAGAGCAGCACAAAGGCCGAGTGATCCATCGTATAGCCGCCCTCGCTCAGCGGGACCTTCTGCGCATAGATGCGGAAGGCCCTGATCGCCTTGTCGATTTCCGCGCGCGAGCCGGAAACACCGGTCACCCCCGGCACCCAGGAGACATAATCCCCCAGCATCTCGGGCGTATCGCGTTCGGGATCGACGGTGACAAAGAACACCCGGAGTTCCTCGCCCTCCTCGGCCAGTGCCTCCTGCCAGCCGGAGACATCGCCCAGCGTGGTCGGGCAGACCTCGGGGCAATGGGCAAAGCCGAAGAACACGGCAGAGGGGGTGCCCCTGAGCGTGTCCTGGGTGAAGGTGCCGCCGTCGGTCATGGTCAGGCTGTAGTCGCCCCGCCCGAGTTCATCGGCAACCGATCTGTTGAGGCGCGGTTCAAGCACGGTGAACCAGCCCAGGGCCAGAAGCGCGATCAGCGTGATGCCCCAGAGGCCGATCAGGAATTTCCTGCGTTGTGAGGTCATGACGGGGTCACTCGCTCTTCTTGTGATGCGCATCATGTCCGCCATGCGCGTCATGCGCCGTGCCGTCGCGGGCCAGCACCGGCATGGTCAGCGTCACCGCGCCCGCCTTTTCAAAGGTCAGGGTGACCTCGGCTTTGTCGCCCTCGGTCATCGGGCCGGAGAGGTCCATGAACATGATGTGAAAGCCGCCGGGTTTCAGCATCACCGTTTCGCCCGCGGGAATCGGCAGGCCGTTCTCAAGCGCGCGCATCTTCATGACCTCGCCCTGCATCGCCATCTCGTGTATTTCCACCCGCGCGGCGGCGTCGGAAGAGGCGGCAATCAGGGTATCGTCGCTGTCGCCGCCATTGGTGACGGTCAAAAAACCGCCCGCGACGGGCTGGTTCGGCAGGGTCGCCCGGACAAAGTAGGCCGACAGTTCGAGATCGCCCAGGGTCACCATTTCATCGGCGGGCATGTCCATCGCCGCATGGCCGTGGCCGTGGCCGTGACCGTCGCTGCCGGCAACAAGGGTCAGCCCCGGCGCAGGGTTTGGCACATCATGCGATCCGCTGGTGTCGGTCCAGTCCGCGGTTCCGCTGGCGCAGGTTTGCAGGGCCGGGAAATAGAGCGTCTCGCCGGGGGTCAAGCCGGGGCCGACGGTGCCGCGCAGGGTGAATTCGTCATAAAAGGCGTCGGGCAGATCGCCCCCCGACCAGATCACCGCCCGCACCCCTTCGGTCATTTCCTTGCCGTGGTTGTCATAGGGTGTGGCATAGGCGCCGGTTTCGGTGGTCAGTTCCCAGCCCGCTTTCGGCATCGGCTTGGCCGCATAGAAGCCTTCAGGAATGTCGATGCGCAGGCTATGGGTCGCTTCGCCCGCGCAGCCGTGCGGGACACGCAGGGTCACCTTGGTGGTGGCGCCCACTGCCGCCTGTTTCTGTTCCAGCGTGGCATGGGCATGGGCGGTGCCTGCCAGCAAGGCAAGGCAGAGGGCCGCAATTGATGTGGTCTTTGGATAGGTCATGAGAGTCTCCACAGAGATCCGGGCGCTGGCGGAAGGCGCGCCCAACAATGAATTCGCACCGGAGCACCGGCACGGATGGATTGAACTCAGGTGAAGAGAGGGGGTGCGCGAACGCCAACCGGGGCCGAAAGCCGCGCGTGGCCCGCAACAAGGTCGGGCCGGCCGGCCTGAACAAAGACCGGCTGCACCCGCTGCGACAGGTCGGGTGCGCGGGCGGCGGCGGCCCTGGGCAGTATATGGCAGAAGGGGCAGCGATGATCCGAGGCCTCTGCATCCAGACCGCACAGGTCTCCGGCGAGGCTGCCCATGGCGATGAAGGCTTCCATGCGCAGGGCATCGTCGCGATCGGGGGCCATGTGATGGGCCGACACGGCACTGAGCACCGCGAGCATAAGCGTGGTGCAGTATGCCAGTATGGTTTTGCGCAGGCCCTGTGTCATGCGGGTTTAACTGCCGCAAACCGGGGCAAAGGGGAAGTGGGAAAATCTGCGACATAAAGCGCCGCAGTTGCCCCCGGGGTCGGGGAGCAGCGCAGGCTCAGGCCTAACAGGCCGCTGAAAAATGCCGGGCATTGCCGTTGGGCAGAGAAATTGTTCCTTGCACAGGCAGTTGTTCGGATCACAGAGGGCCGCGCCCGATCCTGGGAGGGCGCGTTCCAGACGTTTGAATAAGGCATAGCGCCTGAAATACTATGTATTATCAATGCATTGCGTGACGCTGCAAAAGCGCCCTCCCGTTTTGCCGGAGGCAAACCTTCGGTTTGACGGGAGGGTCGGGCGCGGCCCGGGCTTTCAGCCCGCGCCAAGGGGTGTAGCGGCCGCATCGGCGCACAATTTACCGGTTGCGGCTTGGCAAACCGCAAACAGACTCGTTTTTCAGCAGCTGGTTAAAAGATAAAGTCCCCGGCATCGAGGTCAGCCAGGGCCACCGAAAGCAGGGTGATCTGCTGCGCGGCGCTGGCGGTGATCACGACGTTGTCGCCCTGTTGCACCATATGGTTGCCCGACAGGTCGGCGAAATCGGTAATCTCCGACACCCCGGACAGGTCGATGATCTCGAAAGGATTGGTGGCTTCAAAATCCGCCACCGTGTCGTTGCCGTCGCCATCCACGAAGACAAAGCAATCGGCGTTGAAATTGCCGGTCAGCAGGTCGTTTCCCTGCCCGCCCCGCAGGGTGTCAAAGCCTGATCCGCCGAGAATACGGTCGTCTCCGTCGCCGCCCTCCAGCATGTCGTTGCCCTGATCGCCGAACAGGGTGTCATTGCCCTCGCCGCCCCGGATGTGATCATTGTCGTCGCCGCCGCTGAGCCGGTCCGCCCCGGCATCGCCCCAAAGCTGATCCAGCCCCACGCCGCCCCAGATCGTATCGTCGCCACTGCCGCCAAACAGGCTGTCGGCGTTGGTGCCACCTTCGATACTGTCGTTGCCAGCGCCGCCATAGATCGTGTCGAAGCCGCCCCAGCCTTCGAGAAAGTCGTTGCCGCTGCCGCCATCGAGGAAATCATTGCCGATCCCGGCGCGCAGCACATCGTCATCGTCGCCGCCCCAGAGGTGATCGTCGCCGTCCTCGCCAAAGAGCCGATCGGCATCCAGCCCCCCGGCGATGCTGTCATTGCCGCTGCCGCCAAAGATCGTGTCATCGCCGGTGGCACCGTCCACCACGTCATCGCCCCCGTTGGCATAGATGACCTCATAGGCGCCGGTCCCGGCCTGGGCCACGCCCTGCACATTCCCGCGGATGTATTCGGAAGTTTCGAACCCGTTGAAGCCGTCATCGCTGTGGACCACGTTCCTGATTCGCAGGTGCAGGCTTTCGTAATGGTCGAAGGGCACGAAGTTGACCTCGTTGTGATAGGCCACCTCGGTCAGCTCTTCTTCGGTCGGAACGTTGATGAAATGCAGCTCGTCGCCCCCGTGGCGCGACCCGTCCAGCGCGTAAAAGACATTGTCGCCGATCTGCAGGAACTGCTGCGGACCCAGTCCCAGTTCCGCGGCACTGTGCCCCTCGCCATAGGAGGTGAAGGACACGATGCGCACAAGGACGCTGGTGCCGTCAGCAATCCTGACACTTGCCGGCAGGGCGTTCAGGTCGATCGGATACCCTTCGATCATGATGACATCCCGCGTCGGCTCAAAGTCGTTGATCCGCCCCACCACCGGCGCGTTCACCAGATGGATGTTGGTGAAGTTGAAGATGTCGGCCCCTTCGCCGCCGTAGACGTGATGGCCCTGACGCCCGAAGTCATTGCGCAGGTCGAGGTTGAACAGATCATCCCCGATATCGCCCCTGAGATGTATCTGGCCAATATCGGACACCGACGCCGTCAGCGTGTCATCGCCCTGCCCGCCGTCGAGACTCTGCATGCCGATTCCACTGATGGAAAGCGAATAGCCCGCTGAGCGGACATCTGTGAAAGGCGGCATCTAAAGGGCTCCCGACCGTGTAGAGAGCGCAATGATAGGGAGGCGATCAGGGGGAGCGCAACGGATCAGGAGCAGGAATCCAGAAACTAACTGTTTCCGCTAAGTGTCAGCGCGGGCTTTGTGGTCTGCGCTGCGCCCGGAAATGAGACAGGCACGCCGACCGGAGCCGGCTGCCTCAGATTGCTGACAAACCTGGAAACGGCTGCCGCCGGAGGTAAATCGTTCTTCTGCGCTCAGCGTTACGTTTTCGAACGAAGGGCCGCGCCCGAGCCTGGGAGGGCGCATTGAGACGCGCATTCGGAGCGCCTCCCTT
>NZ_JAPWGV010000030.1:0-75030 GCF_027213915.1 Sulfitobacter sp. G21635-S1
AAGGGAGGCGCTCCGAATGCGCGTCTCAATGCGCCCTCCCAGGCTCGGGCGCGGCCCTTCGTTCGAAAACGTAACGCTGAGCGCAGAAGAACGATTTACCTCCGGCGGCAGCCGTTTCCGGGTTTGTCAGCAATCTGAGGGCCGCGATGAACGCGGCCCCCGTGTTTTTGACGGAATCGGTGCTTAGGCGTCGCCGGTCCAGGCCATCCGCGCCGGATGGTATTCAAAGCCGATGTGGTGCGCGGCACCCACCAGGCCTTCCCGGGTGTGGTTGTAGAGCGACCGCCAGTAGGGCTGGATCGTCACGCCATCCTCCTGCAGCATCGCTTCGCCCTTGGCCATCAGCTCGCGGCGCTTGTCCACATCTGCTGTTGCCAGCGCCTCGGACAGGAGCGCGTCGAATTCGGGGCTGGAATAGCCGAACTCGTTCCACGCTTCGCCCGTGCGATAGGCCAGCGCCCAGATCTGTACGCCCAGCGGACGCGCGTTCCAGTTGGTGGAGCTGAACGGATACTTCGTCCAGTCGTTCCAGAAGGTGGAGCCGGGCAGGATGGTCCGCTTGACGTTGATGCCCGCGTCCCGCAGCTGCGCCGCCACCGCGTCGGTGGTGTCTTTGCGCCAGGCATCGTCGATGGAGAACAGCTCGTGCTCGAAATCGCCGTAGCCTGCTTCGTCCATCAGCGCCTTGGCGGCGGCGGGATCGACCTTGAGCGGCGGCAGTTCCGCATACTCCGGGTGCATCGGGCCGACGTGGTGGTTGGCGGCGACGATGCCGCGCCCGGCATAGCCGAGTTCCAGCAGGATCTCGTTGTCTACCGCCATCGCGATGGCCTGGCGGACACGCTTGTCCTCGTAGGGGCGCTTGCCATCGACTTCGGCCAGCTGGTTGGGCCGGATGACGATGGTCGCGGCGGTCGCGATCTCGTTCTCGACCCAGCCGTCCAGCGTGCTCATGATGTCGATGTATTCGCCTTCCATGGAATAGAAGGCATCGACTTCCTCGGCTTCCGCCGCGGCAATCCAGGCCGAAGGATCGGTGCCGTAGTCGATGTATTCCAGCCGGTCGATGTAGGGCCCGCCATAGACCTCTGTACCCCACCAGGTGTGATCGGGATTCTTGACCAGCACACCCTTCACGCCCACTTCGAGCGATTCAGGCAGGTAGGGGCCGGTGCCGACGGGGTTGTCGACCATGTTGTTGGCGTCAAAATCCGCGGGCACGATGGCCGCAGGATAGTCGGCCATGCCGGGGATCAGGGTGATGTCGGATACCGGCAGCTTCAGCTTGACGGTGTGGCTGTCGACCACTTCGATTGCACCTTCAATGGCCTGACCGGTTTCTTCGTCGATCAGCGAGGCGAAACGGCCCGCCATGGAGTTGCCTTCGAGCGACTTGTCGCACCAGCCGGTGATGTTGCGCGCCACGTCTTCGGCGGTGAAATCGTCACCGTTGTTCCATTTGACACCCTGACGGACGTTCAGTGTGTATTCGGTGGCGTCGTCGTTGATTTCCCAGCTTTCCAGCAGGGCGGGGCTGAATGTACCGTCGTTTTCCCAGATGGCGAGGTATTCCAGCCAGCCGCGCGAGAAGTTCGCGATCTGCGACCAGTCGTAGGTGCGCGGGTCCTTGAGGGCGCGGACTTCCATCTGCATGCGGACGGTGCCGCCCTCTTTCATGTTGGCATGCGCATCGGCGTAGGCCGGCGGCGTCATTCCGATCATGCCATAGGCGGTGGCGGCGGTCGCACCGAATGCACTGGCGAGCGCCAGGAATTCCCTGCGGTTGACCGGATCTCTTTTTGCGGCCTCAGCGGAATCCAGAATGGATTGCGGCAGCGGTTTACCGGTACGTGTAAGATGCTTCATTGTCTTCCTCTCTGTTGTCAGCGGGATGTCGATGTCCCGCCAATTTGATGCCTGTTCGGACACCGGGTGATACAGTTGACCTGCATGTTTTATGTCAAACCCCGCAGGGTGCCAGCAGAGTGTCACGCACTCGCCCCCGTAAGGTCAAGCCCATCGGGCTTTCCGTCCCGCGGCTGCGGGCGCGTGACATGTACAATCGGGTTGCTGATCTGAAAGCATTGCGCGCGCTGGCCGATTGCAAGGATGTTCCGATCAGGCCGCTACGGCGTTCTTTGGCGGCAGCGGCATTGGGAAAGCGTCGTTTCAGGCGGTCTGGCTGTCGCCCAGAGGCAAGTCTGCCAGCGCAGTTCTGACAATCGCCTGCACGGGAACGGGCGGTGGTTCGGCCTTCGCCGCCGCTGAGGGCGCGGCCGGGGAACATCAGAAAAGATGTCTCGAATGTGGCGCCATCGCCGGTTTTTGCCGGTCTTGCCGGGGCAGCTGGCGAATCTGCACGCGGTATCGTCTTCTGGTCGGTACTTTACCCGGCCCGGAAAATTTGTCACCGATGCGGCATGAATGATCAACTCAAGGGCCTGCTCATCACGTTGTTCGGCGTGCTGTGCGTCGTGCCGGATTCCCTGTTCGTGCGCCTGATAGACGCCCCGGCGCTGACCGTCGCCTTCTGGCGTGCCTTGCTGGTGGGTCTGCTGATCTTTGCAGCCCTGCTTGTCTGGCAGGGGGCCGCGCCGTTCCGCGCGTTCTGGCGGACCGGATGGCCCGGGCTGATCTATGTGATCGCCATTGGTGCAAGCGGTGTCATGTTCGTGATCGCGGTCAGCCTCACCTCGGTTGCCAATGTTGTTTTCATCATCGCCTCGCTGCCGGTTTTTGCGGCCCTGTTCAGCCGCGTCGCACTGGGCGAACGGCTGAGCCTTCGCATGTATCTGACCATGGCGGCAGTGCTGCCGGGACTTGCGGTAATCGCCTATGGCTCGGGCGAGACGGCGAATGCATCGCTGGCAGGCGACCTGCTGGCGCTGGCGGTTTCGGCGGTCTTCGCTGCCGGGCTGACCGCGGTGCGGCTGGTCCGGCAGGTGTCGATGGTGCCCGGCGTGGCGCTGGGTTACATGCTGGGGGCGCTGGTGATCCTGCCCTGGGCGCAGCCCGGTGCAATACAGCCGGAGCAGGCGCCGCTGGTGGCAATGCATGTGGGGTTCATCCTGTGCAGTTCGGTGCTTTTGGCGCTGGGTCCGCGCTACATCACCTCGGCGGAGGTGGGGCTTCTTGTCTTGCTGGAATCGGTGTTTGCACCGCTGCTGGCCTGGTTCTTTATCGGCGAGGACCCGGGGGGCTATGCATTGCTGGGCGGCGGCATCGTGGTCGGTGCGCTTTTCCTGTCGAACCTTGTCGTGCTGGCGCGGCGGCGCAGGGCGTCTTCGGCAGGGTCCTGACCCCGGCCACGCGCGCAGGGCCTCTGAACAGGGCAGATTGCACGGCCGTCGAAAGGGGGCCTGATGGCTGACCATCCCCCTTGATCCCTGCGGTCATCCCCCCTATACCCCGCCCATCCGGAATCGCGTTTCTGCGGCTCCGGTGCTTTGCGTTATGCGCAAGCGACAAGGAAAGACGATGTTACCTCCGGTGGGCCACCCCCTTGATGGGATCACGGTGCAGACCCGACAGACAGACCGAAGCTCTTGGATCGGACAATCAACTTCGTGGCATACCACGAGCACATTTAGGAGAATGGTCAATGGACCTGATCGCACAACTAGAGGCGGAACAAATCGCCGAACTGGGCAAGGAAATCCCCGATTTCCGCGCCGGTGACACCATCCGCGTCGGCTTCAAGGTTACCGAAGGCACGCGCACCCGTGTCCAGAACTACGAAGGCGTCTGCATTGCACGTAACAACGGCCACGGCATCGCCGGGTCCTTCACCGTGCGCAAGATCAGCTTTGGTGAAGGCGTCGAACGTGTGTTCCCGCTGCATTCCACCAACATCGACAGCATCACCGTGGTGCGCCGCGGTCGCGTGCGTCGCGCAAAACTCTACTATCTGCGCGCCCGTCGTGGCAAATCCGCGCGGATCGTCGAGAACGCGCATTACAAGCCCAAATCTGGCGCCGAAGCGTAAGGAGAGCGGTCATGAAAGCCGATACACATCCCGAATACCACACGATCAACGTCAAGATGACCGACGGCACCGTTGTGGAAATGAAATCGACATGGGGCAAGGAAGGCGACCAGCTGTCGCTGGACATCGACCCTTCCGTCCACCCGGCATGGACCGGCGGCACCAGCCGTCTGATGGACACCGGTGGCCGCGTGTCGAAGTTCAAGAACAAATACGCCGGTCTGGGCTTCTAAGCCTGCCAGCAGTTATGACGAAGGGCGTGGCCAGCGATGGCCGCGCCCTTTTTCGTTTTGGGGGGGATGCACCGCGCGCCCTGCTCACGCGACCTTAACCCGTCGGCGGCATCCTTGGCCCCGTTGCAACACCCGCCGGTGCGGGCCATCAACCCGACCGGCATCCCATAGGACCAGAGGCGCGCAGGCCGCGTCATATCTGAACGGTTCAGACATGCAGGGATAAAATCCTGTCTCACACTCCGATCTGGCGGCGCCGCCTTTTTTACGGCCTTCCCACGATCCACATCAGATGAAACGGAATAACTGCCCAGGAGTGTCCCGGCGCAGACGTTATGCGTGAGTGTATGTAACCCACACCTGCCCTTGGATGCGGTGTGGGGCAAGGTCCGGTGAGCGGGACGAAGCTGCCGTTTGAAATGGAGTGCGAAGCCGCGCATCGTCGGGCCGTGGTGCGGCGATCCGACCGTCGTGCATGCCACTTTATGGCAGCCAAGCACCTCCCACCTATCCGTCACGCGCAACAGCAACCAAATCGCCGTGCCGTGGGGCGGCCCGGCGATGCGCGGCGGCCTGCGGCCTTGATTCCGCGCGGGGGATAGCCGCGAGGCTTCGAGCTAAGACCCCACAACCACCCCGCACACTGTCATTTTTGCCAGCTTTGCGCCTCTCCCTGCTTTTCACAGGTCGATCCACAACATATAGTGTGCCAAAGAAGGCAAACCGCACAGAAACCGCGGATGCAAGGGGACAGGCATGGCGCATATCATCGTCGTCGGAAACGAGAAGGGCGGCGCGGGTAAATCAACCGTGTCGATGCATGTGGCCACCGCACTGGTCCGGATGGGGCACAAGGTCAGCGGGCTGGACCTCGACCTGCGGCAGCGGACATTTGGCCGCTATGTCGAGAACCGGATTGCGTTCCTCAAACAGGCCGAGCTTGAGCTGCCCAGCCCGATCCTGCACGAGCTGCCCGTGATCGAAGCCGGCGCGTTGCGGCCCGGCGAAAACATGTATGACCACCGGCTGAGCGCGGCTGTCGCGGCGATGGAGCCGGACAGTGATTTCATCCTGATCGATTGTCCCGGTTCGCACACACGTCTCAGCCAGGTGGCCCATTCGCTGGCCGATACGCTGATCACGCCGCTGAACGACAGTTTCATCGACTTTGACCTGCTGGCGCATACCGATGCCAGCGGCGACAAGATCACCGGGCCGTCGGTCTATTCCGAAATGGTCTGGAATGCGCGGCAGTTGCGCGCGCAGGCCGGGCTGGCCCCGATCGACTGGGTTGTGGTGCGCAACCGTCTGGGCGCGCAGCGCATGGTCAACAAGGAAAAGATGGAACGCGCGGTGGCCAACCTGGCCAAGCGCATCGGGTTCCGCGTGGCCCCCGGCTTCAACGAGCGGGTGATCTTCCGGGAGTTGTTCCCGCGCGGTCTGACCTTGCTGGATCTCAAGGACATCGGGGTCAAGCAGTTGAACATATCCAACGTTGCGGCGCGGCAGGAGCTGCGCGACCTGATCAAGGCGCTGAAATTGCCCGGCGTCAACGCGGACTTCTAGGGCCGGGTTCTAGGGCTTCTTGTAGCGCGCCCAAAGGTCCGGGCGGCGCGTCTGGGTCAGTTCCTGTGACTGCGCCTGACGCCATTTCGCGATTTCGCCGTGATTGCCCGACATCAGCACGGGGGGAATGTCATGGCCTTCCCAGGTGGCGGGGCGGGTGTATTGCGGGTGTTCCAGCAACCCGCTGGAATGGCTTTCCTCGACCGTGCTTTCCGCATTGCCAAGCACACCGGGCAGCAGGCGCACAGTGGCGTCGATCATCGCCTGAGCGGCCAGTTCGCCCCCGGTCATCACGAAATCGCCAAGTGACACCTCGGTCACGTTGTAATGTTCCAGCACACGCTCATCCACGCCTTCAAACCGGCCACAGAGCATGGTGACACCGGCACAGCTGGCCAGATCGCGGGCCATGGATTGGGTAAAGGGCCGGCCGCGCGGCGACATGTAGAGGATCGGCCAGCGCCCCCTTGCGTGTGATTGCGCCTCTTCAATCGCGGGGCCCACGACATCGGCGCGCAGCACCATTCCCGCACCGCCGCCCGCCGGGGTGTCATCCACATTCCGGTGCTTGCCGATGCCATATGTCCGCAGGTCATGGGTGTGCAATTGCCACAGCCCGTCGTTCAATGCCTTGCCGGTCAGGCTGGCCCCCAGCACCCCGGGGAAAAGCTCGGGGAACAGGGTGATGATCCTTGCCTGCCAGACATCGGCATAGTCGGGCGCTTCCTGCATCAGCTCGCGCGGCTTCAGCGTGGCGCGGACGGATTGGCGGCCGTGGGACCGGGGCGGTTTCATCGTGGCTGCGCCTCTTTCAGGATATGGGCCTTGGCGGCATTGCGTGCCGCGGCGCTTTCATGGGTGCGGTTGGCCTGCAACATGGCCTGCAGAACGTCTTCGCCCAGCCGGGTATTTGCGGGCGGCACGGCTGTCAGTTCTGCACGCAGGCTCAGCGGTATGTCGCAAAGGTCCAGCAGCGGGTCGGCGGGACCAAGCGGCAGATCGCCACAGCTTTCCAGCGCGCGGTGATGTACCGGCACAGGCACGCGGCTGGCGACCTCTGCGACCATGCCGTCAAGGTCTGATGCACCCCGGTAGCGCGCGGCGAAATCGTCGAAATCCAGGGTCATGTTGGAGGCTTTGACGTGCTCGGCATAGGCAGAGGCCAGCCAGGGTTCGGGCGCGCGGGTGGACAGATAGATCAAGATCTCGGCCTCCGGGTATCGCGCTCGGGCGATCTCCCAGAAAGCATAGAGCAGGATCGGCGCGGCGGAATAATCCTCCAGCGCGCCGCGTCCGGGCAGGTGGCCGGAAAGCTCTTCGGCAGAGATGACAAGCGTGCGTCGTGGCATGCCGGGCAGATCTTCCATCAGCCTGGTGAAACGATCCTGCACCTTGATCAGCGTCAGCGGGTCGCGCCAGGTCGAATAGCCCCGGGTGGCGGCGACAAGGTCTTTCATGTGCCAGCGCAGGCGCAGGGCGACATGTTTCTTCAGCGCCACCCGGTTTTCGCGCAGCGTGGCCTGGATCGAGGTCGTGCCGGTCTTGTGAAAGCCTGCGTGGATTATGATCCGGCGCGGCATCAGTCGCGGGCGTCGGGCAGGATGCCCTCCGGCGGATCGGCGATGATGCGTCGGGCCGCCAGGTCCACCGTGGGCACTGCCGCTTTGGTGAAGGGCAGGAAGGTGGTGGCCGAATTGCCGGCCAGTTGCAGTTCCAGCAGGTCGTCCGCCCCGTGGTTCTGCACGGTCTTGACCCGGCCCAGCAGGACGCCGCCGGTGTCATAGACATCCAGCCCGATCAGGTCGGCATGGTAGAATTCATCATCCGGCAGGCTGGGCAGCTGATCCCGGTCGGCATAAAGCGCCGTGCCGCGCAAGGCGTCGGCGTCCTCCTTGGTGGCGACCTGCGGGATGCGGGCGGCAAAGCCGTTCTTGATCGGGCGCAGGATGGCCAGCGCGAACTGGCGGCTGCGGTCCTCGGACCAGAGCGGGCTGTAGGTTTCGATGTCTTCCGGCACCGCGCAATAGCTTTTCACCCGCAACTCGCCGCGCACGCCGTAGGCACCGGCAATGGCGCCGACGCAGATCATGTCGGTCATTGAAGCAACTCCGAATTGACGCAGATGGTGCCGGTCCAGCCGCCTTCGCCGGCAGCGCATTCCTTGCGCATCTGCCAGCGGTCATAGCTGACCCCCATGCTGAAACCGATGGCGAGTGTGATGACAATGGTGATCAGGCGAAACATCAGCGGTCCTCGATATGAAGGGCGGTGGCCCGGGTTTCCCAGCCCCTGGTTTCCAGTTCCGGCGTCAGGCTGTCTTCCTCGGGCCAGCCCAGGCACAGGTAGGCAACCAGCGACCAATCCTCCGGAATTGCAAGATCGCGGTTGAGGCGCGCCGGGTCAAGGATGGAGACCCATCCAATGCCCAGGCCAAGGCTGCGGGCGGTGAGCCACATCATCGTGATCGCACTGACCACGGAATAGCGGCGCATTTCGGGCATGCTGGCAGCCCCCAGGCCGGATCCCTTGGGGGTGGCATCGTCGCAGTAGATCGCGAGATGTTCAGGGGCGTCTTCCATGCCGGAGAGTTTGAGCGAGGCATAAAGCGTGGCCTTGTCGCCGTCATAGCCTTGCAGGGCCTTGGCATTGGCGGCCTTGAAATTGGTGATGGCTTGGGCGCGGGCGGTGTCGCTGGTGACACGGCAGATGCGCCATGGCTCGCTCAGGCCAACCGATGGGGCCAGGCCGAAGGTATCGAGGCAGCGCTGCAGCAGCGCCGCCTCCACAGGTTCGCGGCGAAAGCGGCGCACATCGCGCCGCCATCGCATCAGGTCGGCAAGCCCGGCACGGAATTCGTCTGAAAACTGTTCCATGCCGGGCAGGTCGCCTTATTCTTGTGCTGCGGTTTCTTCTGCCGGGGCTTCCTCGGCAGGGGCAGCGGCGGCTTCTGCAGCGGCAGCGGCCTTGGCGGCTTTCTCCTCGACGCGGGCCGCGGCTTTCTTGCCGGGTGTGCCCTTCTTGGGGTTGTTACGCTCGGTCTTGGGCAATGCGCCTGCAGCTTCCAGCATGCGCTTGACGCGGTCGGTCGGCTGGGCGCCCTTGGCGATCCATTCCTTGACCTTCTCGACGTCCATCTGCACGCGGTCTTCGCTGTCTTTTGGCAGCAGCGGGTTATAGGTGCCCAGCTTCTCGATGAAGCGGCCGTCGCGCGGCATGCGGCTGTCGGCGGCTACGATACGGTAGAAGGGGCGTTTCTTGGAACCGCCGCGGGCGAGACGAATTTTCATGGCCATTGTGTGTATTCCTTAAGAGTCAGATTGGTGGATTTGGTGGTGCCGAATGACTTCGGCGATGATGAAGTTCAGGAACTTCTTGGCGAATTCGGGGTCGAGGTCGGCCTCTTTCGCCAAATCTTCAAGCCGTGCGATCTGCGTGGCTTCGCGCGCAGGATCAGACGGGGGAAGGTCGTGTTCGGCTTTGAGTTTCCCCACAGCCTGTGTGTGTTTGAACCGCTCGCCCAGAGTGTAGACAAGGATGGCGTCCAGCCGGTCGATGCTGGCACGGTGGCCCTTCAGCAGCTCGGCGGCGCGTGTAATGGCGTCGGTCATGCGGCGATCTCCTTCGGTCCGGGGTGCCGGTAAACACCCATCCTGCCGTAGACGGGGTGATGATAGTCGTCCTGCCGGGTGGCTCCCATGGCTTCGGCGACGCGCACGGAGGCGTCGTTGCCCACAGCGATCATGCTGACCACGGTGGTCCAGCCGAGCCTGTCATAAGCGTAGGCGCGTGCAGCGCGGCCCGCTTCGGCGGCGTAGCCCTTGCCGTTGCCGGACCAGATGTACCAGCCGACTTCGGCTTCGGGCCAATCGAGGGGGTTGTGCAGGCCGACGAGGCCGATGGCCGTGTCGTCGTCGCGCGTGGTCACGATCCAGCGCCCATAGCCGCGCATCGTCCAGTGTCCCAGCACCTGGCAGAGGTAACGCCATGTCTCCGCCTCGGTCATCGGGCCGCCCACGAACTTCGAGGCCTCTGTCGCGTAGAACGCGGCGAAGGCAGGCAGGTCGCGCGGTGCGGGGGCACGCAGCGTCAGCCGATCTGTCGTCAGCGTCGGAATAGGGGTGGTTGCAGAGGTCATTTCTTCTTCCCGAAACCGGACAGGCCGGGGGGCAGGCCCATGCCGCCACCACCAAAGGGATTCTGGCCGCCCAGACCGCCGGGCAGCTTGCCGCCCATCGCCTTTGCGGCGGCTTCAAGCTGCTTGGGGTCCATCTGGCTGGGGTCCATGCCAGCGCCACCCTTGCCCATCATGCCCTTCATCGCCTGTTTGAGCATGCCGCCTTTGCCCATCTTGCCCATCTTCTTCATCATGTCGGACATCTGGCGGTGCATCTTCATCAGCTTGTTGAGGTCAGAGACCTCCATGCCGGCGCCCTTGGCGATGCGTTTCTTGCGGCTGGCCTGCAGCAACGCGGGGTTGGCGCGTTCTTTCTTGGTCATCGACTGAATCAGCGCGATCTGCTGGGTCAGGACCTTGTCGTTCATGCCGGCGTCTTCGACCTGTTTGGCCATCTTGCCCATGCCGGGCATCATGCCCATCATGCCCTGCATGCCGCCCATCTTGATCATCTGTTCAAGCTGCATCTTCAGGTCGTTCATGTTGAACTGACCCTTGGCCATGCGCTTCATCATCTTCTCGGCCTGTTCGGCCTCGATGGTTTCCTGCGCTTTCTCGACCAGGGCAACAATGTCGCCCATGCCCAGGATACGGCCCGCGATCCGCTCGGGTTCGAAGGTCTCCAGCGCGTCCATCTTTTCGCCCAGGCCGACGAACTTGATCGGCTTGCCGGTGACGGCGCGCATCGACAGGGCGGCACCGCCGCGGCCGTCGCCGTCCATACGTGTCAGGACAACGCCGGTGATGCCAATCCGGTCGTCAAAGTTCTGGGCAGTGTGCACCGCGTCCTGACCGGTCAGGCCATCGACCACCAGCAGGGTTTCGCGCGGATTTGCGACATTGCGCACCGCTTCGACCTGCTGCATCAGCTCTTCGTCGATGGACAGACGGCCGGCGGTATCCAGCATGTATACGTCATAGCCGCCCAGACCCGCCTGCGTCTTGGCGCGTTTGGCGATGGCGACCGGGTCTTCGCCCTTGACGATGGGCAGGGTATCGACGCCGATCTGCACGCCCAGAATGGCAAGCTGTTCCATCGCTGCCGGGCGGTTCACGTCGAGCGAGGCCATCAGGACCTTCTTGCCCTCGCGCTCCTTGAGCCGTTTCGCCAGCTTGGCGGTCGTGGTGGTCTTGCCGCCGCCCTGCAGGCCGACCATCAGGATCGGGGCGGGCGGGTTGTCGATCTTGAGCGCGCCGGGCTCGCCTTCGCCCTTGAGGGTGTCGATCAGCGCGTCATGCACGATCTTGACGACCTGCTGGCCGGGGGTGACGGATTTGGTGACGGCCTGTCCGGTGGCCTGATCCTGCACCGCCTTGACGAAATCGCGCGCCACGGGAAGCGATACGTCGGCTTCCAGCAGGGCGACGCGAACTTCGCGCAGCGCGGTTTTCACATCCTCTTCGGACAGTGCGCCCTGTTTGGTCAGTCGGTCGAAGACGCCGGAGAGGCGTTCGCTGAGGTTCTCGAACATGGGCAAAGCCCCTTATCGTCGGTTGCGGAATACCCCAGATGTAGGGAGGCCGCAGTGAATACACAAATGCCCCCACGGGCGTAACACGCTGGTGGAGGGCGATCCCCACACAAGGCAGGGACCGGAAGGCGATGCTTCCGGGGATTGCGAGGGCTTTAGGCGCTGGACGGGGCGGAGTCAAGCATGGCGGCGTTTCAGCTGAGCGGGAAGAAGAAAGCGATGGAGAGAACAGCCGCGCCGCCCACAATCAGGTTCATTGGCACGCCGATCAGCAGAAAGTCGCGGAAGTTGTAGTTTCCGGCACCATAGACCAGCGTATTGGTCTGGTAGCCGATCGGCGTGGCAAAGCTTGCCGAGGCACCGAACATCACGGCCACCACCAGCGCGCGGGGGTCGATGCCCAATTGCTGTGCAAGGGTGATGACAATGGGAGTCAGGACCACCGCCACGGCGTTGTTGGTGACAAGCTCCGTCAGAACCGAGGCGGTCAGATAGACCGCCGCCAGCAACAGGACGGGCGGGAGGGTTTCCAGCAGCGGGGTCAGGGTGCCCACGATGGTTTCGACGGCACCGCTGTTTTCAAGCCCCGTGCCGATCACCAGCATCGCAAAGATCAGGATCAGGATGCTCGCGTCGATCGACCCCCAGGCCTCATCATTGTCGATGCAGCGCAGCAGCAGGATCAAAGCCACCGCAAGGATCGACAGCAGCGTGATGCTGGCCAGGTTGAGGGCGGCGAGGATCACGACAGCCAGCAACGCGCCGATGGCGATGGGGGCCTGACGCCTCCGGTACGCGCGTCCCGAAGGCCGCGAGACCGAGACGATGGTGCCGCCGCGCGCCAGCGCATCCAGCCCTGCCGCCGTTCCCTGCAAGAGCAGCCTGTCCGCCGAGCGCAGCTTGACCGACCACAGGTCGGGGCCCGGAATATGCCCGTGCCGGTTTGCCCCCAGGATGCGCACGCCATAGTCCGCGCCCAGCCCGGTGACCCCCAGCATGGTCCGGCCCTGTGCCAGACCCGGCGGCACGATGGCTTCCGCGATCAGGGGGTCTTCGTCCTCGCGGGGGCGGCCCGGGCGCCGCAGACCCACGCGCAACCCCGGAATGTCGTGCAATGTCAGCAGTTCCGACGTCGGCAGTGACAGGATCAGCGTGTCGCCTTTTGCCAGTACCGTTTCGGGCAGGTCCGACCTCTGGATGTTGCCGCCCCGGCGCAGCCCGGTGATGCGGATCGCCGTGCGGTTGAATTCGGGCGTGTCGGCAAGCGTCTGGCCGATCATCGGTGCGTCGGGCAGGATGGCAACCTCCGTCAGGAAGGTGGTTTCGGTCAACATGGACACGGCACCCTGGTCGGCACGGTCGGGCAGCAGGAACCGACCGGCCAGCACCATGAAGATCAGGCCGGTGAGGGCCACAACGATGCCCACCGGCGCGATTTCGAAAATGCCAAAGGCGTCGAGGCCATTCTGCCGCGCAACGCCATCCACCAGAAGGTTGGTGGAGGTGCCGATCATGGTGCAGGTGCCGCCCAGGATCGACACATAGGACAGGGGGATCAGCAAGCGGGTCGAAACGATGCCCACCGCATGGCTGAGGCGCAGCACCAGCGGGATCAGGATCAGCACGATCGGGGTATTGTTGACAAAGGCCGAAGCGACCAGCGCGGCAAGGAAGAAGGTGACCAATGCGAGGGTGGGCCGCGTCCTGGCCCGTTCGACGATGAAACCTGCCATGGCGTCCAGCACCCCGGTGCGCACCAGCGCGCCCGAGACGACGAACATCGCTGCAATCGTGATCGGGGCGGAGTTCGAGAAGACGGCCATCACGTCGTCCGGGCTGACCAGGCCCAACAGGATGAACACGGCCGCGCCAACGACCGCTGTTGTGTCGGGCGGGTATTTTTCGAGGATAAAGGCGATGAACACGCAGGCCAGCAGGCCCAATGCGACAAGATCCTGGGACCCCGCAAACCAATCACTCATCTTCACCCCTTTGTGCGCTGCGGCAGAACCCGTCTGTCAACGCGGCAGGGCGGCGGGTGGTTCCGGCTGGCTGTGACCGGGTGGCAATAAATTGCGCCGGACCGACAGGGGGTGTCGGCCCGGCGTTACTGGCGTTCTTGCTGTTTGGCCTCAGGCGGCGATGGCAAGCCCGTCGACCTGGTCATTTGCCCGGGCGATGGTGCCTTCGGCATCCTTGGCCAGCGCATCTGCTGCGACGATGGTCACATCGGTCATGCCAAGGAAACCCAGAACGAATTTCAGGTATTCGGTGACGAAATCGGCGGGCGACCCTGCCGGCACACCGCCAGAGGCCATGGCGATGATGACGCGCTTGCCCTTGACCAGCCCTTCGGGGCCATTTTCAGTGTAGCGGAAGGTGACGCCGACGCGGGCCACAAGGTCGATCCATGCCTTGAGCGAAGCGGGCACGCCGAAGTTGTAGACCGGCGCGCCGATCACGATGGTGTCGGCGGCCAGCAGTTCGGCGACCAGCTTGTCGGATTCCTTCAGCGCCTCGACTTGCTCGGGGGCGCGGTCGGCTTCCGGTGTTGCGCGGGCAACGGCCCAGGTGTGGGTGATCTGGGGCAGCGGTTCGAGGGCGAGGTCACGGGTGACGATATCGCTGTCGCCCAGTTTGGCGACGATGCGGTCGGTCAGCTTGCGTGTCACGGAATCTGCGGTATTTGCGGAAGAGTCGATGCGGAGTATGGACATGATATGTTTTCCTGTCTTGCTGTTCTGACATCCAAAATCAGCACTTGCATTTCCAAACACAACTGGCAGAAAATGCACTTGCGTTGTTCAAATTTGCACAAGGCGATGTGAGGGATCGAATGGACAACTGGGACGAAATCAGGACCGCCTTTCATGTGGCCCGGCTGGGCACGGTCAGCGGTGCGGCGGAGATTCTGGGCGTGCATCATGCCACCGTGATCCGGCATATAGACGCGCTTGAGGGGCGGCTTGGGGTCAAGCTGTTCCAGCGCCATGCGCGCGGTTACACCGCGACCGAGGCGGGGGTGGACCTTTTGCGCGTGGCACAGGCCACCGACGATCAGTTCAACCAATTGGTCGGGCGGATCAAGGGGCAGGGTGCCGATGTGTCGGGCGAGCTTGTCGTGACCTCGCTGGCCAGCCTGTCGCAAAGCGTTGCGCCCATGCTGGTGGCCTTCCAGCGGCAATATCCAAGGGTCATGGTGCGCTATCTGACCGGCGACCGGCTGTTCCGGCTGGAATATGGCGAGGCCCATGTCGCCATCCGGGCGGGCACCGTGCCGGACCAGCCCGACAATGTGGTGCAATCGCTCGCCTCCAGCCGCATCGGGGCCTATGCCAGCCGCGCCTATGTCGATGAATACGGCCTGCCCGAAGGGCCGCAGGACTACGCCAATCACCGGTTCATCGGGCCGGACAATGTCAACAGCCGCGCGCCCTTCTACATCTGGCTGCGCGAAAACATTCCCGCTGAGGCGATCAGCTTTCGCTGCACAGACTCTCATGCCGCCGATGCCGCCCTGCTGGCGGGGGCCGGGATCGGCTTTCTGGATGCGGTGGAAGCTGCCCGTAACCCCGATCTTGTCGAAGTCCACGCGCCGCGCGACGAATGGGCCGGGCCGCTCTGGCTTGTCACCCATGTGGACCTGCACCGCACCACCAAGGTGCAGGCGCTGGTGGCCTTCATCAAGAAACATGTGGGCGAGGCATGGGTTTGAGCCCCGGCGCACAGGGCCATCTGGCGATGTTGGCCTTCTCGGCGCTGGTCGCCGGGTCGTTTTCGCTGGGCGCGCTTGTTGCCAATGACATCGCGCCCACCGCGTTCACCGCGCTTCGTTTCTGGCTCGCGGCGCTTGTTGTCGGGATGCTGGCCTGGCGTCGCGGCTCGCTCTCGCGCTCCAGCTTCGTCGCGCCGTGGCGTTACCTGATGCTGGGAGGGTTTTTTGCCTTCTATTTTGTCCTGATGTTCGAGGGGCTGAAAACCGCGCCGCCGGTCAGCGCGGCGGCGGTGTTCACCCTGGTGCCGGTCATGGCTGCGGCGATTGCCTGGTTCATGTTGCGACAGGTGCTGACCTCCCGGATGGCGCTGGCGCTGGTCATTGGCGGGGTCGGGGCGCTTTGGGTGATTTTCCGCGCAGATCTGGGCGCCCTGATGGCGTTCGACGTGGGGCGGGGCGAGGCGATCTATTTCGTGGGCTGTGTCAGCCATGCGATCTATACACCGCTGGTCCGCCGCCTGAACCGGGGCGAGGGGCCTGTCACCTTCACTTTCGGAACCTTGCTGGCCGGTGCCGTCTTGCTGCTGGTCTATGCCTGGGGCGATATCGCCGCCACGGACTGGACGGGATTGCCGCCGCTTGTCTGGATCACGCTGGCCTATGTGACCATCTGCGCCACGTCGATCACCGTGGTGCTGCTGTCTTTTGCGACGCTTCGGCTGCCCTCGGCCAAGGTCATGGCCTATACCTACCTGACACCGACCTGGGTGATCGTCTGGGAAATTTTCCTTGGCAACGGAGTGCCGTCGGTGTTCGTGTTGGGGGGTGTCGGGCTGACCATATTGGCGCTGCTGCTCTTGCTGCGGGACGACACGGCAAAGAATATCTGAAAGGCCGGGAACCAAAGCCGCTGATCACGCGTTCGTTATTCAATCTGAATAAAAAGGAGCGTGAACGTGCGCAGCATCATTTATCTCATTGGCCTCGTGGTCGTTGTTCTTGCCATCCTGCGCCTGATCGGCCTGGTCTGAGCGGCCGCGGATGCGTAACCTCATTTACATCGTTGGTCTTGTTGTTGTCGTTCTCGTGATAATCCAACTGGCCTTTTGAAAACACGGCGCGTGAGGGATCACGCGCCTTTTTCATCTGGCGTTGGCAGCTCCGTTTCCAGAAAACGTTCAAACGCGTCCAGATGGATCGGTTCGAACTGGCCAAAGCCCTGCATCCAGGTCGATGCGGCCTTCATCGCTTCGGGTTCCAGTTTGCACCATTTCACCCGCCCCCTCTTTTCCTGAGAGATCAGTCCAGCGCCCGTCAGCACATTGAGGTGCTTTGAAATCGCGGCCAGCGACATCTCGAACGGTTCCGCCACATCGGTCACGGCCATGTCGTCTTCCAGCAGCATGGCCAGAATCGCGCGGCGTGTGGGATCGGCGAGGGCGGCAAAAACCTGATCGAGTGTGGGTGTCATCCCCTTTCAATAACGAAGCTGCGGGGTTTGGGGAAGCGGTTCAGCTGCGGGGATGGTGGCTGTGCTGCGACGGCAGGCGCAGGCGATGCGGTTCGAGCAACGCCAGGTCGATCCCTGCATCCCGCGCGGCGCGGTCGGTCAGATCGCGCAGATGCGGATGTTTGCGGCGTTGAAACAGGCTGCGCAGTGACTCCAGGATGCGTTTCAAATTTGCACGGGTCTTGTTTGACGTCTGGACCATTGGATATGCGACATAGGCCATCTTTGTGCCTTCCTTGCTTGCTGTTGCAGCTAAGTTGCCAAAATCGCCCAGGCCCCACAAAGACAAATGGTTGACGTAAGATGTGCGAAAACTGCACAAGTAAGCATGAGCCGAACATTGCCCCCGCTGAATGCCCTGCGCGCCTTTGAGGCTGCGGGCCGTCACCAGAGCTTTTCCCGCGCGGCGGAAGAGCTGCGGGTCAGCCATTCGTCCATCAGTCGTCATGTCCGGGGGCTGGAGGACCGGCTGGGCGTACAATTGTTCCGCGATCTGTCGCGGGGCCTTGTGCTGACCGATGACGGTGCTGCCTATCTGGCGCAGGTCTCGCCCGCGCTCGATGCCATCGGCATTGCCACCGAAGGGCTGGCCGAGACGCCGGAGGGAACGATCACTGTCAATTCGGAACCCCTGTTCGCGACAAAGTTCCTCATACAGCATCTGGCAACTTTCACCGGCGCGCACCCGGAGGTGAATGTGCGGCTGGAAGCATCGCGCCACCTGGCGGATGTGGCGCGCTATGAGGCTGACCTTGCCATCCGTTTCGTGCCGCCCGGCGCGCGCTATCCGAATTCGGAGCTGCTGACCAACGCGATGTTGTACCCCTTTGCCGCGCCGGGGCTGCTGCGCACTGCCAAACCCTCTCCGCGTGATCTGCTGAGCTATCCGCTGCTTCGGGACCGGTCGGAGGGCAGCTGGGACAGGTGGTTCGCCTTGGCGGGCGGGGTCGCCCCGGCGGAAGTGCCGGCGTTTACCTGGCGGCTGAGTTCCGTTCTGAGCGTCGAGGCCGCGATTGCCGGTCAGGGCGTCTTGCTGGTGTCCGAAGAGGTGGTCGCAGGCGAGGTGGCGGCGGGGCGGCTGCTGCGGGTTTCCGACATCGGGATTCGCGAAGGGGGGTATCATCTGGTGCGTGGTCATGGGGTCCTGCGCCGCAAGGCCGTGCGCGTTTTCCGTGACTGGTTGTTTGAGCAGACGGCGGCCTGGCGGACACCGGACGAGAATGATCAACCAAAAGGTTGAATATGAAAAGCACCGCAGTTTCGGCGTGCTGGCGGGGGCGTCGTGTCGCGAAGCGATCTCATTCGACCTGTAAATCATTGTAAATGATTGCTTTATTGCCTCTCCGATCTCAGTTGACTCTAACAGCCCTGCCCAGTACCTAACGCCCAAGTCATCCCTTGGGGTATGCGGCATGAGCGATCCGGACCAGCAGCAGCAGCTTGAGCAGCTAGAGGCGCGGATCAAAGCCGTAAAGAAGCGCAGCGCGCCCAAGCCCCGTGCGGATGAACATCACTCTCAGGCACAGCTTGCCTGGCGGATGGTGATCGAACTTGTGGCCGGTCTGGGGATCGGTTTTGGCATCGGATACGGGCTGGATGTGCTGTTTGGTACATTGCCGATCTTCATGGTGCTGTTTGTCATGCTGGGCCTGGCGGCGGGGGTAAAGACGATGCTCCGCTCCGCACAGGAAATCCAGGAAAAGAAGATGGTCGAAATGACCGGGGACGCGTCCGACACGGACGACAGGAACGAAGGAGCCTGAGATGGCGACAGAGACACACGGTGCAGAAGAAGGCGGTCTGGTCTTTCACCCGATGGATCAATTCATCGTCGAACCGTTTTTCGGCGAGGGCGCGGTTTCCTGGTACACGGTGACCAACGCGACTTTCTGGATGTTCCTTGCGGTTGTGGCGACCTTTGCGCTGATGGTCCTGGGCAGTTCCAAGCGGGCCATCGTGCCTTCGCGGATGCAGTCGGTGGCAGAGCTGGCTTATGGCTTTGTCTACAAGATGGTCGAGGATATCTGCGGCAAGGAGGGGGTGAAATACTTCCCCTACATCATGACGCTGTTCATGTTCATTGTCTGCGCCAACTTCCTCGGGCTGATCCCGACGTCTTTCACGCCGACATCCCACTTCGCGGTGACGGTTCTGCTGGCACTGGCCGTGTTCCTGACCGTCACGATCCTGGGGTTTGTCAAGAATGGCGCCAGCTTCCTGGGCCTGTTCTGGGTTGCTTCCGCGCCGCTGGCGCTGCGCCCGATCCTGGCGATTATCGAACTGATTTCCTACTTCGTGCGCCCGGTCAGCCACTCCATTCGTCTGGCAGGCAACGTCATGGCGGGCCACGCGGTGATCAAGGTTTTCGCAGGGTTTGCCGCGATCACCATCATCAGCCCCGTCTCCGTGGTGGCGATCACCGCGATGTACGGGCTTGAGGTTCTGGTGTCCTTTATCCAGGCCTATGTTTTCACGATCCTGACGTGTGTCTACCTCAAGGACGCGCTTCACCCGCATCACTAAAATAACGGCGGGCTTGCCCGCCACCTCTCAACTTCCAATCGTAAGGAGAATTCACATGGAAGGCGAACTCGCACACATCGGCGCAGGTCTGGCAGCAATCGGTTCCGGCGCAGCCGCAATCGGGGTTGGCAACGTTGCAGGCAACTACCTGGCTGGCGCATTGCGCAACCCTTCGGCTGCTGCATCGCAGACAGCAACCCTGTTCATCGGCATCGCGTTCGCAGAAGCGCTGGGCATCTTTGCCTTCCTCGTCGCGCTGCTGCTGATGTTCGCCGTTTAACTTCCAGGTTACGACATCCTTACGAACGGGCGGGTGTGTTGACATCCGCCCAAGCGTATAGGCCAAGTTTCCAAGGAGGCCCTGATGGCAACTGAAACACATAGCGATGGCCTTGCCGACGCCATTGGCGTCGATATGGCGGAACACGCAAGCACACCCGGCATGCCGCAGCTGGATTTCTCCACCTGGGGAAACCAGATTTTCTGGCTGGTGCTGGCGCTGATCGCGACCTACCTGATCCTGTCCCGCGTGGCGCTGCCGCGCATCGGCGCGGTTCTGTCGGAACGGCAGGGCACGATCACAAACGATATCGCCGCTGCCGAGGATCTCAAGGCCAAGGCCCTGGAAGCGGAAGAGGCCTATAACAAGGCGCTTGTCGATGCCCGCGCCGAGGCGCAGCGCATCATCGCAGATGCCAAGGCCGACATGCAGGCGGATCTCAATGCCGCCATGGCCAAGGCCGACGAAGAGATCGCGGCCAAGACCGCCGAATCCGAAAAAGCCATCGCGGAAATCCGCGAAGGGGCGTTGGAGAACGTGGAGAAAGTCGCCAAGGACACCACAAAAGAGATCGTGGCAGCCATGGGTGGCAAGGCGGATGCAAAGACTGTCAATGCGGCTGTTGCATCCCGGATGAAAGGATAAACCATGCGTTTGACCCTGACCGCCCTCATCGCCGCTCTTGCCGCGTCACCGGCGCTTGCTGCGGGCGACGTGTTCTTTTCGCTGGGGAACACCGACTTCGTGGTGCTTCTGGCGTTCATCCTGTTCATTGCCGTGCTGTTCTATTTCAAGGTGCCCGGCATGATCGGCGTGATGCTGGACAAACGTGCCGCGGACATCCGGACCGAGCTGGAAGAAGCCCGCGCCCTGCGCGAAGAAGCACAGACCCTGCTGGCAAGCTACGAGCGCAAGCAGAAGGAAGTGCAGGAACAGGCTGACCGCATCGTTGCAACCGCCAAGGAAGAAGCGCAGCGTTCAGCCGGACAGGCGCGTGAAGAGCTGGCCAAATCGGTTGAGCGTCGTCTTGCGGCTGCGGAAGACCAGATCGGTTCTGCCCAGGCGGCAGCGATCAAGGCAGTCCGTGATCAGGCCGTGACGATTGCGATTGCTGCGGCACGCGATGTCATCGCCAAGCAGATGTCGGCAGCAGAAGGCAACAAGCTGATCGACGATGCAATTACGCAGGTCGACGCCAAGCTGCACTGATCGGCGTTTCCAGAAACGTTTGAAAGCTCCGGCCCCGCCGGGGCTTTTTTCGTTCCGGGGGCAACGTCCCGGCGAAACCCGTGAGGTGCGTGCGCCCCCTGGGACCTGCGGGTTATCCTTGCGTTTCGTGCTGCAACCGCTGGCGTGCGATGCTTTCGTTCCGGTCGGCCTTTTTCTGGTTGGTCAGCGCATCCTCGACATAATCAAGATGCGCTTCGACGGCCGCCCGCGCCTGTGCTGCGTCCCTTCCCTGCAGCGCATCGTTGATGGCGCGGTGCTGGTCCAGCAGGGCGGCGCGGGTTGTACGTTGCTTGAACATCACCTGCCGGTTGTAGAACACACCGCCGCGCAGCAGCTCGTACATCGAGCGCATCATGTGCAGCATGACCACGTTATGGCTGGCTTCGATGATGGCCATGTGGAACTGCGCGTCCAGCTGCGCCTCTTCATCGCCGTTGCGCTTGCCGTGGGCCGCTTCCATCTTGTCATAGACCGCCTGCACCACGGCCAGGTCGGTGTCCGACCCATGGGTGGCGGCACGTTCCGCTGCCAGCCCTTCCATGTCGCGCCGGAACGACAGATAGTCAAAGACAGCCTCGTCATGGCGGGCGAACAATTCCACCAGCGCGGGCGCGAAAGCACTGCCCAGGACGTCAGCGACATAGACCCCGGCACCAGCCTTGGCGCTGAGCAGACCGGCCGCCTGCAGCGCACCGATGGCATCGCGCAGCGACGGGCGGGAGACGTTCAGACGCTCGGCCAGTTCACGCTCCGGCGGCAGCCGCTCTCCCGGACGCAGGATGCCGCGCAGGATCAGTTTCTCGATCTGGCGGATCACGGCCTGGGACAGTTTCTCGGGGGTGACGGGTTGGAATGGCATGGGCTTTCCCTTGAATTGGTCAAATCATATGACCAGAGCGCCCCTGCCGCAAATGCATTATGGCGGTTTGGTCTCGCGGGCCCCTGGGGGAAAGGATTTGTTAACCCTTCCGCCCTCCACTGGTGTCATGAGATCCCTGTTTGCTGTTTGTGCCGCGGTATTCCTGATTGCCTGCAATACCCCGTCGCCTGAATTTCGCGGGGTCGCCCCGACGCGTGTGACCGTTCAGGGCTCCACCTTCGATGTCAGGGTGCGGGGTGGCAGGGCCGAGGCCATTCGCGTCAACGCGCAATATGCGCCAAGGTTCGGACCGATCCAGTCGCGCGCCGGTGCGGCGATTGCGATGGTGAGCGGTTGCAAGGTGGTGGAGGTGACCGGCGACCAGGCCCAGGCCTTTGCATGGCTCGATTGCGGCAACGGTCCGCCACCGAAAAGCCGCAGGTCGATGCCATGGGAAATCGAATGTCTTCCGGTGCCGGGCAGCGAAATCGAGATCGCCGGCGAGGTTTCGCTCGACCTGGACTGTGCGGCCTTCTGAAACCGCAATATCTTGTGGATAAGTCGCCCGTGCCCCCTTGTTCTGGTGTGTTGCTGTTGACAGGATGGCCTTTCGGACCGCATTTTCCATGGATGACTGAATCATCGGGGCCATTCTAGGTGCGCTTTTCCAAACTCAGGCTGACGGGCTTCAAGAGCTTTGTCGATCCGACGGATCTGATCATCGCCGATGGTCTGACCGGGGTGGTGGGTCCGAATGGTTGTGGTAAATCGAACCTGCTGGAAGCGCTGCGCTGGGTGATGGGTGAAAACCGCCCCACCGCGATGCGCGGCGGTGGCATGGAAGACGTGATCTTTGCAGGTGCTGCAACCCGGCCCGCCCGAAACTTTGCCGAAGTGGCCCTGCATATCGACAATTCGGAACGTCTGGCCCCGGCGGGGTTCAACGATCACGACGCGCTTGAGATCGTGCGCCGGATCACCCGCGATGTGGGCAGCGCCTATAAGGCGGCGGGCAAGGACGTGCGCGCGCGCGATGTGCAGATGCTGTTTGCCGATGCCTCGACAGGGGCGCACAGCCCTGCGCTGGTGCGGCAGGGTCAGATCAGCGAGTTGATCAACGCCAAGCCCAAGAACCGCCGCCGGATCCTTGAGGAAGCGGCCGGTATTTCCGGTCTGTACCAGCGGCGTCACGAGGCGGAGCTGAAGCTGAACGGCGCGGAGGCGAACCTGGCACGGGTCGACGACGTGATCGAACAGCTGGCCACGCAGCTTGCGCAGCTTGCGCGGCAGGCCCGCCAGGCGGCGCGCTATCGCGAGATCGGCGATCAGCTGCGCAGAACCGAGGGGATGCTGCTGTATCGGCGCTGGCGCGAGGCGGATGATGCCCGCGCGAAGGCGGAAGATGACCTGCGGGCGCGTGTGACGGCAGCGGCACAGGCCCAGAGCATTGTCCAGCAGGCGATCAAGGCACGCAGCGCGGCGGAAGAAGCCCTGCCGCCCCTGCGCGAGGAAGAAGCCATTGCCGCCGCCGTTCTGCAACGTCTGGTCGTGCAGCGCGATACCCTTGCGGATCAGGAGGCCCGGGCGCAGACCGCGATCGAGACCTTGACGAACCGGATCGCGCAGCTGACGCGCGACATCGAACGCGAAGGCGGGTTGAACCGTGATGCGGGCGAAACCATTGAGCGGCTGGAATGGGAGCAGCGCGAGCTGGCCAAGGCGAGCGAAGGGCACGAGACCGCGCTGGAACGCGCGTCAGAAGCGGCACGCGAGGCCGCGACCGTGCTGCAGGCGCGCGAGGGTGATCTGTCGCAACTGACCGAAGACGTGGCCCGTCTGGCCGCGCGGCACGGATCGGCCGAGCGCCTGCTGGAGGACAGCCGCAAGACGCAGGCAAAGTCGGAAGCCGAGGCGCTGAAGGCACAGGAAGCGGTCACCCAAAGCCGTGCCGCGCTGGCCAAGGCGGCAGAGGATTTCGATGCGGCCAAAGCTGCCGAGACAGAGGCGGTGGCCGCGGCGGCATCGGCGGATGAGGCTTTGCACCAGGCCGAGGAAGCACGCGCCGAAACGCAGGGCCGCGAGGCTGACGCGCGGGCCGAACGCTCCGAGGCTGAGGGCGAGATGAACGCGCTCAGGGCCGAAACCGGCGCCCTGGCAAAGCTGTTGGAGCGTGACACTGCGGAAGGCGGCCAGATCCTCGACCGTTTGCAGGTCGAACATGGCTTTGAAAAGGCCTTGGGTGCGGCGCTTGCCGACGATCTGCGTGCGCCGGAAGTCGACAGCGACGGCCCGTCCGGCTGGGCGATCCTGCCTGCCTATGACACCGATCAACCCCTCCCCGCAGGGGTCACGCCCCTGACGCAGCATGTGTCGGTGCCGGATGTGCTGGCCCGGCGGATGGGGCAGATCGGTCTGGTGGACCCGGATGAAGGCCCGGCATTGCAGGCGGCACTGCTGCCGGGGCAGCGGCTGGTTTCCCTGGAGGGGGATTTGTGGCGCTGGGACGGCTACCGCGCCTGGGCCGAGGATGCGCCATCTGCGGCGGCGCTTCGGTTGCAGCAGTTGAACCGCCTGGAGGTTTTGAAACAATCGCTGGAGCAGGCCAGCCAGCGCGCCGAGGGTGCCCGGGCTGCGCATGAGACCCTGACCCGTCTCATGGTGGAACAGACCGAGGCAGACAAGCGGGCGCGTGAAGCCCGCAGGCAGGCGGACCGCATGGTTGCGGACGCCGGACGCGCGCTGAGCCGGTCCGAGGCGGACCGTAACCTTGCCGAAGGGCGGCTCGAAAGCCTTGGGCTGGCCGTCAAGCGCCACGAGGATGAGGCGATGGCCGCCCGTGGCCGGGTGCTGGAGGCCGAGCGGGCCCTGGCGGAACTGGGCGATCTCGCGCAGGCCCGTGCAGCTGTGGACGATATCCGCATGACCGTTGAGGCAGCCCGCATCACCATGATGTCGCGTCGTTCCGCACATGACGAATTGCGCCGCGAAGGCGAGGCCCGGTTGAAGCGGTCGCAGGAGGTCGTCAAGGAGCTGAGCGGCTGGAAACACCGCCTTGAGACGGCTGAAAAGCGGACTGCGGAACTGGTGGAGCGCAAGACGGCCTCCGAAAGTGAATTGAAGGACGCCAGCGCGGCACCGGCCGAACTGGCCGCCAGGCGCGAAGAATTGAGCAGTGAGATTGCCAGGGCCGAAGCGCGGCGCGGCACGGCTGCTGATGCGCTGTCAAAGGCGGAAAGCGCGCTGCGCGAGGCGGCTGTGGCAGAGCGGGAAGCAGAGCGGGAGGCTTCCGAAGCGCGCGAGGCCCGCGCAGGCTCGGAAGCACGCGCCGAGGCGGCCCGCGAAAGCGTGACCGCAGCGGCGGAGCGGATTGCCGAGGACAGCCAGCTGACCCCGAACCAATTGCTGACACGTCTGGACACCAACCCGGACCAGATGCCCGGTGCCGATGCGCTGGAAGCTGACGTGAACCGGCTGAAACGCCAGCGTGACGCGCTGGGGGCGGTGAACCTGCGCGCCGAAGAAGACGCAAAGGACGTTCAGCAAGAGCATGATTCACTGATTGCGGAGAAGAACGACCTCGAAGAGGCGATCAAGACCCTGCGTTCGGGCATTGCCAGCCTGAACCGGGAGGGCCGGGAGCGTCTGCTGACGGCCTTCGAGCAGGTGAATTCCAACTTCTCCATGCTGTTCCGGCATCTGTTCGGCGGGGGGGAGGCCAACCTGGTGATGGTCGAATCCGACGACCCGCTTGAGGCCGGGCTTGAGATCATGTGCCAGCCGCCGGGCAAGAAGCTGAGCACGCTCAGCCTGCTCAGCGGGGGTGAGCAGACGCTGACGGCGATGGCGTTGATCTTTGCCGTGTTCCTGGCAAATCCGGCCCCGATCTGCGTGCTGGATGAAGTCGATGCGCCGCTGGACGATGCCAACGTCACGCGCTTTTGTGACCTGCTGGACGAGATGTGCCGCCAGACAGACACGCGTTTTCTGATCATTACCCACCATGCGGTCACCATGGCACGCATGGACCGGCTGTTCGGTGTCACCATGGCCGAACAGGGGGTCAGTCAGCTGGTCTCCGTGGATCTGAAAAAGGCCGAAACGCTGGTGGCCTGAAAAATGTTGGCCTGAGAAAACGCCCCGAACGTAACATCGACGTGTTTTGCGTGATGGTGTTTTGACGCGGGGCAGTTGGCGCGTTACCCATGTTCATGCGTTTCCTGATCCCTCTGCTGCTGGCCGCGGCACCTGCAACTGCCGATCCCTATGCCGTTCTGGCGGGGGATACCGTTCTGGCCGCTGCCGAAGTCCATGCGCTGATCGACGGGCAGACACTGACCTATCATGATGACGGTCAGTCGCGCTATTTTGTCGGCGGCGCCTACAGCTATTCCTATGCGGGCGGGGCAACGGCCTATGGGGTCTATGATATCGGCGCCGATGGCACCGTCTGCGTGGCCTTCCACAACGGGCGCAATCGTTGCGACCGCTTTGCATGGCGCGACGGCGGCGTCGTCTTGCTGACGCAGAAGGGCGACCGCTTTCCGGTGCGCCGATGATGGTTAACCGTTCCTGAACATTCTGTCCGCACCATGCCCCGGCCGCGACCCATCGCGGTGGAAGGAGGTGATGAGGCTGGAGGAGCAATCGTTTCGAAAATGGATGGTCCTGATTGGTGTGGCTACACTGATCGTCGCGATCATCCGACTCTGGCTCGGGGTTTGATACCCTGAAAAAGAGTGACCCCGCAGAGTACGCGCTCTGCGGGGTCTGTAGTTCAGGTGAAGAAGCTGGACTACAACTTCGTTTCGATCTTCAGAATATAAGTCAAAGCTAAACAAAATGCAAACATGCGCCTTGTCCGGGGATACCCGTTCCGGCCGGGAAACTGACTAAAGCGTTTCGGGATCGCCCTTCTTTTCCACCGGGCCACCGGCCTTTTCCCAGCCGCCGAAACCATCCCGCAGGTGGGCTGCCTCAAAGCCCATCTCCTGCAGCGTGGCGACCGAAATGGCGGAGCGCCAGCCGGAGGCGCAATGGAAGACGAACTTCTTGTCCTGGGCAAAGACATCCTTGAAATAGGGGCTTTCGGGATCGACCCAGAATTCCAGCATGCCACGCGGGCAATGAAATGCGCCGGGGATGAAACCGCTGCGATCGCGTTCGCGCGGGTCGCGCAGATCGACGAACTGGACATCGGGGTCTTTCAGCAGGGCGATGGCCGCCTCGCTGTCAATCTCCTCGATCTTGGCGCGGGCATCGGCAACCATCTGGGCGGATGTTTTCTTCAGAGGCATGTGGTTTCTCCTGGGTTCAAAGTTGCGATAGCAGTTCGGGCGTTGGCCATCCGTCGACTGTCAGGCCCAGCCGCACCTGTTCCGCGCGCACGGCGGCGCGGGTGCCCGCGCCAAGGATGCCGTCAACACCGCCGACATCATGCCCGCGTGCCTCCAGTTTGGTTTGCAGGGCCTTCATCTGGGTGCCGTCCAGCCCGGTCCGGGGGCTGCCTGCGTCAAAGACCTGGGCACCCTGAAGCCTGGTGGCAAAATAGGCGGCGGTCATGACGTAGGTAAAGCTCTGGTTCCAGTCGAAATAGACCCGGAAATTGGGATAGGCCAGAAAGGCCGGGCCATCCTTGCCCTGCGGCAGCAGAACCGATCCTGTCAGCCCCTCTGCCAGCGGGCCGTTGCGGGGCTGCACCCCAAGCGATTGCCATTCGGACACGGGTTTCGTCGTCTCCAGGCCGGTCAGGGACCAGTCGAAATCCGATGGCATGACAACTTCGGCAAGCCAGGGTTCACCGGCGCGCCAGCCGAGGCTTTGCAGCATCCTGGCCCCGGACAGCAGCGCATCGGGGGCCGATGTCTTGAGCGAAACGACACCGTCGCCATCACCGTCCACGCCGTTCTCCAGAATATCGCGGGGCAGCATCTGGACCATGCCGATTTCCCCGGCCCATGCACCGGTGGTCCGCCGTGGATCGAACCCGCCCTGGGCAAAGAGCGTCACCGCAGCCAGTACCTGGGGGCGGAACAATTGGGGACGGCGGCAATCATGTGCCAGTGTGACCAGGGCATTGGCCGTGTTGAAATCTCCCTGGAATGCGCCGTAATCCGTCTCGAAGGCCCAAAAGGCCAGCAAGACGCCACGGTCAACGCCATATTCGGTCTCTACCCGGTCAAAGATTGCGTCGTATTTCTGGGCGTTGGCCCGGCCCCGGCGCAGGCGATCTTCGGAGATCAGGCGGCGCGCGAAATCCACGAACGGGATCTGGAAGACACCCTGTTTGCGGTCTGCTGCCAGAACCGCCGGGTCTTGCCGGATGCCGTCAAAGAAAGCATCCGCCGTCGCGGGTTCTATGCCATTTGCAATTGCTTCGGTCTTCAGCTCGGAGACGAAGCTTGCAAAATTACCGCCGCAGGGCGTGTCGGCCAGGACGGGCTGGGCCAGGAGTGTCAGGGCAAGCGTACAAATAAGTTGGCGCATGAAAATCCTTCAGGACGAAATCAGTATCAATATCGCACACAGGCCCAGCATCACGCCCCAGGCCTGCCACAACCGGCGGATCGCCGCGTCCACGTCAGCGGCAGCCAGGGTGCGCCTTCCGGCGGGATGGACCCATGCAAAGTTCTGCATCGCGCCATCATATGCCCGTGGCCCGGCCAAGGCCACACCAAGCGCGCGGGCCATGGCGGCTTCGGGCCAGCCGGCATTCGGGGATCGGTGCAGGCGGGCGTCACCGGCGATGGCGCGCCATTCGTTGATCACGCCGGAGGTCAGGGCGATCAGCACTGCGGTCAGGCGCGCCGGGATCAGGTTCAGCAGATCGTCAAGCCGTGCAGATGCCCAGCCAAAATCCTTGTGGCGCGGGGTACGATAGCCGATCATGCTGTCGGCGGTGTTGACAACCTTGTAGACCAGAATGCCCGGAAGCCCGCCGATCAGAAACCAGAAGGCCGGGGCGATGACCCCGTCGCTCAGGTTTTCGGATGCGCTTTCGATGGCAGAGCGGGCGACGGCAGAGGGCGACATATCGGCGGTGTCGCGGCTGACGATCATCGCGACCGCGCGGCGGCCCGCAGGCAGGGACAGGCGCAGGCCATCGGCAACCGCATTCGTATGTGCGACAAGGGAGCGTTGCGCCAGCAGGATCGCCACCACCAGCACCTTTACCACCGGTCCCAGCAGGCTGAGGATCTGCCCCGTTACCGCTGCGGCGACCACAAGGCCGACGATGGCTGCAAGGCCCTTTGCCCTGCGCGCCTGGCCCGTGTTCAGTTTATCGTCGCACCAGGCAACCGCACGGCCCATGAGGACGGCGGGATGAGGCACACGCCGCCAGAGCCATTCGGGTTCGCCCAATGCGGCGTCCAGAAGCATCGCCAGGAAAAGCAGAACTGGGGTCATGCCAGCGCCCGCTCAAGCCTTTGCCAGGCGTCTGGTGCAGGCAGGCCCAGCCGGAGCCAGCGCGCGTTATAGGGGAACACCCGGCTCCATATCCGATGGGAGGCCAGCCGCATCTGCCAGTCGGCGGCATTGGCGACATCGTAAAGCCGGAACAACGTCGTGCCACCAATGGCCTCCGCCCCGGCGTTGAGCATCAGCTGATCCAGCCGTGCCGCATCGCTTTGCAGACGTTCGCGTGTCTTGTCGGCCCAGGCCTGATCCTCAAGCGCAAGCGCGCCGATCCGCAGCGCCGGACCGGATACCGCCCAGGGTCCGAGCCCGGCAGACAATTGGTGAACGAGTGCGGGATCGCCGATGACAAATCCCAGCCGCAGACCTGCCAGACCCCAGAATTTGCCAAAGCTCTTCAGGATCAGCGTGCCGGGCCGGGTGGCCTGATCCATCAGGGTTGCTGCTGGGGTGACGTCACAAAAGCTTTCGTCGATGACGCGCAATGCACCGTCCAGATCACCGGCCTGCCAGATGCGCCCGTCCGGGTTGTTCGGATTGACCAGCACAGAGGCGCTGCCCGCCTGCGCCCCCACTTGCCAGCCAGCCGCTGCAAACCCGGCGGCATGTTCGTTATAGGTGGGTTCGGGGATGCGCACCCGGCCCGCTGCAGCAAGCAGGGGAATGCGCGCAATGGCTGCGGAGGCCCCGGGGACGGCGCAGATCGCTGCCCCCTTCGGTACATTCCAGAAGTGCCGGGCCGCGGTCTCAAGCCGGAGGCGGGCGTTTTCGTCGGGCAGGTCGGTCCAGTCCGAGGCGGGCAGATCAGGCACGTCATAGGGCAGGGGGTTTATCCCGGTTGAAAGGTCCAGCCAGCTGTCGCGCGTGCCACCAAAACGCCGGGCGGCGGCGTCAACACCGCCCCCATGATCACGCTTTGCTGATTTTGGCGTTACTTGATCGACTGACATATTGGCCTAAAATTCCCCCACTCTGCGTTGTCAAAGCTGAAAAAATCGCGATCTTCAAGGAAAGTCTGAATCGTTAATCAATTTCACCGCTTTTTAACCATTTGTTAACCTATCGGGCAGACCACCGTTATTCAGGCCATGGTGCGCCCCGCTGCCGGACGAGGACCCCATATGAAAGTGCTGATCGTCGAAAGCTGTGCTGAGCTGGGTCAGCTTTGGAAGCGGCATCTTGAGCGGCACGGGATGGACGTGGTTCTGCGCCATACACAGGACGATGCGGTCAGCTACCTGTCAGAGAATGAACCCCAGATCATCATCCTGAACCTTGTGCTGGCTGACGGTGCCGCGCTGGCGGTTGCGGATTTCGCCAATTACAGGATGCCGAAAGCGCAGGTGATCTTTGTCTCCAACACCTCGTTCTTTTCGGATGGGTCGATATTTGCCCATGTCGCGAATGCCCGGGCCCTTGTTCCCACGGGGACCGAGCCGGAGGACCTTGCCGCGATGGTGCAGCATTATGGCCGGGAAGTGGACAGCGCCTGACCCGCCCTGATCAGCCGCGTCCGTGCGGCGCGTCAAAGTCCGGCTGCGGGTTGATCGGGATGATCCGGTAGGGATTTATCGACTCGTGGCTGTAGTGGTAGTGGCGCACGATGTGATCGAAGTTCACCGTGTCCGACACGCCGGGCCATTGGTACAGCTCACGGGTGTAGGCCCAGAGGTTCGGGTAATCGGTGATGCGGCTGCGGTTGCACTTGAAATGGGTGTGATAGACCTTGTCAAAGCGCAGCAGCGTCGGCAGCAGGCGCCAATCGGCTTCGGTCACCCGATCCCCTGTCAGATAGCGGTTGGTCGACAGGATATCCTCAAGCCAGTCCAGGGTGTCGAACAGCGGATAGACAGCCTCTTCGTAGGCCTCCTGCGTGGTGGCAAAGCCCGACCGATAGACGCCGTTGTTGAAGGTGTCGTAGATGCGGGCGTTCAGCTCCTCGATCCGGGTCCGCAGCGGTTCCGGGTAATAGTCGTCGGTATTGCCGGTGACCCCGTTGAACGCGCTGTTGAACATGCGGATGATCTCAGCGCTTTCGTTGGAGACGATCGTGCCCTGCGATTTGTCCCACAGGATCGGCACTGTCACGCGGCCGCTGAACCTGGGGTCTGCGCGGATGTAGATGTCGCGCGCATAGGGCAGGCCGAACAGGGTGTCGCCGGTGGCACCGGGGAAATCGGTGTCAAAGGTCCAGCCCTCGCCCAGCATATCGGGGTGGACGGCGGAAATACTGATGTGATCGGCCAGGCCCTTGATCTGGCGGAAGATCAGGGTGCGGTGTGCCCAGGGGCAGGCAAAGCTGACATAGAGGTGATACCGGCCCGATTCGGCTGCAAAACCGCCGGTGCCGGATGGTCCGGGCGCGCCGTCAGAGGTGATCCAGTTGCGAAACTGCGCGGCGGAACGTTCGAATTTGCCGCCTGTCTTGCTGGTGTCATACCATTTGTCGTGCCAAACGCCGTCGATCAGAAGGCCCATGTTGTTCTCCCCTTTTCAGTCCAAACCATATCTAGAGCGGTTGGAGGCTTGCGCACAGGAATCCCCGCGCGCAGCACATCTGCAACCTTGCACAGATGATCTCCGTAATGAAATATTCACTTGATTTTGTTTGGCTTTCGCCCAGTTTGATTAATCAGTTGGGTGGGGGATTTCATGGAAACGGTATTCTCGAAAGAGGTTCAGGCAGGCCTTGATGCGGCCCGCATGGCGAGCCTGAGACGCGCGTCCCGGTTGCGGATCGACGTGGGCGGGGTGACCTATCCGATTTTGCGGATGTGGAAATCGGGTTTTGCCGTGGACGCTCAGGATGCGCCAAAACTGCGCGGGCTGGTCGATATTTTCGACGGGTCCAAGCATCTGTTCCAATGCCTGATTGTCGCCACGGACGAGGTTGTTCCGGGTGAGATGCATTATGAATTCAAGCGCGCCACACCCGTGGCGGACCATGCCGCACTTGACTTTGAAAGGGCGGAAAACGCGCCCGCCGGGCTGATTACCGACAGGCGCAGGGGCTGAGCGCCGCTATTGCAGATCGCGGAAGGCGTCCGTCAGGCGGTTGCAGGCCTCTTCGACACGGGCGCGGGGCGTGGCGATGTTGAACCGCATGAATGTCTCGCCCCCCTTGCCGAATGTCTCACCGTGGTTGACCGCGATGGCGGCGTCTTCCTGAACCCGCTTGATGGCCTCGCTCATCGGCATGCCGGTGTCCTCGAAGTTCACCCATGACAGATAGGTGGCCTCCAGCTTCATCGACGACAGCCCGGGAATGGCATCGATCGCCGCATCGAACAGCTTTCGGTTGCCATCCAGATAGGTCACCAGATCATCGACCCAGGCGGCCCCTTCGGGCGAATAGGCGGCGGTGGCCATGAAAAGACCGAATGAGTTGGGGGACAGGCCCAGTGCCATCATCCGCGCACCGAATTTCGCGCGCAGCTTTTCGTCTTCGATGATCACATTGCCGACGTGCGCCCCCGCAATGCTGAAGGTCTTGGTGGAGGCGGTCATCATCACCAGCCGGTCGGTAACCCCTTCGATCAGCGCCATCGGCGTATGTTTGTGGCCGGGCATCACGAGGTCATGGTGGATTTCGTCGGAAACGATGATCAGGTCGTGGCGCTTCGCGAAATCGGCCACGCCCTGCAGTTCCTCACGGGTCCAGACGCGCCCGCCGGGGTTGTGCGGGGAACACAGGACCAGCATCTTTTCGTTGCCGGTCATCTGAGCGTCCCAGCGGTCGAAATCCATCTCGTAGCGACCGTTTTCGTTGATCATCTCGCATTCGACAACCTGACGGCCCGCCGCAGAGATGACCCGGGCAAAGGCATGATAGACCGGGGTAAACAGGATGACCCCTTCGCCGGGCGCGGTGAAGCTTTCGACGCAGAGTGCGGTGCCGTTCACCAGACCGTGGGTGGTGAAGACCCAGGAGGGATCGACCTTCCAGCCGTGGCGGTTTTCCATCCACCACTGGATCGCGGCCAGGTATTTGCTGTCATCGCCGAAATAGCCGAAGAAACCGTGATCGACCTGTGCCTGCAGGGCATCGCGCACCACCTGGGGCGGCTGGAAATCCATGTCGGCGACCCACATCGCGATTCCGGTGTCGCGTGGCACGCCATAAATGGCTTCCATCTTGTCCCATTTGGCACAATGGCTGCCACGGCGGTCGATGATCTCGTCAAAACTCATGAGGCGCTCCTATAAACTTGGGGTGCAAGCTATCCTCAATTCCCGCGGCTGCAAGCCCCCGGTTGCAGAGGTGCAGGTGTTGCCCTAAATCGTGGCCATGAAACGCACGATCCTTTTGCACCCCGACCCGCGCCTGAAAAAGGCAGCAGCGCCCGTGGACGACCTGTCCGACGATTTGCGCGCCCTGGCCGATGACATGCTGAAGACCATGTATGAAGCGCCGGGCATCGGCCTTGCCGCACCGCAGATCGGCGTGTCGAGCCGGTTGATCGTGCTGGATTGCGTCAAGGCGGAGGGTGAAGCACCCCGCCCGCTGGTCATGTTCAACCCCGAAGTCATCGCCTCCTCTGACCGGCTGAACACCTATGAGGAAGGGTGTTTGTCCATTCCGGACCAATATGCCGATGTGACCCGCCCGGCAGAGGTGGAGGTGCGCTGGATCGACCGGGACGGGAACGAACGGACAGAAACCTTTGACAAGCTCTGGGCGACCTGCGTGCAGCACGAGATCGACCACCTGGATGGCAAGCTGTTCATCGACTACCTCAAGCCGCTGAAACGGCAGATGATCACCCGCAAGATGGTCAAGCTGAAGCGCGAACTGGCGCGGACATGAGCATTCTGCCGATCCTGACCTGGCCGGACCCGCGCCTGACGGAGACCTGTGTCCCCGTGGCCGGGATCACGCCGGAGATCGAAACGCTGGCTGCCGACATGCTGGAAACCATGTATGCCGCACCGGGGCGCGGATTGGCCGCGCCCCAGGTGGGGGCGATGCTGCGTCTCTTCGTGATGGATGTCGGCTGGAAAGAGGGCAAGCCCGACCCGCTGGTCTGCATCAACCCGATGATACAGGAGGTTGGTGAGGACCGCGCCGACACCGAGGAGGGATGCCTGAGCATTCCCGGGGTAACCGCGATGGTCAACCGTCCGACGCGGGTGCAGATGGTCTGGACCGGGTTGAACGGGGGCCGCTATGTTCAGAGCTTTGACGGTTTCGCTGCCGTCTGTGCGCAGCATGAGCTGGATCATCTGGACGGTGTGGTGACCTTTGATCACCTGGACAGCGACACAAGGACGGCGCTTTTGGCCGAGTATGAGGGGCTATGACACTGCGCAAGTGCATTGCCTGGCCGGACAAGCGCCTGCGCAGCGCTGCGGAAAAGGTGCCCGAGATCACGGATGAGATCCGCGCGATCTGGGAGGACATGATCGAGACGATGGATGCCATGCCCGGTGTCGGGCTGGCCGCGCCGCAGATCGGCGTGATGCTGCAGCTTGCTGTCGTCGATGCCTCCAGGGACCGCAAGAAACGCATCCGCATGGCCAATCCACAGGTGCTGGAAGCATCGGTGAAGATGAACGACTACGAGGAAGCCTCGCCCAACCTGCCGGGGGTGTCCGCCAGGATCAGCCGCCCGCGCGCGGTCAGCGTGCGCTATATGGACGAGACGGGGACGATCAGGCGCGGCGAGTTCGTGGGGCTTGAGGCAACCTCGGTCCAGCATCAGATCGACCACCTGGCCGGGCGGATGTATTTCGACCACCTGAGCAAGGTCAAACGCGACATGCTGCTGCGGCGTGCAAAGAAACTGAACAGCTAGGGCGGGCCATCCGCCGCCCCCCGTCGGGAGACATTGATGCGTATCGTTTTCATGGGCACACCCGAATTCTCCGTCCCGGTGCTGGAGGGGCTGGTGGCCGCCGGGCATGACATCGCCGCGGTCTATTGCCAGCCGCCCCGTCCCGCCGGACGCGGCAAGAAGGACAGGCCGACGCCGGTACATCAGCGGGCAGAAGCCATGGGGCTGAACGTCCGGCATCCTGTGTCGCTGAAATCCGAGGCCGCTCAGGCCGCATTTGCAGAACTGAAGGCGGATGTGGCGGTGGTGGTCGCATATGGTCTGATCCTGCCGCAGGCGATTCTGGATGCGCCCGCGCGCGGATGCCTGAACATTCACGCCAGCCTTTTGCCCCGTTGGCGCGGCGCGGCCCCGATCCACCGGGCGATCATGGCGGGGGATGCACAGACCGGGGTCTGCATCATGCAGATGGAGGCAGGGCTGGACACCGGGCCGGTGTTGCTGCGCCGGGCGGTGGATATCGGAGCGGAGGAAACCACCGCGCAGCTACATGACCGGCTGAGCAGGCTGGGCGCCGAAGCGATCACCGAGGCGCTGGCGGAACTGGACACCCTCGTGCCAGAGCCGCAGCCGGAGGCGGGCGTGACCTATGCCGCCAAGATCGACAAGGCCGAGGCGCGCATCGACTGGACCCGGCCCGCGGCCGAGGTCGACCGCCTGATCCGGGGGCTGTCGCCCTTTCCCGGGGCCTGGTTCGAGCAGGAGGGAACGCGCATCAAGGTGCTGGGGTCGCGGCTGGCTGACGGGAGCGGGCAGCCGGGGCGGGTATTGACCGAAGGCCTGCATGTTGCCTGCGGCACCGGGGCGGTTGCATTGACGCGTCTGCAAAAGGCGGGCAAGGCTGCTCAGGACGCGGATGTGTTTCAAAGCGGCGCACGGATTGCGCCCGGCACCCTGCTGGGGGAAGGTTAAGCGATGTTTCTGGCACTTTTCGGCACCGTGGTGATTGCAGGGATCGTCGGCTATGTCTCTGAAAAGACCGGGTGGACCCACAACGGCATATTGCAGAGCATCATCATCTGCATCGGGGGCGCCTTTCTGTTCTATTTTGTGCGGATCATGTTCGGGATCGGTTTCGCCAGCCCGGGCATGAATGCGATCGTGTCCTCCATCGGGGCGCTGATCATCGTGCCGTTCCACTGGCGCAGGTAGTTGGATGGCCCTGCGGGCCATTGCCTCCGGCGGGGAATATTTAAGGCCAAAAAGAACAGGGTCAGGACTTTGGCGGGGTGCTCTTGTAGACGGGCAGGTGCCAGCCGAAGGCAAGGGACCCGGCGCGCAGAACCCAGGTGGTCACGGCGCAGGCCAGCAGGGTGATGAGCAAGTCAAACCCGTAATAACGAGACAGCGCTGCAGCCGCGGAACCGGCAAAGGCGGCGGTCACGTAGAGTTCTCCCTGTTTCAGGACCACGGGCACATCGCCCACGACGACGTCGCGCATCAGCCCGCCCATGCAGCCGGTGACCATGCCCATCAGCACCACGATAACAGCGGATTGATCCAGCGCCAGTGCCACCCCCGCGCCCGCCGCGACGGCAATCGCCAGTGCGACGCTGTCAAGCCAGACCAGCGCCCGCATCCGGCTTTCCAGCAGGTGGGCCGTGAAAAAGACCACCAGCGCCGCCCCGGCGGCTACCGCAAGATAGGTGGGGTTTGCGATCCAGAAGATCGGGTTGCGGTCCAGCAGAAGGTCGCGGATGGTGCCGCCGCCCAGGGCCGTGAGGCAGGCGATGAAGGCGAATCCCACAAGGTCAAGCTGGGCGCGGCTGGCCACCAGTGCTCCGGTGATCGCAAAGACCAGAACCGATCCGTAATCCAGAACCGCGAGCAGGGTCATTTCTTGAAAGGGGCCATGCCCGCTCGCGCCAGCGCATCCGCGCGTTCGTTCTCGGGGTGGCCGGCGTGGCCCTTGACCCATTCCCAGGTCACCCGGTGGCGGGCATTGGCGGTGTCCAGCCGCTGCCAGAGTTCGGCGTTCTTGACCGGTTTCCTGGCCGCGTTCTTCCAGCCGTTCTTTTTCCAGCCGTGGATCCAGCCGGTGATGCCGTTCTTGACGTAGTTGCTGTCGGTGACGATGGTGATTTCACTGTCCCGCTCCAGCGCCTCCAGCGCGTGGATCGCGGCCAGCAGTTCCATACGGTTGTTGGTGGTGGCCGCTTCGCCGCCCTTGAGCTCGCGTTCCTTGATCACCCGGTCGCCGTCGCGCGCCTGCATCAGCGCGCCCCAGCCGCCGGGGCCGGGATTTCCTGAACAGGCACCATCGGTATATGCGTAAAGTTTAGCCATTTGCGTGGATCACGATCCAGCCGTCATATTGCCCGGCCAGCCCTTTGCCATAGCCGGTCCAGTGCTGTGCCGGCGAGAATCCTGCCGTCTGCAGCAATGTCTCCAGCTCTTCCTGGCTGTAGTATTCATAATGTCTTCCCAGATCGTCACGCCCGCCGCCGGTGCCGGTTTTCATGCCGATGAAAAAGGTGCCGCCCGGTTTCAGCGCCCCGCGCAGGCGGGTCAGGTGGCCCGGCAGTTCGGCGCGCGGGGCGTGCAAGAGGGAGAAACTGGCCCAGATGCCATCGTAGGCGTTCAGTTCCGTCACATCCTCGAAAAACCCATGGCGTGCCGTCACGCCGGGGATCGCCGCGGCGCGGCCTGCCATTTCTGCCGAAGCGTCGATGGCGGTGACCTTCAGCCCGGCCTCTGCAAAAATGCGGGCATAGTTCCCCGGCCCGCAGCCGAGGTCGAGCACGCTGGCCCCTTCGGGCAAGGCCGTGATGAAATGGTGTACGCGCGGGTCGGCTGTGGCTTCCGCCTGCATCATCGCATCGTAGTCGTCTGCCTGAGCGTCGTAGACGGCGAGGGTTTGAGGATCGCTCATGCCCAGATACCGATGGCGATGCAGATCAGGACCACGACGGTCAGTTGAATGCGCAGGGCCAGCCACCAGGATGGCGTCAGTTGCCACCGGTCAAAGGCGATTTCGATCAGCAGCAGCGCGGCAAAGCCGATGGCGAGGTTGATCAGCGCGGTTTCGGCGCTGGTGCCGGGCATGAAGAACCACCACAGCGCGGGCAGGACGGAAGCGACATAGGCGGCGAAAGTCGGCAGGCCTTCTGCCCGCGTCGCAAAGGCCCAGAGAGTGCCTGCCATGAAGGGCAGGATGATCCCGCCGTAGCGCACCATCAGCAGGCGGCCATCCCCCGCGAATACGGCAGGCAGGTTCCAGTCGGCCGCCGAGGTGAGCCCCAGCGCCAGCAGGGCGGCCCACAGGAACGGGATCAGGCCTGCAAGGGCCAGCAACAGGGCTGGGGCGGGTATGCGGTTCATCAGGTTTCAGATCCCGTTTCAGGCGTGTTCGAAAGCAAGGCGTCCTTAGCAATCCGTTGACCGCTACGCTAGGGCCAGGACCGATTAATCCTGCAAACCGGCGGGGCAGGGTGATTGCGATTTGGTTCAACTGCAGGCGAGTGAGACCGAAAAGGCACCCGCTCAGCCTGCCTTGCGCAAAATCCGGGGAACCTTGAATTCCACATTTTCCTGTGCCGTTTCCACCAGTGTCTGAGTGACGTCAAACCGGGTCCTGAAGGCATCTATCACTTCGTCGATCAGCACTTCGGGGGCAGAGGCGCCGGCGGTGATGCCGATGGATGTGATCCCCTCAAGCGCGCGCCAGTCGATGTCATCGGCGCGCTGGACCAGTTGCGCATAGCTGCAACCGGCGCGCGCACCGACTTCGACCAGCCGCTTCGAGTTGGAGGAATTCGGGGCACCGACAACCAGTATCGCGTCGCATTTCGGCGCCATCGCCTTGACCGCCTCCTGGCGGTTGGTTGTCGCGTAACAGATGTCTTCCTTGTGCGGCCCGACGATTGCAGGGAAGCGGGCCTTGAGCGCCGCGACGATATCCGCAGTGTCATCCACGCTGAGCGTTGTCTGGGTGACATAGGCCAACCGCTGCTCATCCCTGACCTCGATCGCCGCGACATCCTGAGATGTTTCCACCAGCAAGACCTCGCCCTCGGGCAGCTGGCCCATGGTGCCCAAGGTTTCGGGGTGGCCCGCATGGCCGATCATGATCATCTGCAATCCGTTGTCGGCGTGACGCTGCGCCTCAATGTGGACCTTGCTGACCAGCGGGCAGGTCGCATCGACATAGATCATGTTGCGGGCCTGGGCGGCATTTGGCACGGATTTCGGCACGCCATGGGCCGAAAAGATCACCGGGCGGTCATCGGGGCATTCGGCAAGTTCCTCGACAAAGACCGCGCCCTTGTCGCGCAACCCGTCGACGACGAATTTGTTATGCACGATTTCATGGCGCACGTAGACGGGCGCGCCCCATTTCTCCAGCGCCATCTCGACGATCTTGATCGCGCGGTCCACGCCCGCGCAGAAACCGCGCGGGGCGGCAAGGTAGAGCGTGAGGGCGGGTTTTGTCATCGGGGTCTCCTGCGGCATGGGCCAGACTTAGGCATTCATGCGCCGCAGGTCCAGAGACCTGCCGGGTCAGGGGGCGGCATCGCCCTGGTAAATCAGCGCCGCGACCTGCGCCCGGTTGTTGACGCCCAGCTTGCGATAGGCGGATTTTGCGTAATCTGACACGGTATGCACCGAAATGGTGCAGAGTTCAGCGGTTTCCTGTCTGCTGCGGCCCTGTGCCAGAAGGTAGACAATTTCCCGCTCACGCGGGCTGAGCATCTCAAAGGGTTCCGGCAGTTCCGGCGCGATCAGGAATTTGGAGAACTCCCCGTTTTTCGATGTCTCCGGCACAGGCGTGGCATTCTGCGTTGTCAGTTCTTCGAAGCGGCGGTGGACCAGCAGGCAGAACAGCCTGATCTCCTCGGCCCGAGGAAACACCTTTTCCATGAAACTGGTCTTGTCCCGGCCTGTGCCGACGATGAAGCCGCCAAAGCGGTCGGACCCCCTGAGCCGCATGGGTATCCCCAGACAGGAGCGCATTCCCGCCTCCGCCGCGCTCTCGATGAAACTGCGCTCGGTGTCTGTTACATAAGGATGGGCGTCAATGAATTCTGCGCCCAGTGGAAGGATGCGGTAGCTTTCGCAGACATAGCGCAGGAAGGGGTCTTGCTCCGGTGGGCGCTGGGCATAGACTTCGGGGGCGGTGCACCGCAGGAAAGGCGCGGTGAAATCGGATGAGACGGTGAGATAGATCGCGTGGTCGAAACCGGCACTGGCCAGTGTTGCGACTGTCGCGTCCCAAAGGGCGTCAGCATCGTCAATCCGTTCAAGCGTTGCCGCTCTGTTCACCAGCATGGTTTCCTCCCCCCCCTTTTCGGGGGATCGCAATTATTTCGCAGCAGTGTAGGAAGGGCGGCGGGGGCACGGAAGCCCGTGATGTATAGTATCCCTGCCAAATTTAAGAATTTTTGCACACCGAAGGCTTTCAGAGTCTTCGGTGTGCTATTGCGGGTTGAATTCTTTAGGGAGTATTCCGATGAGTTGGGATTATTCCGGTGAATTGTCGCGAGGCGGCCGGCCGATCACTTCACGCAAGTCTTCCAGTTCGATGAAATTGTCGGCCTGGCGGCGCAGATCGTCAGAGATCATCGGTGGCTGGCTGCGGATTGTGGACACGACCGACACCCGGACGCCCTGCCGTTGCAGGCTTTCGACCAGTGGGCGGAAATCGCCATCTCCGGAGAAGATGACGATGTGGTCCACGCGGGGCGCAAGTTCCATCGCATCCACGGCCAGTTCGATGTCCATGTTGCCCTTCACCTTCCGGCGGCCCATGCTGTCGGTGTATTCCTTGGCCGGTTTTGTGACCATCGAAAAGCCGTTGTAGTTCAGCCAGTCGACCAGCGGACGGATCGGCGAATATTCGTCGTTTTCCAGAAGCGCCGTGTAATAGAAAGCACGCAGCAGCTTGCCGCGCCTCATGAACTCAGCTCTCAGCAACTTGTAGTCGATGTCAAAGCCGAGTGTTTTTGCCGCTGCATAGAGGTTTGAGCCATCTATGAACAGCGCAAGACGCTCATCCTTGTAAAACATTCTGGTTTCCTTTCGGCGAGGACTTCGCCATGCAATCAAATTTGGTCTAACGTGCTTTGTGGCTCAAAATTCAACTATGACCAGAAGATCGCGCGATTAGATAACGCGCATAACTAAGGATTTTTGGCCATGCTTCAAGCCACGAGTAACGGGGAAAAGGGCGGTCGTCCGCTCATTCATGGCCAAAACGCCTTGCTGGCGCTTGGAGCAAACCAAAAGTCAGCCCTTGGTTCACCCGATCAAACCCTTTCTGCGGCGCTTGCCGCGCTTGAAGCACAGGGCACAGTGATTCGCCAAGTTTCTTCGTTTTTTCTTACTCCGGCCTTCCCTGCGGGGTCAGGTCCCGATTTTGTGAATGCCGCAGCACAGGTCGAATTTTCAGGGGGAGCACAGGCCTTTCTTGACCTGTTGCACAAAATCGAGGCGGAAATGGGCAGGAAGCGCAAGGTGCGCTGGGGGCAAAGGACGCTGGATATCGATCTGCTGGCAGTTGGCGACCAGGTGCTGCCGGATCTGGAGACCTATCGGCGCTGGGGCGCGTTGCCCCTTGATCAGCAGGCACAACAGGCGCCGGATCAATTGATCCTGCCGCACCCGCGCCTGCAGGATCGGGCGTTTGTTCTGGTCCCGCTTGCAGAAATTGCGCCGGATTGGATCCATCCGGTGCTGCAGAAATCCGTCAGGGACCTGTTGGCGGCCCTGCCCCGGGCAGATGTCGAGGCGGTCAAACGAATCGAATAGCCGCTTGTAAATCAGCGCGAACACGCCTAGGTAAGCCTCTTCTTACCGCCTCTTTCAGATGGGAGCACCTCAATGGCCCGCGTTACCGTAGAAGATTGTGTCGACAAGGTTCCGAATCGTTTTGAGCTTGTCATGCTTGCGGCCCACCGGGCACGCGAAATCTCTGCCGGTTCCGCCGTTACTGTGGACCGCGACAATGACAAGAATCCCGTCGTCTCCCTGCGTGAAATCGCCGAGGAAACGCAGGCGGCCGATGACCTGCGCGAGCGTCTGATCGAAAGCAACCAGAACCAGATTGAAGTGGACGAGCCCGAAGATGACGCCATGGCGCTTCTGATGGGTCAGGAGCAGGACAAGCCCGAAGAAGACAGCATGTCCGAAGAAATGCTGCTGCGTCAGCTGATGGCGGCACAGGGGCAGGGGTAACCCCGGTAACGGGCGCATGGGGCAGATGGCATGGAAAGCGCCGAAACAACTGCCGACGATCTGATTCGCCTGGTCAAAGCCTACAACCCGAAATCGAACGAGACACTGATCCGCGCCGCGTTTGAGTTTGGCGCGGAAATGCACGAAGGGCAGTTCCGCCACTCGGGCCAGCCGTATTTCACGCATCCGGTCGCCGTGGCGGCGATACTGACCGAACAGCGGCTTGACGATGCCACGCTGATCACGGCGCTTTTGCACGACACCATCGAAGACACCAAGGCATCCTATGCGGATGTGGAGAAGAAGTTTGGCCGCGAGGTGGCCGAGCTTGTCGATGGTGTGACCAAGCTGACCAACCTGCAGCTGAATTCTTCCGAGACCAAGCAGGCCGAGAACTTTCGCAAGCTTTTCATGGCGATGTCGAAAGACCTGCGCGTCATCCTGGTGAAACTCGCCGACCGCCTGCACAACATGCGCACCATCAAGGCGATGCGCGCCGACAAGCAGGGGCAGAAGGCGCGCGAAACCATGGACATCTATGCGCCGCTTGCCGGCCGGATGGGCATGCAGTGGATGCGCGAAGAGCTGGAGGATCTGGCGTTTCGCGTGCTCAACCCTGAAGGGCGCGCAAGCATCATCCGCAGATTCATCACGCTCCAGCGCGAGACCGGCGATGTGATCCAGCGGATCACCGGCGACATGCGGACCGAACTGGCCAAGGCCAAGATCGAGGCCGAAGTCTTTGGCCGTGCCAAGAAACCCTATTCCGTCTGGCGCAAGATGGAAGAAAAGGAACAGAGCTTTGGCCGACTGTCCGACATCTACGGTTTCCGCGTGATCGCGGAGAACGAAGAAGACTGCTATCGTGCGCTGGGCGCGATCCACCAGCGCTGGCGCGCGGTGCCGGGACGGTTCAAGGATTATATCAGCCAGCCGAAGTCGAACGGATACCGCAGCATCCATACCACCGTTTCCGGTCGGGACGGCAAACGCGTCGAAGTGCAGATCAGAACCGGCCAGATGCATGATGTGGCCGAAACAGGCGTGGCGGCGCATTGGTCCTACCGCGACGGGGTGCGGTCGAGAAACCCCTTTGCCGTGGATCCGGCCAAGTGGATTTCGCAACTGACAGAGCAGTTCGACGCGGAGGAAAACCACGAGGATTTCCTCGAAGCGGTCAAGCTGGAGATGTATGCGGACAAGGTCTTCTGCTTTACCCCCAAGGGGGACGTGGTGAAGCTGCCGCGCGGGGCCACGCCGATTGATTTCGCCTATGCAATCCACACAAGGATCGGCAATGCCGTCGTCGGGGCCAAGGTGGATCACATGCGCGTTCCGCTCTGGACCCGGATCAAGAACGGCCAGTCGGTCGAGATCATCACTGCGCAGGGCCAGACCCCGCAGGTGACCTGGCTGGATATCGCAACCACCGGCAAGGCCAAGACAGCCATCCGGCGCTCGCTCAGGGAAGTGGACCGCGAAAGGTTCATCAAGCTGGGCCAGGAACTGGCACGCTCTGCCTTTGCCCATGTGGGCAAGCGGGTGACCGACAAGGTGCTGCGCACTGCGGCCAAGAACATGCGTCTTGATAGTGCCGAGGAAGTCCTGGCGCGGCTGGGCAGTTCCGAACTGTCGGGCCGCGAAGTCGTGCGGGCGGTTTATGCGGATCTCGCCCCGCGCGAGGGCGATCATATCGACAAGGCCCGCGCGGTCATCGGTCTGGAGCCCGGACAATCCTTTGACCGGGCACCGTGCTGCAACCCGCTTCCCGGTGAGCGGATCATCGGCATCATGTTCCGTGGCCGGGGCGTGACCGTGCATGCAATTGATTGCGACCGTCTGTCGGCCTATGAGGAACAGCCGGACAGATGGCTGGACCTGCGCTGGCATGACGGCAACCATCCCGCCGTTTACGAGGCGGTTCTGGATATCACCCTGGGCAATGGCGCGGGCGCGCTGGGACGCATCTGTACATTGATCGGAGAGGCCGCAGCCAATATTTCGGACCTGACATTTCTTGAGCGCAGGCCTGACTTTTATCGTTTGTTGATCTATGTGGAATTAAGAGACATTGCGCATCTGCATTCATTGATGCTGACGCTGGAGGCGGAAAGCGAAGTCGCGCAAATCAGCCGCTACAGGAACAAGGATCTGCCCGAAAAGGCGGATACGCAGGCATCGCTCAAACGCCAGGACAATTGAGCGGCCATAATGAAATTGGAAACTGGATTTGATTTTCAAACGCCGTGATCCGAAACCGACATTGCGCGCGATGGCCGAATTCCTTTGGCCCCGCGGCGGATGGACACGTGCGTTTCACTACGTCAAACACCGCATGAAACGGCTGCCCGACAGCCCGGAACGTATCGCCCGCGGGATCTGGGCAGGTGTCTTTACGGCGTTTACACCTTTCTATGGCCTGCATTTCCTGATCGCCGCGCTGCTGGCAAAACTGATGAAGGGCAATGTGCTGGCCGCCCTGATGGGGACCTTCTTTGGCAATCCGCTGACCTATGTTCCGATCGGTGTGATGGCGCTGCAAACCGGGCATTTCGTTCTGGGATCGCATTTGCCCGAGGGCGACCACCGATCTTTCGGCGGCAAGTTCGCCGATGCCGGGGGCGATCTTTGGTGGAACCTGCGGGCGATGTTCACGAATGCCGATATGGATTGGTCGGGCATTGTGGTCTTTGTCCAACAGATTTTCTATCCCTATCTGATCGGGGGCATCCTGCCCGGCATTTTCTTTGCCACCCTGTCCTATTACCTCATGGTGCCGCTGTTGCGCGCCTATCAGAAACGGCGCAAGGGGATGATCAAGGCAAAGTTCGAGGCGCTGAAGCAAAAAACGGCACTTAAGGCTGATGCCAAGCGCAAAGTGGATTAGTTTGTGGATCAACGAGGGGGTTGGATATGGCGGAACAACAAAAGCTCAGACTGGGCGTGAACATTGACCATGTGGCGACCGTCCGGAATGCGCGGGGCGGCCAATACCCCGATCCGCTGCGCGCGGCAAAGATTGCCGAAAAGGCAGGTGCCGACGGCATTACCGCGCATCTGCGCGAAGACCGGCGCCACATCTCGGACGCTGATATCGAGGGGCTGATGGATGTGCTCTCGGTGCCGCTGAACTTCGAGATGGCCGCGACCGACGAGATGCAGAAGATCGCCCTGCGCCACCAGCCACATGCGGTCTGCATCGTGCCGGAAAAGCGTGAGGAACGCACCACCGAAGGCGGGCTGGACGTGGCGCGCGAGGAAAACAGGCTGGCCCATTTCATCGCGCCGCTGCGGGATGCGGGATGCCGGGTATCCATCTTTATCGCCGCCGATCAACGCCAGATCGAGGCTGCAAACCGGATTGGTGCGGAAGTGATCGAGCTGCATACGGGTGCCTATTGCGACGCCTATGCAGAGGGGCGGTTCGATGAGGCTCAGGAGGAATTGCGCCGCCTTCAGGAAATGGCGACCATGGCGCATGGCCTGGGGCTGGAGGTGCATGCCGGGCATGGGCTGACCTATGACACGGTGTCGCCCGTTGCCGCCTTTCCCGAAGTGCGCGAGCTGAACATCGGCCACTTCCTGATCGGGGAAGCGATTTTCCTGGGGCTGGAACCTGCCATTGCGGAAATGCGTCGGCTGATGGATGAAGCACGGTCATGAGCAAGGTCGGTGTTGCGCCGAACGGGGCGTGACCTCTGTGCGAAAGGTTTCCTCATGATCCTGGGCATTGGCACCGACCTGGCAAATATCGAACGCATTCAGGCCACGCTTGACCGTTTTGGTGACAGATTTCGAAACCGGGTCTTTACCGAAGTCGAGCAGCGAAAGGCCGAACGTCGCAAGGATGTGGCCGGAACCTATGCCAAACGCTGGGCCGCGAAGGAGGCTTGTTCCAAGGCGCTGGGCACCGGGTTGCGCATGGGGATCAGCTGGCGCGACATGGCCGTCAGCAACCTTGCAACCGGCCAGCCGGTGATGGCGGTGACCGGCTGGGCGGCGGAACGCCTGCACGAGATGACACCGCCGGGCCATGAAGCGATCATCCATGTGACCCTGACAGATGATCATCCCTGGGCGCAGGCCTTTGTCGTGATCGAAGCGCGCCCGCTCTCCTGACCTGCGGCGTGCCGCTTCCGCTCACCCGGGCGCACCCTCCCTTGACAGTAGCGCTGTCCCTGCGCATGTACCCTCAAGCCCGAGCATAAAGGAAAGCGCCGAATGGCCGAGAAGGAAAAGACAGGCAACGCCTTTGTCGAAACCGTCAAAACAATCGTCTATGCACTGTTGATCGCAGGCGTGTTCCGAACATTGTTCTTTCAGCCGTTCTGGATTCCCTCCGGTTCGATGAAGGAAACATTGCTGATCGGTGATTTTCTTTTCGTGAACAAGATGGCCTATGGCTATTCCTATGCCTCCTGTCCAAGCCTGATGCTGCCCCGCTTTGGCATCGAGGTGGATGCCAAGGACATCTGCGGTGTCTTTGACGGCGAGAACACACGCCTGTTCGGGAGCGAGCCCGAACGCGGCGATGTGGTTGTCTTCCGCCACCCGGTTTCGGGCCGCGACTATATCAAGCGGCTGATCGGGCTTCCCGGCGATACGGTACAGGTCAAGGCGGGTGTGCTGCACATCAACGGCGAACCCGTGGCGCTGAAAGACGCAGGGGTCTTTGAGGAAGAGATGACCGCGCAGGGCCCGCAGGGTTTGCGCCCCCGGTGCGAGAATGGACCCGTGGGCGAGGGCGGCACCTGCATCAAGAGCCGCCAGATCGAGACCCTGCCGAATGGCGTGTCCCACGCGATCCTGAACATCGGCGATCAGCAGTCGGACCACACCGGTATATATAACGTGCCCGAGGGGCATTATTTCTTCATGGGTGACAACCGCGACAATTCTGCCGACAGCCGTCTGGCGCAGCAGGCGGGCGGCGTTGGTTTCGTGCCTTTCGAAAACCTGATCGGCCGGGCGGATCGTATCATGTTCAGCTCTGCCGGCCGGTCGATGCTGTTTTTCTGGACCTGGCGCGGCGACCGGTTCTTCAAAGCGGTGAAATGAAACTGAGCGCGGACCTCAAGGCCTTCGAAGAGCGCATCGGCCACCAGTTTGCCGATCCAGCTCTTCTGGTCCGCGCGGTGACCCATGCCTCGATGTCTTCGGCCAACCGGGACGACAACCAGCGTCTGGAGTTCCTGGGCGACCGGGTTCTGGGGCTGGTCATGGCAGAGGCGCTGCTGGCGCTGGATACCGGGGCGACGGAGGGGCAACTGGCCCCGCGTTTCAACGCCCTGGTCCGCAAGGAAACCTGCGCGGATGTGGCGCGCGAGATTGATCTGGGAAAGGTTCTGAAGCTCGGCCGGTCCGAGATGATCTCCGGTGGCCGGCGCAAGCTGGCGCTTTTGGGGGATGCGATCGAGGCGGTGATTGCCGCCGTCTACCTGGATGGTGGCTTTGACGTGGCCAAGGCGCTGGTTCTGCGGCTTTGGGGCGCTCGGATCGACACTGTCGAGGAGGATGCCCGCGATGCCAAGACGGCCTTGCAGGAATGGGCGCAAGCGCGCAAGCTGGCGCCGCCGCAATATGTCCAGACCAACCGCAGCGGCCCCGATCATGCCCCGGTCTTTACCATCGAGGCGCGATTGGAAAACGGCAAACAGGCACGGGCAACCGCCCCGTCGAAACGCGCAGCCGAACAGGAAGCTGCAAGCACGCTGCTCAGGCAGCTGGAGAACAACACATGACCACCCGTGCCGGATTCGTTGCCCTGATCGGAGAACCCAACGCGGGTAAATCCACCCTGCTCAACCGCATGGTGGGGGCGAAAGTCTCCATCGTCACCCATAAGGTGCAGACCACCCGGGCCCGGATCCGGGGGGTGGCGATGGAAGGGGAGGCCCAGATCGTCTTTGTGGATACGCCGGGGCTGTTCCAGCCGCGCCGCCGGCTGGACCGTGCGATGGTGGCCGCCGCATGGGGCGGGGCCGCGGATGCCGATGTGGTTGTCCTGCTGGTCGAGGCCCATCGCGGGGTTACCGAAGGGGTCGAACGCATTCTCGAAGGCCTGGGCGATATCGGCGAGGGCCGCAAGGTGGCTCTGGCGATCAACAAGATCGACCGGGTGGAGGCGCCGGTTCTGCTGGGTCTCAGCAAGGACCTGAACACCCGCTATGACTTTGCGGAGACCTTCATGATCTCTGCCGAGCGGGGACATGGCGTGGACGCCCTGCGGCAATGGCTTGCGGGTGAGGTTCCGCAGGGGCCCTGGTTGTACCCCGAGGATCAGATCGCGGACCTGCCGTTGCGCATGATCGCCGCTGAGATGACCCGCGAGAAACTGACCCTGCGGCTGCATCAGGAATTGCCCTATCAATTGACGGTTGAGACGGAGAACTGGGAAGAGCGCAAGGATGGTTCCGCCCGGATCGATCAGCTGATTTATGTCATTCGCGACGGCCACAAGGGCATTGTCCTGGGCAACAAGGGCGAGACCATCAAACAGGTCAGCAAGGCCGCGCGGGAAGAGCTGGAGGAATTCCTGGGCAGGCGCATTCACCTGTTCCTGCAGGTCAAGGTTCGGGCGAATTGGCTGGACGAGGCGGAGCGCTATACCGAAATGGGTCTGGATTTCAAAGATGGCAACGGGTGATCCCGGCCGGTATGTTGCGCCGGAAGAGTGTATTTTTGGAACAATGAAGCGGGGGATGGCGTGCCCCGTCTGACCGCACGATTCTGGGTCGACGCCTATCTGGCGCGGTTGCGGCTGAGCGATATCCCGGCCTTTGTGGTTGCGCATGGCGATGACACCGGCGGTGCGGTGCTGGTCAAGCTTGCGACGCTGGATGGCAATGCCGTGTTGTTCCATCGGTCATTCGACCTGATGACCGGGGAGCGTCGCTGGGTCGAGCTGAGCAGCGGTGCCGAGCGCGAGGTGGATGACACGGTGGCGCGGCAGCGGGGTTTTGACCCCGATCTATGGGTGATAGAGGTCGAGGACCGTCAGGGGCGGCACCTGCTGGATGAGATAGGCCTGGCCTGATGGAATGGCGCGGTCAGGGCATATTGCTTGGGGTGCGGCGCCACGGGGAGACATCCGCCATCATCGAAATGTTCACAGCGGCACAGGGGCGGCATCTGGGTGTGGTGCGCGGCGGCACCAGCCGCAAGATCGCGCCGCACCTGCAGCCCGGTGCGCAGCTTGACGTGGCATGGCGCGCGCGGCTGGAAGACCATATCGGAGCCTTTACCGTCGAACCGCTGCGCAGCCGGGCCGCCCTGGTGATGTCGGACCGGCTGGCGCTGGCCGGGTTGAATGCGGTTACCGCGATCCTGTCCTTTTGCCTGCCGGAGCGTGAGGCGCATCCGGGGCTTTATCACCGGACGGAGCGACTGCTTGATCTGCTGGGGCAGAATGAGATCTGGCCGCTGGCCTATCTGCAATGGGAGCTGGGGCTGCTTGAGGAGATGGGCTATGGGCTTGATCTGTCGTCCTGCGCGGTGACGGGGACCACGGAGAAACTGGTGTATGTGTCCCCCAAATCCGGGCGGGCGGTGTCAGCAAAAGGGGCCGGCGACTGGGCGGAGCGGCTGTTGCCGCTGCCGGATGTGCTGCGCGGGCAGGGTGACGCAGAGGACATTGAGATTGCCGCGGCCTTTCGCACCACCGGATATTTTCTGGAGGCTCATCTGGCACGGGATCTTGGCGACAAGCCCCTGCCCGAAGCGCGGGCGCGTTTCGTCGAAGCCTTCAGTCGGCGGCTTTGAACGTCAGCAACACGCCGCTGTCATCCGACAATGTCAGCGTGTCACCCAGCACCTCTGACAGGGTGGCGGCCTCCAGCAGGGTGAAATAGGCGCTTTCGGCGGCAAGGTCCGGGCAGGCGCGTCGCGTGGCGAGGATCGGGCCTGCATCGAACCACGGGTAGGGCACGGTATTGGTTGTCGAAAAACCGTTACAGGGGCCCTGACCCCTGACCACGCCCTTTTCAGGGAAAGTGAGTGTGGCGGTGGCGGCAAAGGCGGCGTCCTGCAATTCGACCAGGCGCCATTGCTTGTCAGCGGCACCATGGCCACGCAGGGTTTCGTCGCTGTCGCAGGCCGCGAGGGCAAACAGCGCCAGAAGCGGCAGATGGATTTTTATCATTCGAGTGCCAATACGGTATCGACAAGGATTTCAAAAGCCGCCGCAGAGGTCTCGTCACCGGATGCCGGGACCTGAGGCAGGCCGATCAGGGAGGCCAGCAGCGCGCGGGCAAAGTCGGGGTTGCCCAGGCCCAGCTGGCGCAGCAGATCCTCCAGATGGGACAGCCGTTCCGCGTCGATCCGGGCGAGGGCGCGGGCCACGTCGGGCATGCTTTGCGCCCAGACCCGCAGGGAGGGCTCGGTGGGGTCAGCCAGCATCCCAAGGCCAAAGTCGCGCAGCCTGCGGTTGGCGGCACCGTCCTGCTGTCGCAAATCCGCCAATTGCGCCAGCGCATCTGTCTGCCAGCGGGCGAGCAGTTCCGCGTGATAGGCGGGCACATCCTTGAAATGCCAGTAAAATGACCCTTTGGTCGTGCCCAGCCTGCGGGCCAGGGGCTCGGCGGCAAGCGCCTGCGGGCCCGCCTGCCGCAGGGCGTCGAACCCCGCCGCGATCCACCTGTCCGAATTGAGCCGCGTTGTATTCATGCGCCAGTGGATAGGGCCGGGCCACGGTCAGCGCAAGCCGTCACGCGAAGCAATGTTTCCGACACGCGAATTGTCGCGTAATGCTGCGACGGGCCGGATGCCATGTGATCAAGAAACAGGCATGATAAGTCCACGCGCGCCATTGCCGCTTACCCATTTGCACCTTCCACAGGTCCGCGATTTTGCGATTCTTGCAGGGCTGGAGGCGGGGGTGCGCGGGATGCTGATGTCGGTGATGCCCCTGGTGATATACCGTGCCTATCCGGATGCCAGCCTGGTGAGCTGGATTTACCTTGGCGTCGGGATCGTGTCGCTGCTGTTCGGGCTGATGGTTCCATCGCTGGCGGCGCTCCTGATGCGGCGCTGGATGTATACTGCGGGAACGGCCTTCTATCTTCTGGGTGTTGCCCTGGCCCTGACCCAGGTGCCGGTGCTCAGTGCGCTGGCGCTGGGTGTGCTCAGCCTCGGGACGGTGACCTGCGCGGTCTGTCTGAATGCCTATGTGCTTGATTACGTGGCGCGGACCAACCTGGCGCGGTCTGAATCTATGCGGCTGCTGTTCAGCGGGCCAAGTTGGGTTGTGGGGCCGATCACCGGGGTCTGGTTGCTGAACTGGTGGACACCGGCACCCTTCATTGTCGCGGGGCTGTTTGCCCTGGTGCAGATGGCGATGTTCTGGCGGCTGCGGATGGGCAATGGCAAACAGATCACCCGCGCGCGGTCGCAGGCACCGCAGCCGCTGGCCTACCTCGGTCGCTTCGTGCATCAACCCCGGCTGGTGGCGGGCTGGCTGTTTGCGGTGATCCGGTCCTGCGGCTGGTGGGTCTATGTCGTATATCTGCCGATCTATTGCGTCGAAAACGGGTTGGGCAATGCGGTGGGGGCGGCGGCGCTGTCGGCCTCGAACATGACATTGTTCGCGGCACCGCTGCTGATGGTGGTGGTGCGCCGGGTCGGCGTGCGCAACGCCGTCAGCGGGGCCTTCGCCGTGGGTGGTGCCTTTTTCATCGGGGGATGGATGTTGACGGCGTCGCCCTGGATGGCGGTGGCGAGCCTCTATATCGCATCCGTATTGCTGATCATGCTGGATGTCTGCGGCTCGCTGCCGTTCCTGATGGCGGTGAAACCGTCGGAGAGGACGGAAATGTCGGCGGTTTATTCCAGCTACCGCGATGCCTCGGGGATCGTGACACCTGCGGTGGCGGGTCTGGTTCTGTTGAGCATGCCGATCGCAGGTCTGTTTGCGGTCTGCGGGGGCGGGATGTTGTGGGCGGCCTGGCTGGCGCGGGGTTTGCACCCGCGCCTGGGAGAGGCAAGGCCGAGGTTTTCTACCTAGCCAAGCAACCGCCGTGCGATGACCTGCGCCTGGATTTCGGCGGCCCCTTCAAAGATGTTCAGGATGCGGGCATCACACAACACGCGGCTGATCTTGTATTCCAGGGCAAAGCCATTGCCGCCGTGGATCTGCAACCCGTTGTCGGCGGCGGCCCAGGCGACCCGTGCGCCCAGCAGCTTGGCCATCCCGGCTTCCACATCGCAGCGGCGGCCCTCGTCCTTTTCGAAGGCAGAGAAATAGGTCAGTTGTCGTGCAATCATGATCTCGACCGCCATCATGGCCAGTTTTGATGCCACACGCGGGAAGTTGATCAGCGCCTTGCCGAATTGCTTGCGGTCCTGCGCATATTGCATGGAGATATCCATTGCCGATTGCGCCACGCCGATGGCGCGGGCCGCTGTCTGGATGCGCGCGGATTCAAACGTCTCCATCAGCTGTTTGAAGCCTTTGCCTTCTTCGCCGCCCAGCAGGTTTTCCCCTTTGACGTGGAAACCGTCAAAGCCCAGTTCGTATTCCTTCATGCCGCGATAGCCCAGGACCTCGATTTCGCCGCCGGTCATGCCTTCGGTGGGGAAGGGGTTGGCGTCATCGCCGGGGGTCTTTTCGGCAAGGAACATCGACAGGCCGCGGTAGTCGGTGGTGTCAGGGTCTGTCCGGGCGAGCAGGGTCATCACATGGGTGCGCGCGGCATGTGTGATCCAGGTCTTGTTGCCGGTGATCTTGTAGTCGTCGCCGTCCTTGACCGCGCGTGTGCGCAGGCTGCCGAGGTCGGAACCGGTGTTCGGCTCGGTAAACACCGCTGTGGGCAGGGTTTCTGCAGAGGCGATGCGCGGCAGCCATTTCTCTTTCTGCGCATCCGTGCCGCCCGCGATGATCAGTTCCGCCGCGATTTCAGACCGGGTGCCAAGGGAGCCAACACCGATATATCCGCGCGAAAGTTCCTCCGAGACCACACACATCGAGGCCTTGGACAGGCCAAAGCCGCCGTATTCCTCGGGGATGGTCAGGCCAAAGACACCCATTTCGGCCAGTTCGGTGATCACCTCCATCGGGATCAGTTCGTCCTTGAGGTGCCAGTCATGGGCAAATGGTTCGACTTTTTCGACCGCATAGCGGCGGAATTGCTCGCGAATCATCTCCAACTCGTCATCGAGGCCGGTGGCCCCCATGGTGATGTTTGCGGATTGCTCCTGCATGAGTGCGACAAGACGAACGCGCGCGGCCTGCGTGTTGCCGCCCTGGGTCAGCGTCATGATCGCGGGTTCCATCAGGCCCCGCATGTCATCCTGCGACAGGCCCAGGTCCTGCAGGCGCAGGATTTCGCCCTGGTTCATCTGGATGCCGCCATAGATCTGCCAGAGATATTCGCCGAAGGCGATCTGGTGGATCAGCTGCTCGATCTCGCCGAACTTTCCGTTCGATTCCAGCGCTTCGGCCCATTTCTGCATCTGGCGCAGGGATTGGGCGTAGGTGGCCAGCCAGGCAAGGCCATGGGCTGCGGTCTGATTCTGTTCGATCAGATCGGCCGACACCCGGCCATCGGCACTGACCATCGCGCGCAGGCTGACCTTGGCCTTTTCAAGGATGGTATCAACCGGGCCAACCGCTGCTGCGGTAAGCGCCAGCAGGTCGTCCAGTATCACAGGTGCATTCAGTTTCGTCAGGTCCTGACCATCATGTGCCATGTATATCATCCCTTTTCTGCTGGGTGACCACTTAGCCTCTTCGCAGTCGCAGCACAACAAAGATACGTTTCGCTGCGGAAATTTGTTCTAAAATTGCGCAGCCGATTGTTTCTTTCCTGCATGACACCACGCAAAAAACGAGCGTTGACAGGCGGCTACCCTATCTTTGGCCGTCACGGCGGCCAAATCAATGTTGAGATTGGGTTTCGCCGCCGGGTTGGCGCCCGGCTGCTTTCAGAACAACCACGTGTCGAAACAGCGGGCACTTGGCAAAGGATGATGCCCAAACGGGCCTGATTTATAATGAAATTTTGGGACAGCTGCAGGGGAGCCCTGCAGCCATCTTACACCTGACGTGCAACCGTGACGCCGGAAACGTCTTCGATAAAGGTGACGATCCGGGTTTTCACGGCATCGTCCTTGATGGAGGCCAGCGCAGAGACGATTTCCATGCTCGGGTCAGCATTGGGGGCGGTGTTCGCATTGTCGTGCAGCCCCTCAAAGAAGTAGGACGGCGGAACATCCAGGATTTGCGACAGTTCGAAAAGACGGCTGGCGGCAACCCGGTTTGAACCGATCTCGTATTTCTGAATTTGCTGAAACGAGAGTTGGAGCTTTCGTGCTACATCTGTTTGCGAAAGGCGGCGCAGAGTCCGAATTTGCTTAAGTTTTTTGCCCACATGGGCGTCTACAGGATGGGTCATAACTTCAAACCTCTGGTTGAACATACACTTTAATCGCGAGTTTCCCCATTTCGTTCAATTGCGTAGATTCTGTTATTTTCTGATCACGAATGTGATGTAGATGGGTGATATTTGTTGCATTAATGGGTGATTGGTTTACGATTTTCGTTGATGAATAAACCCATGACCGACATCGACGTAACACCGAACGATATCGAAAGCGCGCCGCCTGCACTGCTTTTCGAGATGATCCGGTCTTTTGTCACGCTTGCCCGAACTTTGAACCTGAGCCATGCTGTTAAGGAGTTGGGCAGCACAAGGCAGACATTGCGCCGACACATTGCCTCGCTTGAGGCGGAGCTGGGTGCGCCATTGTTTGTCGTGGATGACCGGCGTTATCAGCTGAGCGAGAAAGGCGAGGCAAGCCTTGCCGGTGCAAAGGATATCCTTGCGCGGGGCAAGACATGGCTGCGTGGCGCGTCCTCGTCGCATGGGAACCTTCAGTTTCTGCAGGCCCATGTCGGCGAATGGGATTTCTACCAGGAGCAGAAACCGATCGGCCTGATATGGGATGACTCGTCCCTCCTGCTGCGTGAAACCTTTCGGGCGTGGTCCATGTCCTGCGGCCAGATTGAGAGCGAAAATCTGGCCCATGTCCAGCCCTATCTTCTCGTGTACCGCGAATCAGGGACAGAATGGCTCTGTGTCGAATTTGGTGAACGGTCGGCCTATGTGGGATGGTTTGGGCTGGATTATGCCCGTTCAAGCATTGGCCGACCCATTGCCTTGCTGCCTGCAGGCGAAGAATTCGGCCATATGCTCAATCAGGCGTTTCACGATGTGCAGGCAACGCAACTTGCCCGGCTGGATCATGTATTCACCCGAATGCCCCGTCCGGACGGTGAAGGCTGGGTGCCAATCGCATATCAACGCCTTATGATGGCAGGCTTTTTCCCTGATGGATCACCGGCGGTCATGACCCTCGTTGTGCCTACTCCAAAGGTCCTGATTCGCAACCTTGAGCCCGAAAAACTGGCCGGTTTGGTGGATATTGGGATGCAGGAATTCGACAAAAATGAGGCAAAATTCGAGGAGATTTCCATGACTTGAACGAGTTGATGCCTTAATTTTGACAAATTCGATTCAATTTACGGGTGTTTTTCTACTTCTTGGCGTAACCTGTGGTCAGGCGGCTAAGGAGACCAATAGTCATGACTGTTCAATTCCCAAGCAATGCGGCGCCCTTCATTGCGACAAGCGGGAACATTCTGGGGGCCAGCAAGATAGAGATCACAGTCGGCAGCGACTTTGAGATTTATAAGACCGTCGTCGAGGAAGAGCGTCCCGCGCAAAAGCTTGGCGATCCATTCAACCCTGATTACCACGATCTCGGTGCGGAAACGGGTTTCTGGCTGATCGGTCGCAACCAGTTTGGCGAATTGATCCATACCCAGGCGTTCAAGACTATCAGTCTTCAGGATGTCGCGCTCAGCACCTATCTGATGCGGAATTATCAGAAATTCCCGCCACCCATTCCCGGTGTCGATCTGGGCCGGTCGCGGTATCGGGCTTCACCCGGTGCCCATCGGATCAACGGCGATGCCGTTTACCATGGTGAGGTCTGGATGGCCCCGGACGACGGGCTGTATCGTGGCACCGGTCTGTCCAGCGTGCTGACGCGTGCGGGCATCCTCGAAGCGGTCAACCGCTGGGATCCCGACTGGATATTCGGCTTCATGTTGCGTGCCGTGGCCTTCAAAGGGTTCTCCGAACGTGTGGGCTATATGCATACCGAACCCGGCGCGCTGAAATGGGCTGTCCATGGCCGTGAACAGCTTTTGGAGGCCTTCATGGTTTACCTCAGCCGTGAGGACGCCCGCTTCATGCTGGATATCCCGGTCGAAGAACTGGTGGCCTGAACCGGACAGACGCGCCAGTATCCAAGCCTTGGTTCTTGTCGGAACCGTCGTTGCCAAATCAAAAACGCCCTCGCAACTGCTGCGAGGGCGATTTTTTTTGGCGATCGCTTCAGGGCGCAAAGCTGGTTCCGTGTTGCCCCTGGGTCGGGGTGATGCGAAACCAGAGTGCGGATCTTAGCCGATGGCGGCTGCTTTCACGTCGTCATCGATATGTGCCATGTATTGGCCGAAGTTTTCCGAGAACATCGTGACAAGCTTGACCGCCTGGCGATCATAGCTTTCGGGGTTGTCCCAGGTGCGGCGCGGGTCCAGCAGGATATCCGGCACACCGTCGACCGATACGGGGACTTCGAAGCCAAAGTTGGGGTCCTTGCGATATTTCACATCCGCCAGCGAACCGTCCAGTGCAGCGGTCAGCAGGTTCCGGGTGGCCCTGATCGGCATCCGGCTGCCGGTGCCATAGGCGCCGCCGGTCCAGCCGGTGTTCACCAGCCAGCAGGTCGCACCGTGCTGGGCGATCTTCTCGCGCAGCAGGTTGCCATAGACTTCGGGGCGTCTCGGCATGAAAGGCGCGCCGAAGCAGGTGGAGAATGTGGGCTCCGGCTCGGTCACGCCACGTTCGGTGCCGGCGACCTTGGAGGTGAAGCCGGACAGGAAGTGGTACATCGCCTGCGCGGGGGTCAACCGTGCGATGGGGGGCAGGACACCAAAGGCATCGCAGGTCAGCATGATGATGTTTTTCGGATGGCCGCCCAGGGCCTTCTTGCTGGCATTGGAGATATAATGCAGCGGATAGGCGCAGCGCATGTTGGCTGTCAGGCTGTCATCTTCGAAATCCAGTTCCTTGGTCTCTTCGTCATAGACCATGTTCTCGATCACTGTGCCGAATTTGGTGGTGGTGGCATAGATTTCCGGCTCTGCCTCCGGAGACAGGTTGATCGTCTTGGCATAGCAGCCCCCTTCGAAGTTGAAGGTGCCGTTGTCTGACCAGCCGTGTTCGTCATCGCCGATCAGCGTGCGCTGGGGATCGGCGGACAGGGTCGTCTTGCCGGTGCCGGACAGGCCAAAGAAGACCGCCGTGTCCACCGGGTTGCCGGTGGCGTGGTTGGCGGAACAATGCATCGGCATGATGTTCTTTTCCGGCAGCAGATAGTTGAGCAGGGTAAAGACGGATTTCTTGTTCTCGCCCGCGTATTCGGTGCCGCCGATCAGGATCAGCTTGCGGTCAAAGTTCATCGCGATCACCGTTTCGGAACGGCAATCATGTTTCTTTGGGTCGGCCTGGAAGGTCGGGCAGTTGATCACGGTGAAATCGGCGGTGAAATCGTCCAGGTCCGCGCGGTCCGGACGCCGCAGCATGGTGCGGATGAACAGGCCATGCCAGGCCAGTTCGGTGACCATGCGGACGTTGATCGCGTGGCGGGGATCGGCGCCGCCGACCAGATCCTGCACGAAGTAATCCTTGCCCTGCATGTGGGCAATCATGTCATCATAAAGCGCATCGAAACCTTCGGGCGACATGGCGGCGTTGTTTTCCCACCAGATCGTGTCGACGACGCTGTCGGTCTTGACCACATGCTTGTCCTTGGGGGACCGGCCTGTGAACTTGCCGGTGGTCACCAGGAATGAGCCGCCATTGCCAAGCGTGCCTTCACCACGTTTCACCGCGGTCTCGATCAGAGCTGGTTCCATCAGGTTGTAATAGACATTGCCCAGCCCCGCGATCTGTTGATCCTCAAGGCGGAACTGCGGGTTTACCCGTCCAAATGTCATGTATTTTCTCCTGCAGGCGCGCGGAAATTGCGCAAATCAAGGTTGCTCAGGCAGTCAGCCTGCGACCATCTAGGGTCATGCAGCGCCTCTTAACACGAGGTTTCAAGATAAGAACAGGCAGGTTTGTCGCAGTTAGCGCCATCATGGCAAACTTTGGCGGAAAGGGTGCTCAAAGAGGTTCCGGGCAGGCGGTGTCCGGGACGGGCAGGCCGGCTGATGTCCATGAAAAAGTGCGGCAATTTAGCCATTCCTAACCAAATTGTGGCCGAATTATGGGTGGAAGCGCGGTGATTCGTAGTTAGAGATTGATTCGGTGGCCACATTCGGGGTTCTATAAATCAAAAATCAAAAACGAATGTTGAGCAGCATAAGAAGGAAGCGGGCAATGTCTAAAATTGCATTGGTTGACGACGACAGGAACATCCTGACGTCCGTCTCGATGACTCTGGAAGCCGAAGGTTTCGAAGTGGAAACCTATAATGACGGGCAGGCGGCACTTGACGCCTTCAACAAGAAACTGCCGGATATGGCAGTTCTTGACATAAAGATGCCGCGCATGGACGGCATGGACCTGCTGCAGCGGCTGCGCCAGAAAACGGCGATGCCGGTCATCTTCCTGACCTCCAAGGATGACGAGATCGACGAGGTGCTGGGCCTTCGGATGGGCGCGGACGACTACGTCAAGAAACCTTTTTCGCAGCGTCTTCTGGTTGAGCGCATTCGCGCCCTGTTGCGCCGTCAGGATGCAGTGGAGACCGGCGAGGTCGGCGATACCGAAGAGACGAAGGTGATGGAACGCGGCGATCTGCGCATGGACCCGCTGCGGCATGCGGTCAGCTGGAAGGGCAAGGAAGTGTCCCTGACCGTGACCGAGTTCCTGCTGCTGCAGGCTTTGGCCCAACGTCCCGGTTTCGTGAAATCCCGGGATCAGCTGATGGATGTGGCCTATGACGATCAGGTCTATGTCGATGACCGGACCATCGACAGCCATATCAAGCGCCTGCGCAAGAAGATGCGGACCGCTGACGACGAATTCTCGGCGATTGAGACGCTTTATGGGATCGGCTACAGATATAACGAAGAATAGAGCAAGCCCTTGGCAATTGCCGAAAGGAACTTTGTGCGCGACACGAGCACATCTTCACGGGATGGCGATATTGTTCTAGGCGATGACTGGATCGCACCGGACAACGACGCGCCGGACGAAATGCGCGCACGCCGGGAACGGCGTGGCCTGCTTTCGTTGCGCTCGTCACCGCTGACCCGCAAGATCATCACATTCAACCTGATTGCGTTGAATGTGCTGGTCGCGGGCATCCTGTATCTGAATTCATCCCGCGACAGCCTGGCTGTTCAACGTGCCTCGGCGCTGGTTTCCGAAAGCGAGCTGATCGCAGATGTGTTCGAAGCGCAACTGCCCAGCAATGCGCCGGTGAACCTCGCGACGGGTGATGGTGTGGATGTCGCCGCCACGCTGTCCGCGCTCGACCTGCGCAGCGGCGTCGAGGTCTATGTATATGACACCGCCGAGACGCTGATTTCCCAGACCGAAGGCAAGATGGGCAGCCCGTCTGAGGTCGCAGAGCATACCTTGCTGACCGATGGCCTGAACTGGCTGTGGGCGAAATTATCGGCACCGTTTGGCGGCCCGGATGACGTGGAAATCCCTATTGAGGACAGGCTGAAGTCCATGATCCCCGGTGCGGCGGCAAGCGGGACCCAGATCGAAAACAACTTTGACGCTGACGGTGGCACTCTGTTCACCGTGATGACGCCGATCCTGCAAAACGGCCAGCCCGTCGGCTTTGTCGCGATTGCTTCGGCGGCGGGGGAGATTGACCGCCTGGTCCGGGGCGAGCGCGAGCGCGTGTTGCAGATGTTCGTTATTGCCACGCTGGTGTCCATCGGGCTGAGCCTTGTTCTGGCATCGACCATTGCCAACCCGCTCGCGGACCTGTCTGCTGCGGCGGAGCTGGGGCGTGACAAGAACGCGCGCAAGGTAAACCCCGGACGGATTCGCATCCCCGATCTGACCGCGCGACCGGATGAGATTGGCCGGCTGTCAGGGGCGTTGCGCGGCATGGTTTCGGCGCTTTACAACCGGATCGACAGCAACGAACAATTTGCCGCCGACGTGGCACATGAAATCAAGAATCCGCTGGCCTCTCTGCGGTCCGCCGTGGGAACGCTGCGGATGGTCAAACGTGACGATCAGCGCGAAAAACTGCTGGATGTGATCGACCACGACGTGCGGCGCCTCGACCGGCTGGTCAGCGACATTTCCAACGCCTCCCGGCTGGATTCGGAACTGGTCAAGGAAGAGGAAGAACAATTCAACCTGCTCAAGATGATCGGAAACCTCAGCGAATTCCTGGGCGAGGAAGCCAGGGGCAAGGGGATCGACTTTATCACTGATCTGCCCCCGGACCCGATCCTCGTGCACGGGCTGGAGGCGCGGCTGGCGCAGGTATTCGTCAACCTGATCACCAATGCGATTTCCTTCTGCGAGGACGGTGATGCCATCCGGGTCTGGGCGCGCAAGCGGGAGAACCGGGTTCTGGTCGTGGTCGAGGATACCGGCCCCGGCATTCCGGAACAGGCACTTTCCAAGATCTTCACCCGGTTCTATTCGCAACGTCCCGAAGAGCATTTTGGCAATAACTCCGGCCTCGGGCTGGCGATTTCCAAGCAGATCGTCGAAGCGCATGGCGGTGTGATCTGGGCCGAGAACATTCGCCCGACAGAGGCGGATATCACCTCTGACCCGCTGGGCGCGCGCTTTGTCGTCGGGTTGCCGACCTGAGCGGAGAAACCGACATCCTGCATGCCAGCACGGTCCGCATCGCGGATCGCGGGGTGTTGATCATCGGGCCTTCGGGGGCCGGAAAATCCGCCCTGGCGCTGCAATTGATTGCGCTTGGTGCGACATTGGTCGCCGATGACAGAACGCGGGTTTCCCGGCGCGGTGATGGTGTGGTCGCGGATGTGCCCGAAAGCATTGCCGGGATGATCGAAGCCCGCGGCCTGGGCATCCTGCGGGTGCCAGGTGCCGGGCCGACGCCGCTGGCGCTGGTTGTCGATTTGTCCCGGGCAGAGCAGGACCGGTTGCCGCCGGCCCGGACCCATCAGGTGCTGGGGTTGGATATTCCCTGCCTGCACCGGGTTGACGGCCCGCATTTCGCCGCTGCCATCTTGCTTTATCTGCGGTGCAGCATAAGTTCTGAGCAATGAACGATAGTGATTCAGCCGGGTCTGCCGACCGCCGCGCCACGCATCCGCATATCGTGCTGGTCACGGGACAAGCTGGTGCGGGGCGGTCGACTGCACTCAACGTGCTGGAAGATGCGGGTTATGAGGCAATAGACAATCTGCCCCTGCGCCTGATGCCGGCCTTGCTGGCCGCGCCTGCGCGGTCAAGCCCCATGGCGCTGGGCATTGATCCGCGCAACCGGGATTTTTCGCTGGATGCGATGATGGATCTGCTGCGCCAACTGGCCGCCGCCCAGGATCTGACATCGGAACTGCTCTATCTCGATTGTTCGACCGAAGTGCTCTTGCAGCGGTTTTCGGAAACCCGCCGCCGCCACCCCCTGGCCCCCGTGGACCAGCCGGAAGAGGGCATCCGCCGCGAGCGTGACCTGCTGGCCCCGATCCGCAACCGCGCGGATGTGCTGATCGACACGACATCCTACAGCGTGCACCGCCTGCGCGAGGATATTGAAAAGTGGTTCGTCCCCGGTGGTCAGCATCACCTTGCGGTTTCGGTGCAGTCATTCTCCTACAAGCGCGGCGTGCCGCGCGGGGTCGATATTGTCTATGACTGCCGTTTCCTGCGTAATCCCCATTATGAAAAGCAGCTCAAGGCGCTGAACGGGACAAACGCCGCCGTTGCCGATTACGTCAAGCAGGACGCCCGGTTCGATACCTTTGCGCAGAAGGTGCTGGAGCTGAGTATTTATCTGCTGCCCGCCTACCGCGAAGAGGGGAAATCCCATATTGCCATCGCCTTTGGCTGTACCGGCGGGCAACATCGTTCTGTAACCATGGCCGAAGACCATGCTTTGCGTCTTGCAGAGGCAGGGTGGCCGGTGTCAATAAGGCATCGCGAACTGGATCGCCAAAGAATAGCAGAGGCACCATCTTGATCGGCATTGTGATTGTAGCGCATGGAGGATTGGCACAGGAATACCTGTCGGCGATCGAACATGTCGTGGGATCACAAAACGGCGTGCGTGCCATTGCCATTCACGCCGATCATGACCGCGATGCCAAACAGGAAGAAATTTGCGAAGCGGCCGATGAGGTCGACCAGGGGACCGGTGTGGTTGTCGTGACCGATCTGTTCGGCGGTTCGCCCTCCAACCTGTCGTTGCTGGCCTGCAAGCAGGCCAACCGGCGGATCATCTATGGCGCGAACCTGCCGATGCTGATCAAGCTGGCCAAATCCCGCCAGATGGATGTACCGGATGCCGTGCGCGCGGCGCTTGAAGCTGGTAAGAAGTACATCGACAGCCAGAACGTGAGCGCGCAGTAGAAAGTCCAAGTCCTGAAATGACAGATATTTCCCTCAAGATTATTAACGTAAAGGGGCTTCACGCACGTGCATCCGCCAAGCTGGTGGAAGTTGTGGAAGCCTTCGACGCCCGAGCCGAAGTCAGCAAGGACGGCATGTCCGCTTCCGGTGACAGCATCATGGGTCTTTTGATGTTGGCCGCTTCCCGTGGTACCACTATTGACATCCAGACCTCCGGCCCCGATGCAGATGCATTGGCCGAGGCGCTGACCGCATTGGTTGCGGATAAGTTCGGGGAAGGCTACTGACACCGCTGATGCGCGTATGACAAAGGTGATGTTGCTTGGTGGATGAGTCACAATCATTGATAAACCGGAACACGAGTGCGAACAGCACCCGTGCTGAAACCGTTTCGTTCAACAAGTATGATCGGCGCAGTCTTTCCTATGCGTCAACTTTTGACGATCCCTGGAAGGCCCGCTTTATCAGTGTGATGGAGATGTTTACCGGGAAACTCACCATCCTGCGCATGATCCGCCAGTTCGAAAAACGTGGCGCCCCCTCGGGACAGGCGTTCTGGCGTGCGGCCCTTGATACGATGGGGATCGACCTGACGACACCGCAGGAGCAATTGGAGCGCATCCCGGCGAAAGGTCCTGTTGTCGTGGTGGCGAACCACCCCCATGGCATGGTCGATGGCATGATCTTTGCCGATCTGATCGGGCGGGTCCGCTCCGACTACCGCATCCTGACACGGTCGTTGCTGACCTCGATTGACGAGGTGGCCGGCAGTTTCATGATACCGGTGCCCTTCCCGCATGACGCTGACGCGCAGCGCAAAGGGGTCGAAATGCGGGCCAAGGCGATGGCCCATCTCAAGGATGGCGGCGTTGTGGCGCTGTTTCCCTCTGGCGTCGTTGCCTCCTCCGAGACCTGGTGGGGCCCGGCGGTCGAGGCCGAATGGAACGTCTTTACGGCCAAGATGATCCGCCGCTCGGGTGCTGCTGTTGTTCCGATGAAGTTTCCCGGCCAGAACAGCCGCGCCTATCAGATTGCCAACCAGATCAGTCCGATGTTGCGTCAGGGCCTCTTGCTGCACGAGATCGTCCATTCCTGCAACAAGCCGCAGGGGCCCATTGTCGGCCACCCGATTGATCAGGCTGAAATCGACAGATACGCCGACGATCCGCGCGGGTTCATGGCCTGGCTGCGGGCGCATACGCTGGCGCTGAAAGACTGATCAGGCCGGTGCAGCGGCCGACCTAACGGGTCGGCACAGGCGTGTCGCCGCGATAATCGTAGAAACCCCGCTGGGTCTTGCGGCCCAGCCAGCCCGCTTCGACATATTTGGTCAGCAGGGGGCAGGGCCGGTATTTGGTATCCGCCAGCCCGTCATGCAGCACGTTCATGATCGCAAGGCAGGTGTCCAGACCGATGAAATCGGCCAGTTCCAGCGGCCCCATCGGATGATTGGCCCCCAGTTTCATCGAACTGTCGATGGATTTGACAGACCCCACACCTTCGTAAAGCGTGTAGACGGCTTCGTTGATCATCGGCATCAGGATGCGGTTGACGATGAAGGCGGGGAAATCTTCGGCGCTGGCGGCGGTCTTGCCCAGCTTGTCCACCACATCGGCGCAGGCCTTGAAGGTTTCCTCGTCGGTGGCGATCCCACGGATCAATTCGACCAGTTGCATCACCGGCACAGGGTTCATGAAGTGAAACCCCATGAATTTCTCCGGGCGGTCGGTGCGGCTGGCCAGCCGGGTGATCGAGATCGAAGAGGTGTTCGAGGTCAGGATCGTCTCCGGCTTCAGATGCGGGATCAGGTCCTCGAAAATCGCCTGTTTCACCGTCTCGCGTTCTGTTGCGGCCTCGATGATCAGGTCGCTCTTGCCCAGGTCGGTCAGGGTGGTGGTGGTTTGAATGCGCGCCATCGCCGCCGCCTTGTCCTCGGCTGTGATCTTCTCGCGGTTGACCTGCCGTTCAAGGTTTCCGTCGATGATCTCGACCGCTGCGCGCAGGGCGTCTTCGGAGACATCCGTGAGTTTGACGTCATAGCCGGCCAGCGCCATCACATGCGCAATACCGTTGCCCATCTGACCTGCGCCCACGATACCGATTGTCTGGATGTCCATGGCCCGTCCTTTGTCTGAGTTCGGCACACATTAGTGCGCGCGGGGCCCGAGCCGCAAGGGCTGCAGGTGTCTAAAAGGCTCGGCAAATTCTTCCATTTACAAAATCGCAAGCGGAGGTGGTGCAGGGTGCGGATGGGTGAGTTAAATGAGGTGGGTTTATGACCTATGATGTGCTGGGGCCGGGGGCCCTTGATTATCAGCCGTGTCGGTATGCCAATTCCAAACTTGTGTTCCGGGGGCCGCAACGCAATCTGCAAGAGCCCTATATTGCCTTTCTGGGCGGGACAAAGACATATGGCAGGTTCATCGAAAGGCCCTTTCCCGCATTGGTCGAGGAGGGGCTGTGCAAGCCCTGCGTGAATTTCGGTCTGCCCAACGCAGGCATTGATGCTTTCACGCTTGATCCCTTTGTCATTGACGCGGCAGCGCGGGCCGATGCGGTTGTGGTGCAGGTCATGGGCGCACAGAACATGTCAAACCGGTTCTACACGGTCCATCCGCGCCGGAACGACCGGTTCGTGGCGCCGTCACCCCTGTTGCAAACCATCTATCCAGAGGTGGATTTTGCGGATTTCCATTTTACCAGGCACATGCTGGGGCACCTTCATCAGGTGTCGCCGGAACGGTTCGCGGCGGTCCGCAGGGAGTTGCAGCGCGCCTGGATTGCGCGGATGAAACTGCTGTTGGACCATGCCGGAAGGAAGTGCGTTCTGCTCTGGTTTTCCGACCATGCCCCGGCAGAGGATGACGGCGACGGCATGGAGCGCTGCGATGCCGGTCCCTTGTTCGTCACCCGCATGATGCTGGAGCAGGTCGCAGCGGATGCGACCGATCTGGTCGAAGTGGTCGCCTCTGCCGCTGCGGTACAGAAGGGGACAGGGGGGATGATCTTCGGCCCGTTGGAGGAAATGGCAGCGGCGCAGATGCTCGGGCCACAGGCACATGAGGAATGTGCCGCCAGATTGATCGGGAAAATCGGTTCTCTTTGACACAGAAAGGCCCGCCAGTGGCGGGCCTTTGAGCGTTCCGAAATGGCCAGCCTGGCTGGCCGGTCAGATCACAGTTTTCCCAACAGTTCCGGCACAGCCTCAAAGAGGTCGGCAACCAGACCGTAGTCGGCGACCTGGAAGATCGGGGCTTCTTCGTCCTTGTTGATCGCAACGATGATCTTCGAATCCTTCATCCCCGCAAGGTGCTGGATCGCACCGGAGATGCCGACCGCCACATACAGCTCGGGCGCGACCACCTTGCCGGTCTGGCCAACCTGCCAGTCGTTCGGGGCATAGCCCGAATCGACCGCCGCACGGGACGCGCCAACGGCGGCGCCCAGTTTGTCGGCCAGTTGCTCGATCAGCTTGAAGTCTTCTTCCGAGCCGACACCACGGCCGCCCGACACAACGATCCCGGCCGAGGTCAGCTCGGGGCGGTCGCTGGCGGCAACCTTGTCTTCGACCCAGGACGAAAGGCCGGGATCAGCCGCTGCGCCCACCGTCTCGACCGGGGCAGAGCCGCCGGTGCCGGCCGCATCGAAGGTCGATGTGCGGAAGGTGATGACCTTCTTGGCGTCTTTCGACTTCACGGTCTGGACCGCGTTGCCTGCATAGATCGGGCGTTCGAACGTGTCGCCATCCACAACGCCGGAAGCGTCCGAGATGATCATCACGTCCAGCAGCGCCGCAACGCGGGGCATCACGTTCTTTGCGTCGGTGGTGGCGGGGGCGACGATGTGCTCGTAATCACCGGCCAGCGACACGATCAGCGCCGCCGTGGATTCCGCCAGGCGGTGACCCAGCGTTGCATCCTCGGCGACCAGCACCTTGGACACGCCGTCGATTTTCGCGGCGGTCTCGCCCGCGGCAGCAGCAGAGCCGCCCGCGCAGAGAATGGTCACGTCACCAAGAGACTTGGCGGCGGTCACAGTCTTGGCGGTGGCGTCCATTGCCAGTTCGCCATTGTTGACCTCGGCAAGAAGCAGAACAGCCATTACACAACTCCCTTTTCTTTGAGCTTCGCCACCAGCGTGTCCACATCGGGCACGATTTCCCCCGCTGCGCGGGCCTCGGGCTCTTCTGTCTTCAGAATTTCAAGCCGGTTGGCGACTTCGACCCCGTAATCGGCAGGCGTCTTCTCATCCAGCGGCTTTTTCTTGGCCTTCATGATGTTGGGCAGCGAGGCATAGCGCGGCTCGTTCAGACGCAGGTCAACCGTCACCACGGTGGGCATGGTCACCTTGATGGTCTGCAGCCCGCCGTCCACTTCGCGCGTCACAACCGCATGGTCGCCGTCAATCGAGACTTCGGAGGCAAAGCTGGCCTGCGACCAGCCCAGCAGCGCCGAGAGCATCTGGCCGGTGGCGTTCATGTCGTTGTCGATCGCCTGCTTGCCGCAGAGCACCAGGCCCGGCTGCTCTTCGTCCACGATCGCCTTGAGGATCTTGGCAACGGTCAGCGGTTCGATGTCCTGATGCACGTCGTCGGTCGCAACCACCAGGATCGCCCGGTCCGCACCCATCGCCAGCGCCGTGCGCAGGGTTTCCTGCGCCTGCTTCACACCGATGGAAACAACGACGATTTCTTCCGCATCACCCGCTTCCTTCAGGCGGATCGCCTGTTCGACCGAAATCTCGTCAAACGGGTTCATCGACATCTTCACGTTGGCAAGATCAACACCGCTGCCATCCGATTTCACGCGGACTTTCACGTTATAGTCAATCACGCGTTTGACAGGCACCAATACCTTCATGTGCGTTCTTCTCCTTGGTTGCTGCACACCCACATAGGGCGGGCGATGGAATTGTCTCGTGCTGGTTTAGCGAAACCTCAAGGGGCGAAACAGGGAAAAATCGGCATTTTCCGCAGTGAAGACGCCGCGTTCTGACCTGTTAGCGCTGGCAATGGGTCGCTCGGGTCCTAGTCCCGGTTGGCGCCTGGCACCCACAGCACGTCATCCTTGCCACCGTTGTTCGCCATCCGTGCGGCGACAAAGAACCAGTCGCTGAGCCGGTTGAGGTACTTTACCGCCGCGCTGTTCACGTCGCCCTGCTCTGCCAGCAGAACGGTCAGACGCTCCGCCCGGCGGGCAACCGTGCGGCAAACGTGCAGATGAGCCGCCAGCTTGCTGCCACCGGGCAGGACAAAGCTGCGCAGCGGTTCCAGCTCGGCATTCATCACGTCGATTTCCTGCTCCAGCCGGTCGACCTGGGCCGCGGTCATCCGCAGGGGCGGGTATTCGGCCTTGTCGTCCGATGCCATGTCCGGCCTGCACAGGTCGGCACCCAGGTCAAAGAGATCGTTCTGAATGCGGCTGAGCGCCTTGTCGGTCTGGCCTTTCGCCTCAAGCCGCGCCACGCCGACAAAGCAGTTCAGCTCGTCGCAGGTGCCATAGGCTTCCACCCGGTCGCTGTGCTTGGCAACACGGTCGCCATTGCCCAGTGCGGTTGTTCCGGCATCGCCGGTGCGGGTATAGATCTTGTTCAGGACAACCATCAGTCCGCTCCTCCGCGTAGCCAGACGAAGCCCAGGATCAGCAGGACCGCGATGAACTGCGCGAGGATCCGCAAGCGCATCAGCTTGTTCGCGTTGCGCTTGTTGAATTCGCCGCCACCGGCAAAGCCGCCAAGACCGATCAACAGGACAACTGCAACAGCCACAACAGACAGAAGCACAACGATGAACAGAGGGTCTTCAAACATGATCATTCCCTTTCCCTGGGTCGGGATGTAGCGGCGATGGCCTTGAACGCAACCTTTATCCTGCCCCCATCACCCGGTCCAGCAGGGCGGTGGGCAGCAGGCGGCGCAGCATCCCCGCCAGATAGGTCGGGGTCGTGACATAGTATCGCGCCCGGGGGTGCGTGGCTTCACAGGCATGGATCAGGCGCTTCAGAACCGCTTCCGGCCCCAGTTCGAAACGATCCGGCCCGGACGATTCGTAGAGCCGTTTCAGCAGGCTGCCACGGTATTGTTCGGCGCGGGGCGAGGCTTCCCAATCAATCCAGCGTTCGAAATGCGGGATCGAATTGACCCGGATCTTCGAGGTCACGGGCCCGGGCTCGATCAGGCAGATGTGCAGGCCGGTGCCGTGCATTTCAAGGCGCAGGGAATCGGTCAGCCCTTCCAGTGCGAATTTCGTCGCACTATAGGCACCGCGCCAGGGAATTGTGACCATGCCCAGCACGGAAGAACATTGCACGACCCTTCCGTGACCCTGTGCCCGCATCACCGGGATGACCGCGCGCGTCAATGTATGCCAGCCAAAGAAATTGGTTTCGAAGATGCTGCGCAACCCCTCGGTCGGCAGGTCCTCCACCGCGCCGGGCAGGGCGAATGCACCGTTATTGAAAAGCGCGTCCAGCGTGCCGCCCGTTGCGGCAAGCACCTCGTCCACTGCTGCGCGGATGCTGTCCTCATCCGCGTAGTCAAGGCGCGGAGACTCGAACCCGGCGGCAATCAGGCGGTCGCAATCTGCCTGTTTGCGGCAACTGGCAAAGACCCGCCAGCCGCGCGCCCGCATGCCATGGGCGCAGGCTTCGCCGATGCCGCTGGAACAGCCGGTAATCAGGATGGAACGTGCCGACATGAAAAGGCCCCCGTGGTGGAGGCCTTTCTTCGCGCGGGTCGGATGCTTTGGCAAGCCGGGGTCAGCCCCCGGTCAAAAGGAAATCCGCCATCCAGCCTTCGGGGCCGCCATCAAGCGGCTGCATCTTTACCCAGCCATCGCCGTTGTCCAGAACGACGCGCACGGCGTCACCTTCGGCAAGTTTTGTCACAACGCCGTAGTTGGTGCCGGGCCCGCCCCGCACGTTCACACGGTTGCCCGAGACAATGCGAATGTCGCCTTCGGTGCTCGAATAGGATGCGGTGCTCAAACCATCGTTGGGGTTGATCAGGCTGGGGATGATCGCGGGTGTATCGGCACTGGATGTCAGGCTGCCGACGTTCTGTGGCACACCGCTGTCATCCGCAGATACGGCGGTATCGGTCACTTCGGGGTCGACAGAACCGCTGTTTTCCAGAATGTCGCTGATGGCGGTCAAATTCAGTGAAACCCGGGTCACGCTGTCATCAGGGGCGTTCAGGGGCGGATCGGTGTCAACGAAAGCGGTATCGGTGCCGGGCTGTTCGGCAGTACTGGTGACGACCGTCTGCTCCTGCACCTGCGGCGCCGGGTTCATGCGTGCGATCTGAACGCTGCGCGGTTCAAAGTCCGCCCCGCCGCTCATTTCGTAGAAAGCCCAACCCAGAAAACCGAAACTCAATAAAATAAATCGCTTCATGACACTCCCCAATGTACACGAGTTACAACACTAACACATAAGTCACGCGTTTAGGTTCCCTAGTTGAAAAATATTCCGGAGGGACCGGGGAAAAAGCAAAATTCGGTCCCCCGTGGCGCAACTGCCGCAATGCGGTAAAATGCGGCCATTCCAGCGCTTGCCGCCCAAGCGCCCCTTGGATAGAAAGCCCTCCATGTCAGATGTAACCGACCCCCCTCAGGCGGACCCGAACAATGTGTCCGAACCGCTGCGCCGCGCACTTGGCGACAGGTATCTGACCTATGCGCTCAGCACGATCATGCACCGCGCGCTGCCCGACGCGCGGGACGGGCTGAAGCCGGTTCACCGCCGTATCCTTTTTGCGATGCGCGAGTTGCGGCTGTCCTCGACCGGCGGCTTCCGCAAGTCGGCCAAGATCTCGGGCGATGTGATGGGCAACTATCACCCGCACGGCGATGCAGCGATCTATGACGCGATGGCGCGTCTGGCGCAGGATTTCAACGTGCGCTACCCGCTGGTCGACGGGCAGGGCAACTTTGGCAACATCGACGGCGATAACCCCGCCGCCAGCCGTTATACCGAGGCGCGGATGACCGCCGTTGCCGAGGCGATGCTGGAGGGGTTGAACGAGAACGCTGTCGATTTTCGCGAGAATTACGACGGCACGCTGACCGAACCGGCGGTATTGCCCGCGCAGTTCCCGAACCTGCTGGCCAACGGGTCCAGCGGGATCGCTGTGGGCATGGCCACAAATATTCCGCCGCATAACATCGCTGAGCTTTGCGATGCCTGCATTCACATGATCAAGGTGCCCGATTGCCGGGATGATACCCTGCTCAACTTTGTGCCCGGCCCCGATTTCCCCACCGGGGGCGTCATCGTGGAACCGGCCGAGAATATTGCGCAGGCCTACCGCACCGGTAAGGGCGGCTTTCGCCTGCGCTGCCGCTGGGAAGTGGAAGACCTGGGCCGGGGTCAATGGCAGATCGTGGTCACGGAAATTCCCTATCAGGTTCAGAAATCCAAGCTGATCGAAAAGATCGCCGAGCTGATCCAGGCCAAGAAGATCCCGATTCTGGGTGATGTCCGCGACGAATCCGCCGACGACGTGCGCCTGATCATCGAGCCGCGCTCGCGCTCCGTGGATCCGGATGTGCTGATGGGGATGCTGTACCGCAATTCCGATCTGGAAGTGCGGTTTTCGCTGAACATGAACGTGCTGATTGATGGCGTGACGCCAAAGGTCTGCAGCATGAAGGAAGTGCTGCGGGCCTTCCTGGATCACCGTCGGGAAGTGCTGCAGCGCCGGTCCGCGCACCGGATGGAAAAGATCGACCATCGGCTTGAGGTCCTGGAAGGGTTCATCGTTGCCTTCCTCAACCTGGATCGCGTGATCGACATCATCCGCTATGACGAAGACCCCAAGGCCGCGCTCATGCGTGAGGACTGGGGCAAGGACCACGTCCGCGCGATGGACGAAAAGGACTATGTCAGCCCCGCCCCGGGCGAGGGCGAATTGTCCGAAGTGCAGGTCGATGCGATCCTGAACATGCGCCTGCGCTCCTTGCGGCGGCTGGAAGAGCTGGAGCTGCTGCGCGAGCAATCCGAACTGATGGAAGAACGCGCCGGGCTGGAGGATCTGCTGGAAAGCGAAGACCTGCAGTGGGACAGCATCACCGAACAGCTGCGTGCCACCAAGAAGCAATTTGGCAAGGACTGGATCATTGACGGCGTCGATTGCGGACAGCGGCGCACCACTTTTGCCGAGGCAGGCGTGGTGGAGGACGTGCCGATCGAGGCCATGATCGACCGCGAGCCGATCACCGTTGTCTGTTCCGAAATGGGCTGGATCAGGGCGATGACCGGCCATATCGACCTGACCCGCGAGTTGAAGTTCAAAGATGGCGACGGCCCCCGGTTCATATTCCACGCCGAAACCACCGACCGGCTGCTGGTCTTTGGCTCCAACGGGCGGTTCTACACGATCTCTGCGGCCAATCTGCCCGGCGGGCGCGGCATGGGCGAACCCCTGCGCCTGATGGTGGACCTGCCCAACGAGGTGCGCATCGTCGATCTGTTCATTCACCAGCCCGACCGCAAACTGCTGGTCGCCTCGACCGCAGGGGATGGGTTTGTCGTGCCGGAAGCGGACGTCGTGGCGCAGACACGGAGCGGCAAGCAGGTGCTGAACGTTCGGGGCGATGTGAAGGCGCTGGTGTGCAGGCCCGTCACGGGCGACCGTGTCGCGGTGGTGGGCGAGAACCGCAAGGTGCTTGTGTTCGGTCTGGACGAATTGCCCGAGATGGGCCGGGGCAAGGGCGTGCGGCTGCAGAAGTACAAGGACGGCGGCATGTCCGACGCCACCACCTTTGACGGTGCCACGGGCCTGACCTGGCTTGACCCCGCTGGCCGCACCCGGACAGAGATCGAATTGACCGAGTGGACCGGCAAACGGGCCTCCGCCGGTCGGATGGCACCGCGCGGCTTCCCCCGTGACAACAAGTTCACCTGATCCGGGCTGCCTGGCATGAGCGATACCGCTGTGCCAGACAGCCCCTGGGCCGCCCCACCGCAGGCAGCACCTGCGCAGCTGCAGCCGGATGGCATGCAGGTTGAATTCACCGGCAGGCGATGGCCGCTGTTCTGGCTGGCGCTCAAGACCGGTTTCTTCACCATCCTCACCCTGGGGTTCTACCGCTTCTGGATGAAAACGCGGCTGCGGCGCTGGTACTGGTCCGCGATCCGGCCCGGCGGGCATCCGTTGGAATACGTGGGCGACCCGCTGGAAAAGCTGCTGGGATTCTTCATCGCGGTTGTGGTGCTGACATTTTACATCGGCATCGTGAACCTGCTGCTGATGTTCGTCAGCTTTTCGGTCTTCAATTCTTCCTGGCTGGGATATCTTGCCAGTTTCGCAGGGGTCATCCCGATCTGGTTCTACGCCCGTTACCGCGCCCGGCGCTATGTGCTGGCCCGGACCCGCTGGCGCGGGGTTCGCTTTGGCCTTGAGAAAGGGGCCTGGGGTTATGCCGGGCGGGCGCTGGTGCATTGGGCGGTCACGATCCTGACGCTGGGCATTCTCTGGCCCCGGATGACCTTCGCGCTGGAGAAATACCGCACCGACCGGACGTTCTTTGGATCCGCCCGGCTGGTTCAGCAGGGACGCTGGCAAATGCTCTACCGTGCGGCGCTGCCCTTTATCGCGGTGGTGGTCGCGGGTATGGCACTGGCCCTGTGGATATTGGTGATTGACCCGATGACCCCTGATCTGCTGTCCAATCCGGGCTCCCTGCAGTCGCGGTTTGTGACAGCGCTGCAACTTGGCCGCTGGCCGCTTGGCTGGGAAAGCCCGGAGCGGCTGTGGGCGGTTCCGGTCCTCATGGCGGGGCTGGTCTACGGTGCGATACATTACCGGTGGGTGGCCAAGCGTATCATGGCAAACCACAAGGCCGCCTATGGCGTGACCTTTGCCTCGCGCCTGCAGGGACCGCGCATCGCGATGATCTATACGCTGGGCACCTTCATCTCCTACCTGGTGCTGGTGCTGGGCATCGCCTTGTTGGTGGTGCTGAGCATTGCCATGTATGGCCCGACTGCCTGGCTGGAAGGGGCCAATGCTGCCGGGCTTGGCGGGTTAGGCAACCTGCCGCGCTGGTTGTCGTTTGGTATCCTCGGGGTGATCTACCTGTCGGTCTTCCTGCTGTGGGGGGTGTTGCACAATACCTTCGTCACCTTTCCGATCATGCGTCATATGGCGCGGACCACAACCCTGCCGACAACAGCGGGCCTGCAGGCGATCAGCCAGCGCGACCGCGACGCCTTTGCCGAGGCCGAAGGCTTTGCCGAAGCGCTGGACCTGGGGGCCGCGATATGAGCATCGGGTTTGACGCCATGGGGGCGGCCTTTTTCGAAGGTGACAGGCCGGTGGCCGAGGAGGTCAGCCTGCATATCGCTTCGGGCATCCTCCAGATCGGGCTGGATGACGGGCGCATTCTGCGTTGGCCCGTCGAGGATGTGCGGCAATTGCCGGATACGGCTGGAAAAGGTGGCGCAGTGCTGTGGCTGAAGGATGACCCGCTCGCGCGGCTTTTCGTGACCGACGCCAGCCTGCTGACACATCTGCCGAACCGGTTGCGCCGCACGCCGCCAAAGGGCCGCGGCCGGCTGGCCGCCTGGGCGCTGGCGGCAGTTGCGGCAGTGGCCCTGCAGATTGGTGTTCTGGTTCCGCTGCTGGCCGACAACATGGCGGCCTATATCCCGCCCGCAGGGGAGCGGGCGCTGGGCGAGGCGACATTCGGCCATATCCGTGAGGCGCTGGATGATACCGGCCTGAACCCGGTGCCGCTGTGCGAGGCCCCCGAAGGCGTGGCCGCGCTGGAGCGGCTGGTGGCCCGCCTGGACGCGCCGACAAATGGCGTGCCGCAGATCAATGTCGCGGTACTGGATCACCCGATGGTCAATGCCTTTGCGCTGCCGGGCGGCTTTGTCGTGCTGTTTCGCGGGCTGATCGAGGCGGCTGAAAGCCCCGATGAGGTCGCGGCGGTGCTGGCCCATGAGATCGGCCATGTGGTCAGCCGTGACCCCACCCGCCATGCCTTGCGGTCTGCCGGGTCCATCGGTGTGCTGGGATTGCTGTTTGGCGATTTCGCCGGCGGTGCGGCGGTATTGTTCCTGACGGAGCGGCTGATCGCCGCGCAATATTCGCAGGAGGCCGAGGCGGGTGCGGACAGTTTTGCCCATGACGTGCTGGCGCGCGCCGGTGTCAGCCCCGGCGCGTTGGGTGACATGTTCGAGAGCTTTCGCCGCAAGTATGGGGACCGCGACGGCGTGGCGGCGCATTTCCTGAGCCATCCAGCCCTGGGTGCCCGCATCGAAGCGGCGCGGGCGGCGGTCGAGGCGGGAGCCGCTTATGACCCGGCGCTGAGCGCGGAGGATTGGGCCGCCCTGCGCACAATCTGCGACTGAGGCCTGGTCGGCCCAGAGCCTAGGTCGTGTTGACATTCATTGTCGCCCACCCGCGCGAGACGGATTTTGCCGCTGGCGCCCTGATGTGAGCGCAGCAATGTGATCATTGGAAG